>JANWZN010000001.1 GCA_025054575.1 Geminicoccaceae bacterium | reverse complement strand
GGTCCGCGAACTCCTGCGCGACGGTCGTCCGGCGATCGACGGCACGCGGCTTCTCGAATGGCCGCACAACGAGCCGGTTCGCTTTTTCGTCGAGGCGGGGGTGCTCGGTCTGGGCTTCGTGCTGTTGTTGCTGGGTTGGTCGACGGGCCGCGCGTTGCAGGCCGCGCGGCACGAGCGTTCGCCCTTGCGACGCGCGCTGCTCCTCGCGATCGTCGCCGACATGCTCGGCCAGTCGCTGTTTCAGAACTACTTCAACAGCATCTACTATGCGACCGCGCTGCTGTTGGTCGCTGTCGTGCTCGTCGAGCAGGCCGGAACCCGGCCAGCGGACTCGCTCTCCAGCCCCGCGAGCGAGCACGATCGGCCTCTTCTGCGGCGCGGAGCAGCGCCCTAGAACCGCGCTCGCAAAGCGAGGCAGAGCCCAGGGAGGCAGCGGTGCAGGACGATCCGGCCCCGAGCATCTTCGACGTCGCGTTGGATCGGACGCGAGCCAACTTCCGCCCGCTCACCCCGATCGACTTCCTGCGCTGGGCGGGAAGCGTGTTCCGCGACCGCACGGGCGTGGTCTACCGCGAGCAGCGTCGGACCTGGGGCGAGGTTCTCGCGCGTTGCCGCCGGCTCGCTTCGGCCTTGCGGCGACGCGCCATCGGCCGCGGCGACACGGTGGCGGTGCTCTGTCCCAACATCCCGCCGATGCTCGAGGCGCATTACGGGATCCCGATGGCGGGTGCGGTGCTCAACGCGCTCAACACGCGGTTGGACCCCGCCACCATCGCCTTCATCCTCGAGCATGGCGAGGCCAAGCTCCTTCTGGTCGACGGCGAACTGGCACCGCTCGCCCGTGCGGCGCTGGCCCGGATGGGTCGACCGCCGGCGGTGGTGGACATCGTCGACCCCTACCATCCCGGCGAGCGGCTCGGCACCGTCGATTACGAGACGTTTTTGGGCGAGGGCGATCCCGACAGCGAGCCGGTCCTGCCGCTGGACGAATGGGATGCGATCTCGCTCTGTTACACCTCGGGCACGACGGGGAACCCGAAAGGCGTGGTCTATCATCATCGCGGTGCGTTCTTGAACGCGCTCGGCAACGCCCTCGTTCTCGGTCTTTCGCCGCGATCGGTCTATTTGTGGACCTTACCGATGTTCCACTGCAACGGCTGGACCTATACCTGGGGCGTCACGGCGATCGGCGGAACCCACGTGTGCCTGAGGAAGGTCGATCCGGGCGAGATCTTCCGGCTCGTGGCCGAGGAGGGGGTCACCCATCTCTGCGGTGCGCCGGTCGTCCTCAACATGCTGATCCACAGCCCTGCCGAGGCACGACGGAGGTTTCCGCAACGCGTCGTCGTCGGCACCGGCGGCGCAGCACCGCCCTCGGCCGTGATCGAGGCGATGGCGGCCATGGGGTTCCACGTCGTCCACCTCTACGGCCTCACCGAGGTCTACGGCCCCGCCACCGCCTGCATCGAGCAGCCGGACTGGGACGCGCTCGGCTCGCGCGAGCGGGCAGAGAAGATCGCCCGCCAAGGTGTTCGCTACCCGACCATGGCGGAAGCGCTGGTGGCCGACCCGCAGACGCTGACGCCGGTTCCCGCCGACGGCACGACCATGGGCGAGCTGCTCTTGCGCGGTAACACGGTGATGAAAGGCTATCTCAAGAACCCGACCGCCACCGCGCAAGCTTTCGCCGGCGATTGGTACCACACGGGCGATCTCGCGGTCGTCCATCCCGACGGGTACATCGAGATCAAAGATCGCTCGAAAGACATCATCATCAGCGGCGGAGAGAACATCAGCTCGCTCGAGGTCGAGGAGGTGCTCTATCGGCACCCCGCGATCATGGAGGCGGCGGTGGTCGCCAAGCCGGACCCGTTCTGGGGCGAAACACCTTGTGCGTTCGTGACCCTGAAGCCCGAGACGAGTGGGGTCGACGAGGCCGAGATCATCGGTTGGTGTCGAGTGCACCTCGCGCACTACAAGGCTCCGAAAACCGTGGTCTTCGGACCTCTGCCGAAGACCTCGACCGGCAAGATCCAGAAGTTCGAGCTGCGCGAGCGGGCCCGGGCGCTGGCCGATGCCGGCCGATCAGATCCCGGATAGGTCGCTCGGCGGGATCGCCGGATCCTTCTCGAGAATGCCGCGCAGGACCGAGCGCAGCACTTCGATGCTGTTGTCGAACGCCGCATGCCCGGCCGGGACGGAGCCGGGCCCCGTGCTCACCTGCGGCTCGCGGATCACCTCGGGCGGCGGCCCGTCGGCCCAGAGTTCCAGCCAGCGGCGGCGCCCCTCCTCGTCGATCGCGATCGGTTCCCGCTCGGGTGCCACGCTCGGGTCCCAGGCCGCCTCGAGGCCGAGCAGCGGTGCCTTGCGCTTGCGCTCGAGTGCGCGGCTCACGAGGTTGCGCTCGAGTGCGCGGCTCACGAGGTTGCGCTCGAGTGCGCGGCTCACGAGGTACAGCAGGGACTTGCCGTAGGGCCCGACCGTGTCGGCCCGCTCGTTGCGGTCGCTCAGCACCCAGATCGCGACACGGCGGGGGTCGAGGATCGCTCGGCGCCCGCGGCCGAGGGCGGCACCGAAGGTGTCGGCAGCGAACCCCATCGTGCAGGCGGGCGCCAGCAAGTGAAGGCTCGCGACCCGCAACGCCTTCGCCTGTAGCGGCGCCAGAAAACGGCCGAGGAGGATCGAGCCCGCCGAATGGCCCGCCAGATGCAGCTCGAGTTCGGGCAAATCGGCTCGCAGAAGCGCCAACGCCTCGGCGGCGAGAGCCAAGCCGCCGCCAGCCCCGGAGGCGGCTTCGGCGTTCTCCTTCATCTCCGACCAGAGGGCGCGCGGGATGCCGTTTCCAGCCAGACCCTCGATCGTCTTGTCGCGGATCTCACCCAGGGTCTCCTTGAACCGCTCGAGGGCGGTCCGACCGGCGCGCAGGCCGAGGCCTTCGAGGACCGCGCGGCCGAGGTCCTCGACCTGGGCCGCAAGCGTCTCGCCCACCCCCGATCGCCAAGCGACGAAGATCGGCCAGATGCCGTTGCGCAGGAACAACGGCCCGAGCACCTGCGCCCGCTCCACCGCCTTCTTCTCGCTGTTGAGCCCGCCGTGGACGTAGATCGCGAGCTTCGTGCTGCCGAGCTCGCGGAGGCCGGCCGCGGGGGCGTGTCGGACGAGGAGATCGACCTCACCGGCGGCGCCTGTGGCATCCGGCTGGCGGCGCAAGGGCCGCCCGTCGTTGCCCAGCACGAGCGTGTGCCGCCTGGCCCGGGCCTCGTCCCAGCGTGGATCGTCCAGAGCGGGCCCGCGCCGCGCGAGTGCGGTGCGCACGAGCAGGGGGCGGGCGATCGCGACCGGCGCCGGCTCCAAGGGCTCGGCTGCCGCGCTCGCGGTCGCCGCGAGCGAGGGGCGCTCGATCGGGGCACCGGTCACCGCGACCCAGGCATCCATGCCATGGGTGAGCCAGTCGTCGTAGGTCAGAATGGCGAAGCCGCGATAGCCCCAGCGCTCGCCCCACGAGTTCTGAACGATGAAGCCGCGTCGCTCGTAGCCGACGAGGGCGAAGGCGTGGCCCCCCTCCGCCGGCTGCCTGCGCCAGGCGATGACCGGCAGGCCGGCGATCGCCGGGCCGAGGCGCCAGCCGCGATGAACCAGGGCCGAGACGTAGACCGCCCCGACTTCGTGGATCGCGGCCTGGAGATCGCCGATCGCGCTGCGGTCGATGCGGTAGTAGGCGCCGAGCGGCCGCTCGGCCGCGTCCTCTGCCCAGCGCGGATCGGGCCGACCCGCCGGCGGCCACAGGGTCTCGGCGCAGACACCGTGCTTGTGCCAGCCCTTCATGGCGCCCCGGCAGGACGACCCCTCGTAGTCCTCGCCCGGCCATTCGTCGTAGAGGCGCGCGAGTTCGTAGAGCATCTTCGGGCTGACGCGGGCGGGCTTTTCGCCCTGCGGGCGGTTCGCTTTCACCCAGCGATACCAGAGGAGGAAGTTGATGCAGGCGGCGAGGCCGTAACCCGTGCAAGCCCCCTCGCGGCCCTGGTCGAGGATCATCCCGTCGGACCAGTAGCTCTCGAGATGCGCCGCCACCTCGTTCGCCGGAGGCCAGCGGTCGGGCAACGGTACCAGGGGCGGGCGATAGGGCAGATCGCGCAGGTCGACGGGGTCGGGCGCAGCGTCGAGAACCGACAGCGGCGGTGCGGTCTCGGCGACGGTCCCGGCGGCACCCGCGCGGGCGGGTGCGCGGACCGCGACCGTTGCGAGCCCGCGCTCGAACAGGCTCGCCTCGTCTTCCCGCCGCGCTCGCAATCCGGAGCCCTCGGGCCACAGGCGCTTCATCGCGCGCAGCTCGGCCGGGATGCGGTCGAAGGCCCGCGCCTGCATGTGCTCTTTGATGGCGCGCATTTCGCGGAAGCGGGGCGCCGTGCTGTCGAACCCGCCCGCGCCGCGGTTGAAAACGAGCGACACGAGCGCGCCGAAACAATCGTCCGGGAGCTCGTCGGTATGCGGCAGGACACGTTCGGTCCGTGCGACCTCCGCGGGGATCGTTTCGGCGTCGAAGACGGCTTCGGCGGTCTCCCACGGGATCCGAATGTCGGCCAGCGCGCGGACCAGCGCCTTGAGCCGAGCCACCTTCGCCGCCCGGTCCGGCTCGACCGCGCGCAGACCGAGAGCTGCGGCCAGCCGGTCGGTCGCCGCATCTCCCAGACGGGGCCGCCATGCGCGGTCGAGTTCGGCCCGCGTGTGCCAGCCGAGGTCCCATCCGAATCCGATGGTGACGCCGGAGCCGAAGCCCGGCCAATGCGGCCGGGCCTTGATCGTCTGTTCGTAATGGGCGCGACCGCCGCTCTCGTGCCGGATGACGAGCTCTCGCGCCGCAGCGGACAGTGGCCGACGTCCCGCAGACTCGCTCGCACCCCGAGCGAACGGTGCGGCGGCCTCGGCCAGGCCCGCGCCGGCATGCTCGGCGGCCCGAACCGCTTGGGAACCTTGGGGTTGGCGGCTCGACGTCATCGCCCCCTCCCGCCCGAATTATCGCCTGAGCATTGCCCTTTTTCCGAACGGATTTCAATCACCGATCAAGAGCCGGGCCGCTTCCTTCGATACCGGCGAGCTCGGCGGACTGGCGAAGGCGGGAGCGCTCGCCGGCGATCACTGCCGGATGCGACATGAACAAGGTTTCACGAAGCCGCAAACCTGCCATTGTCTGCTCGTGACAAGTTTCCGAACGGGTAGGCTCGGCGGTGCAGCCTTGCGCGCCGAGCCCACGCGCCCATATGCAAGGGTCACCCGGACGGCCCGGCTTGTCGCGGAGGGACGACGACGATGGCGTTTCGAATGGATCCGAGGGTAGCGCAGGCGCGCAGCGTCGCCGTCGAGCGGATCGACGAAGGCCTGCGCAGCTACATGCTGTCGATCTACAACTATATGGGCCTCGGCCTGGCGATCACCGGCCTCACGGCGTTCGTGGTCGCCACCTCGCCGCCCTTGATGGCGGTGATCTTCGGCACGCCGCTCAAGTGGGTGGTGATGCTGGCGCCGCTCGGCTTCGTCTTCTTCTTGGCAGCGCGGGTCCATCGGATGAGCGTGAGCGCGGCGCAGCTCACCTTCTGGACCTTCGCCATCGTGATGGGCCTCTCGATGGCGAGCATCTTCCTCGTGTTCACGGGCACGAGCATCGCGCGCGTCTTCTTCATCACAGCGGCGACCTTCGGTGCGGTGAGCCTTTATGGCTACACCACCAAGCGCGACCTCTCCCAGTTCGGCTCGTTTTTGATCATGGGCCTGATCGGCATCGTGATCGCGAGCCTGGTCAACCTCTTCCTCGGTAGCTCGGCGCTCCAGTTCGCGATCAGCGTGATCGGTGTGCTGGTCTTCACCGGGCTCACCGCCTGGGACACGCAGCGTCTCAAGGAAGAGTATGTCGAGAGCGCAGGCCAGGAGCTGATCGCGAAGAACGCGATCATGGGCGCTCTGAGCCTCTACCTCAACTTCATCAACCTCTTCATGATGCTGCTGCAGTTGTTCGGCCAGAATCGCGAGTGAGACCGGCACCCTGCCGTCTCCGGAGGGCCCGCCCATCGGCGGGCCCTCTTCGTTTCGGACCCCGTGCGCCGAGCGTCGCCTTGTTCGCGATCCTCGCGATCCTCGCGGTGGCCTGCACCCTGCCGCAAAGGGCCGGCACGGGCGGCCACTGGGCCGAAGTTCGGGCGCGGGCCTTGCCCAGAGCCGAACTCGAAGAGAGGCTGCGGCTAGGCGAGGGTGTCGAGCTCCTGGCCGCCTGGCGGCTCGACAGCGACGATCCGCGGTTCGGCGGTTTCTCCGGGCTTCTCGTGCACGAGGGGCGCCTGTTGGCGCTGAGCGACCGCGGGACCCTGTGGTCGGCGCCGTTGCCGGATCCCCACGGGCCCTTGGCTCCACCGACCGCCTGGCAGGTCAGCGAGCTTCGGATCGGAGCGCGTGCGCCCGATAGCGAAGACCTCGCCCGAACCCCCGACCGACGGCTCTGGATCGCGCTCGAGGGTGCGCATGCGCTGGCCCCGCTGCCGGTGCCCGCCGGCGGCGATGCCCCGCTGGACCTCGAGCCGCGCCCGCTGCCCGAGCCGATCGCGGGGCTGCCGAAAAATCTCGGGATCGAGGCCCTGGTCGCCTTGCCCGACGGATCGCTGCTCGCGATCGGCGAGGGCCGGCTCGGAGAGACCCATCCAGCCCTGCTGCTGCGAGACGGGCGGCCCGTGCGCACACTCGGTTATCGGCCGGCGCCGAGTTTCGCCCCGACGGCAGCCGAACACATCGGCGACTGGTTGCTCGTGCTGGAGCGGCGCTTTTCGCCGCTGCGCGGGTTCGCCGCGCGACTGGTGGCCCATCCCGCGCGCGACGCGACCGATCTGCCCGCCATCGTCGAGCCCGCCTTCGAGCTCGCCCGCTGGCTCGGCTCGTGGTCGATCGACAATCTCGAGGGGCTCGCCGCCGAGCCCCCGGACGATCAGGGCACCGTTCGCCTCTGGCTGGTCGCGGACGACAATTTCAACCCTTGGCAGCGGACCCTGCTGATCGCGCTCGCCTGGCGCCCTCAGCCGGCGGCGGCCGTCCGCGCCTCGAGCCGCCGCTTGAGCCGCACGAGCTCGCGCGGCAGCTCGCTCTCGGCCACGCTCTTGAGGTAGCCGTCGAGTCCGCCGCGCTTTTCGATCGTCCGCAGCGTGCTCGTCGCGATCCGCAGCGACACGGTCTCGCCGAGCACCTCGCTGTAGAGACGGCGGTTCTGCAGGTTCGGGAGAAACCGGCGCTTGGTCCGGTTGTTGGCGTGGCTCACATTGTTGCCGACGAGCACGCCCTTGCCGGACAGGACACAGCGTCGGGCCATGGCAATCCCTTTCACAGCGCGAACAACGAAAAGGCGGCGCCACCCGGCCCGCCCCGTTGGCCCGGCTGATTAGGGCCGCGGCCTCGGCGCCGTCAAGGCTCGCCGATGTTCTCGAGGACGGCCGCGCGCGCTTCGGGTTTCTCCTCCCCGATCGCGAACGCGGCCCGAAGGCGCGGCCGCACGGCCTCGACATCGGCCGAGGTTCGTGCGTGCACGAAGCAGACCGGCCGCTCGGGCCCGACGAGCTCGCCCGGTGCCGCGACCGCGGTCAAGCCGACGGCGGCATCGATCGTCTCGCCCGGTCGCGTGCGGCCGCCGCCGAGCTCCAGGATCGCGAGCCCGAGCGCCCTGCCGTCGATCGCCGTCACGTAGCCGGATCGGGACGGATATACAGGGCATGTCGCCGCAGCCGCGGGCAGGTAGCGCGCGGGCCGGTCGACGAGATCGGCGGGTCCGCCCTGCGCCGCGACCATCCGCGCGAACCGCTCCGCGGCGGCACCGCTCGCGAGCGCCTCGGCCGAGCGCGCGCGGCCGCTCGCCGGGTCGCTGGCCAGGCCGCCCATGACCAGGAGCTCGGCCGCCAGCGCGAGCGTCACCTCGAGCAGGGCGGGATCGGCCGGCTCGCCACGGAGCACCGCGATCGCTTCGGCGACCTCGAGCGCGTTGCCGGCCGTGCGGCCGAGGCAGCGGCTCATGTCGGTCAGAAGCGCCCGGCAGGCAAGGCCCGCGCCGCGGGCGACCTCGACGAGGCTTTCGGCCAGCGCCCGCGCGTCCTCGCGTGCCGGCAAGAACGCACCGGAGCCGACCTTGACGTCCAGGATCAGCGCCCGCGCTCCAGCGGCGAGCTTCTTCGAAAGGATCGAGGCCGTGATCAGCGGGATCGACTCGACCGTCGCGGTGACGTCGCGGATCGCGTAGAGGCGCCGGTCGGCGGGAGCGAGATCGGGGCCAGCCCCCACGATCGCGCAGCCGACCTCGCGGACGATGCGGCGCAGCCGCTCCGGCTCGACCTCGACCGACAGTCCCGGGATGCTCTCGAGCTTGTCGAGCGTGCCGCCGGTATGGCCGAGGCCGCGTCCGGAGAGCATCGGCACGAAGCCGCCGCACGCCGCCACCAGTGGGGCCAGGATCAGGCTCACCTTGTCGCCGATGCCGCCGGTCGAATGCTTGTCGAGCGCCGGTCCCGGCAGATCCGACCAGTCGAGGCGGCGACCGCTCGCGGCCATGGCGCGCGTGAGGGCCACCGTCTCCTCCCGGCTCATCCCGCGCAGGCAGACGGCCATGGCGAAGGCGCCGACCTGGGCGTCGACCACGGAGCCGTCGACCAGGCCCGCGACCAACGCCTCGATCTCGGGCGCCGACAGCGGCACGCCGTCGCGCTTCTTGCGGATGATCTCCTGCGGGATCAGCACGGACCCGCTCCGGGGCTCGCTTCCTGGAGCACGCGCACGAGGTCGTCGAGAAGCGCCGAGGCGCCGAACCGGAGCCGGGACGCGTTCGCCCAATCGCGGCCCATGGTGGCGTCGACCAGCGCCAGATAGGGGGCGGCGTCGGCGAGCGTTCGGATCCCGCCCGAGAGCTTGAGGCCCACGCGGCCGCCGGTCTCGGCGATCACCTCGAGCAGCGCGGCGGCGGCTTCCAGGGTCGCACCAGGGAAGCGTTTGCCGGTCGAGGTCTTCAAGAAATCGACACCCGCCATCACGGCGGTGCGCGCGACAGCCGTGATCAGGCTCGGCTCGGCCAAGAGTCCCGTTTCGAGGATGAGCTTGAGCAGGGTGGTCGGACGCGCGGCGGAACGGCAGGCTTCGACGAGTTCGGCCACGCTCTCGAGATCGCCCGCGCGAATGGCGGCGAGCGGCGCCACGACGTCGACCTCCTGCGCGCCGGCGGCGACCGCGGCGGCGACTTCCGCGGCGGCCGCCCCGATATCGTCGCCGCCCTCGGGGAAGTTGGCGACCGTGGCGATCCGTACGGCCGAGCCGGCGAGCACCGAGCACGCCACCGGCAAGAAGCCGGGATAGATGCAGACCGCGGCCACGGCGTGGCGGAGCGCCCGGCAGCAGAGCGCTTCGATCTCGGCCGCCGTCTCGTCGCCGCGCAGGCTCGTGAGGTCGAGCAGCGGCAGGATCCGCCGTGCCGCTTCCGCATCGGCCGGAGTTCGCCGCGCGGCCTCGATCGCATCCACGGGTCGGCTCAAGGGCATCGGACGAGCTCCGGCACGGCGGCCTCCAAGAGCGCTCCCAACCGGTCGGCGGCCGCGGCGGCCTGCGCCAGGGTCTCGGCATGCGACGGCGGCGATGGTGCGAGACCCGCGGCCAGGTTGGTCACCACCCCGATCCCGAGCACGCGCAGCTGGCCGTGGCGCGCCGCGATCGCCTCGGGCACCATCGACATGCCGACGAGATCGGCGCCCAGCACGCGCATCATCCGGATCTCGGCGGGCGTCTCGAAGCAGGGGCCGAGGACACCGGCGAGCACGCCCTCGGCCAGCGCGACGCCCCGACTGGCGGCCGCGGCGCGCAGGACCGCGCGCAGCGCCGGATCGTAGAGATCGACGAGATCGGGAAAGCGCGGGCCGATCCGATCGTCGTTGGGACCGACCAAGGGGTTGATCCCGAAAAGGTTCAGATGATCGCTCACGAGCGCGATCGAGCCCGGGCCGATGTCGGGCCGAAGCGAGCCGACCGCGCTCGCGAGCACCACGATCCGGCACCCGAGCGCGCGCAGGAGGCGGAGGGGGCGCGCGATCGCAGCGGGCGGATGGCCTTCGTAGAGATGCGGGCGGCCCCGGAGGCAGACGAGCGGCACGCCGGCCAGACGGCCCAAGAGGATGCGACCGCGATGGCCCTCGACCGCGGGCACCGGAAGGCCCGGCAGGTCGCGGCTGTCGACCTCGAGCACGGTCTCGATCCGGGCGGCGACGGCGTCGAGACCAGAGCCCAGCACGAGTCCGATCACGGGCGAGAGGGTGTTAGCCGCCTCGCGCAGGCGATCGGCCGCCGCTCGCGGCTCGGAAGCGAGCGCCGTCGGTGGCCGCAGCCGGAACGGGTGCGGCAGGAGGGCGCCGAGCGTGGTCTCGAGCAGGATCGCGCCGTCGGGGCCGGCGACCCGCACCGGCGTGTCGTCGTCTGCGAACTCGGCGAGCCGCTGCCGGCAGCCGCCACAGGGCAGGCAAGGCGGCGGCGCGCCGGCCACGATCAGGACCTCGACGATCCGCCGCTCGCCGGCGGCGACCAGCGCGCCGATGGCCGAGGCTTCGGCACATTGGCCGAGCGGGTAGGCCGCGTTCTCGACGTTGCAGCCTGCGAACACGCGGCCGCTTTCGGCCCTGAGTGCCGCGCCCACGGCGAAGCGCGAATAAGGCGCCCAGGCATTCGCCCGTGCGGTCGTGGCCGCGGCCAGAAGATCGCTCATCGTTCCTTCACGTAGGGCCGGCCGAGCGCGCGCGGCGCCACCGCCCGGCCGACGAAGCCCGCGAGCAAAAGGATCGTGAGGAGATAGGGAAGGGCCTGGATCGCCTGGGTGGGGACGGTCCCGACGAGCGGCAGCGGCACGCCTTGCAACCGCACCTGCGCGGCATCGGCGAAGGCGAACAGGAGACAAGCCGCAAGGGCCGGTGCCGCGCGCCATTTCCCGAAGATGAGTGCTGCGAGCGCGAGATACCCTTTCCCGGCGCTCATGTCGCGGATGAACCCGGCGTTCTGGGCGATCGACAAGTACGCACCGGCGAGGCCGCACAAGAGGCCGGCTAGAAGGAGAGCCCGATAGCGGAGGGCTTCGACCGACACGCCGGCCGTATCGACCGCCTCCGGGCTCTCGCCGACGGCCCGCAATCGAAGGCCGAAGCGGGTCCGCCCGACGCTCCAAGCGACCAGCGGCACGGCGAGAAAGGCCGCGTAGACGAGCAGGTTGTGGCCGCTCACGACCTCCGCCCAGAGCTGCCCCAGGACCGGGATCGGCGCGAGGAGGGTTGCACCCGGCAGCTCGATCGGGCCGAAGCGAGCGTCCGGCCCGGGCAGGGGCACGCGCCCCGCCTGGGCGAACCAGGCATCGGCCAGAACCGGCGTCAGACCTGCGACGACGATGTTGATCGCGACCCCGCTCACGACCTGCTCGGCCCGGTGGGTGATGGTGGCGAAACCGTGCAGGAGGGCCAGAGCCGAGGCCGCGAGGATGGCCGCGCCGAGGCCGGCCCAGGCGGAACCGCTCGCCGCGGCTGCCGCGGCGGCGGCGAAGGCCGCGCCCAACATCTTGCCTTCGAGAGCGATGTTCACCACGCCGGCTCGCTCGGAGAAGAGGCCGGCGAGCGCACAGAAGATCAGCGGCGTAGCGAGCCGGAGGGTGCTGTCGACGAGCAGGAGGCTCTGGAGCCAGAGCTCGTTCACGACGCGGCCGCGAGGCCGGGCCGAGCGAACAGCCGCTCGAGCGAGGGCCGGAAGAGATGCTCGAGCGCCCCGGCGAAGAGCACGACCAGCCCCTGGATCACGACGACCATGTCGCGGCTGATCCGGGGCATGTCGAACGCGAGCTCCGAGCCGCCCTGATAGAGCGCCCCGAACAAGAGGGCGGCGAGCAGGATCCCCAGCGGATGGTTGCGACCCATCAGCGCCACGGCGATGCCGACGAAGCCGTAACCGCCGGTGAAGCCCAGAACGAGGCGGTGCTGATGGCCGAGGATCTCGTTGACCGCCATGAGGCCGGCGAGTGCGCCCGAGAGCGTCATGGCGAGGATCGCGACGCGCGCCGGTGCGATCCCGGCGTAGACGGCCGCGGGCTCGCTCGTTCCGGCGACGCGCAGTTCGTAGCCCGCGCGGCTGCGCCAGACGAAGAGCGCGAAGAGGACGCAGCACAGGAGAGCGAGGAGGAGGGTGAGGTTGGCGGGCGAGCGCCCGAGATCGACCCCGAGCGGTGCCAGGAGGGGGGCGAGAGCGGGCATCCAGACCGTGGGCGCGAAGACCGCCGTCTCGGGGATCTGCTGGCCCGGCTTGATGAGGACGTTGACCAAGAGATAGGTCATCAAGGCGGCCGCGAGGAAGTTCATCATGATCGTGGTGATCACGACGTGGCTGCCGCGCGCGGCGTAGAGCCAGCCCGGAAGGAGCGCCCAGAGCCCGCCGAAGAGCGCGGCCGCGGCGACCGCGAGCGGGATCGCGACGGGTCCTGGCAAATGGCCGAGCTGCAGCGCCGCGAGGCTCAGGCCGAGGCCACCCAGATAGGCCTGGCCCTCGCCGCCGATGTTGAAATGGCCGGCGTGGAAGGCGATCGCCACGGCGAGGCCCGTCAGCACGAAGTTGGTCGCGTAGAAGAGGGTGTAACCGACCGCCTCGCCGTAGCCGAACGCCCCGTAGAGCAGGAGGCCCACCGCGTCGAGCGGGCTCTCGCCGAGCAGCACGACGATCCCGGCTGCGATCAGGAGTGCGGTCGCGAGGTTGAGGGTCGGAAGAAGGCCGAGCTCGACCCAACCGGGCAGGCGGCTCCCCGGCCGCATCAGGCCGCCTCGGCGCGAAGCCCGGCCATCAAGAGGCCGATGCGCCGCTCGTCGGCTTCTTCGGCCGAAAGCTCGCCGACGATGCGCCCGGAAAACATGACGAGGATGCGGTCGGCCAAAGCCATGATCTCGTCGAGCTCGACGGAGACCAGGAGGACGGCTTTGCCGGCGTCTCGCATCGCTACCAGCCGCTGGTGGATGAACTCGATGGCACCGATGTCGACCCCGCGGGTGGGCTGGCCCACCAGCAGCAAGGTCGGGTCGTGCTCGAGCTCACGGGCGAGCACGAGCTTCTGCTGGTTGCCACCCGAGAAGGCGATCGCCGGCAACGACGGTGCGCGAGGCCGGATGTCGTAGCGCTCGAGCCAGAGCGCGCACGCGTCGTGGATGCGGCGACGCCGTAACATGCCGTTGGCGACCCAAGCGGGCCGCCGCTGGTATCCGAGGATCGCGTTCTCGGCGGCGGCGAAGGGGCCCACCAGCCCCATCCTCAGACGATCTTCCGGGACGTGGCCGAGCCCCTGGGGCCGGCCGGACGGGTCGGCCGCGACCGGCACGCCGTCGATCCGGATCTCGCCTCGGAACGGACGGATCCCGCCGATGGCCTCGAGCAGCTCGCTCTGGCCGTTACCCGCGACACCCGCGACCCCGACGATCTCGCCCGCGCGCACATCGAAGCTCACCCCGTCGACACGGGCGACGCCGCGCTCGTCGACGATCCGGAGGTCGCGGACCTCGAGCACGGCGCGACCCGGCCGGGACGGGCTCTTGTCGGGCCGCAGCCGGATGGTGCGACCGACCATGAGCGCGGCGAGCTCCTCGGGATCGGTCGCAGCGGTCCGCCGATGGGCGACCATGCGGCCGCCGCGCATCACGCTCACGCGATCGGTGACCGCCATGATCTCGCGCAGCTTGTGGGTGATCAACACGACCGTCCTGCCCTGCTCGCGCAAGCTCGCCAGGATCCGGAACAGCTGGTCGGCTTCTTGCGGTGTCAGGACCCCCGTGGGTTCGTCGAGGACGAGCACCCGGGCACCGCGGCAGAGTGCTTTGAGGATCTCGACCCGCTGCTGGAGACCGACCGGAAGCTCGCCGACCTTCGCGTCGGGGTCGACCTCGAGGCCGTACGAGCGGCCGATCCGTTCGAGCTCGACGCGCAGCCGGGCCCGACCGCGGCCGAGGAGGGGTCCACCCTCGGCGCCGAGCAGGAGATTTTCGATGACGGTGAAGGGCTCGACCAGCATGAAATGCTGGTGGACCATCCCGATCCCGGCACGGATCGCGTCGATCGGCCGGGCGATCCGTCGCACCTCGCCGTCGACCAGGATGGTGCCGGCGTCGGCCTGGTAATAACCGTAGAGGACATTCATCAAGGTCGACTTGCCGGCGCCGTTCTCGCCGACGATACCGTGGATCGTGCCTGGTTCGACGACGAGATCGACGCGATCGTTGGCGAGGACCGGCCCGAACCGCTTGGTGATGCCGCGCAGCTCGACGGCGGGCGCCGACACCGCCCGACCGCCCGGTTGGCTCACTGTTTCTGGGTCGAGTAGTAATCCTTGACCACGAGCCGCCCGGCGATGATGTCCGCTTTGGCGGCTTCGAGCTTGGCGACCATGTCCGGGGTGAGGACGCCGCGGTTGTGCTCGTCGAGCGCGTAGCCGACACCGTCCTCTGCGAGCCCGAGATCCAGTCGGCCCGCTTTCCAGGTGCCGGCGCGCGCGTCCTTGAACGCGTTGTAGACCGCGACGTCGACCCGCTTGAGCATCGAGGTGAGCACGCTTCCCGGGTGGAGATAATTCTGGTTGCTGTCGACGCCGATCGAGAACTTGCCCTTGTCCTTGGCGGCCTGGAGCACGCCGATACCGGTGCCGCCGGCGGCGGCGTAGACCACGTCGGCACCGCGATCGAACTGGCTGATCGCGAGCTCCGCACCCTTGGCCGGATCGTTCCAGGCGGCCGGCGTGGTGCCGGTCATGTTGACGAGCACCTCGGCCCGCGGGTTGACGTATTTGACCCCCTGCTCGTAGCCGAAGGCGAAATTGCGGATGAGCGGGATGTCCATCCCGCCCACGAAGCCGACCTTGCCGGTCTTGCTCGCGAGCGCGGCGGCCATGCCGACGAGGAAGCTGCCTTCGTGTTCTTTGAAGATCACCGATTGGACGTTGGGCAGATCGACGACCGCGTCGATGATCGTGAACTTGCTGTTCGGGTTTTCGGCGGCGACCTTCTGCAGCGGCGTGCCGTTCTGGAACCCGAGCACGACGACGATGGTAGCACCCCGTCGCACCATGCGTTGCATGGCCTGCTCGCGCTGCGCTTCTTGGGTCACCTCGAACTCGAGATAATCGATCCCGGTCTCGCGCTTGAACCGCTCTGCCCCGTTGTAGGCGGCTTCGTTGAACGATTTGTCGAACTTGCCGCCCATGTCGAAGATGATCGCGGGCTGGAAGCCTTGCGCGGCGGCGACCCCGATCGAGCCCACCAGCGCTGCCACGACCTTCGCCAGAAGCCGGACCATCGGCACCTCCCGCGCTCCTCGCACCCTTCCTAGGCCGGCACCCGCCAAAAGCAAGCGCCGGCCGTCGGAACGTCAGAGCCGGAAATCGCTCGGCGCGTGGAACGTGGTCGGCGCGTGCCGCCACGTCGGGCCGGCCGGCCGGGCCACCACCTGCGGCAGGCGGACGGGCTCGGCCAGAAGGCAGGTGGCGACCGCGTCGAGCCCGTCGTCGCGACCCCGTCGGCCGGGGCGCCAGTTCCGCATCTCTTCGAGAAACGGGGTGGCGAGCACGCTGCGGTGAACGTGCAACCGGCGGGCCGCCAACAGCGGATCGAACGCCTCCAGGATCCGGCGATCCTTGGGCACGGTGGCGGCCCGCTGGATCACGGCGATACCGGCGCCGCAGCGCCGGATCTCCTGGCGCAAGAGGGCCGGCAGAAAGCCGCCGATCCCGTTGCTCTCGACGATCACGGACGGGAGGTGGTGGCGCACGAGAAACCCCGCCACCATTCGGCACAGCGCCGTGGCCTCGTCGACCGCTTCGCTGCGATCGGGTCGGACGACGAGATAGTCGATCGCGTGCAGCCAATAATGACCCTCGCCGTCGACGAACAAGGCCGCCACCACGCTCGCATCGCCACGGTCCGGTCGGCCATAGGACGGATCCCAGGCGGCCGTGGCCGAGACCATCCGGCGCCCGCCGATCTCGAGAACCTCGCGTCCGTGCGCCGAGGCCACCTCGATCGCCGCATCGTAGGGCAGCAGCCGGTCGGGATCGAGGCGGACGTCTTCCGGCCGGGTGGGCAGCAACTGCATCTGGCTGCGGAATTTGGCCGGACCCGCTCGCTCGATCAGCCGATCGACATCGGGATTCTCGAAACGTTCCGGCCAGCGCTGCTCCCCGCGCTTGCGCGAGACCAGCGGCATGGTCAACCTCTGGAAACCTTGCAAAAAGGGCTCCGATTCGCCGAGATCCCGTCGCGGAACTTCCGAATAGATCGAATGATCACTGTGCGGCGTGCCGATGAAGAGCTGCAAGCCGTTCGGCACGAGCACGAACTCGACCTCCTTGAGCCGCTCGCGCAACAGCGCCCGTTTCTCTTCCGTGTCCGCGGTGTTCGGCACCTCGACATCGTCGTAGACGACGACATCGGCCCGGCATCCCGTAATGTTCGCACCGATCCCGCGCGCCAACAGCGACGGGTCGCGGTGAACCCGCCTGCGCCGAACCGTGAGCTGGTCGGCCGCCCAGCACTCCGGCCGGCGATCCAGGAGATGCCGGGTGAGCCGGTGACGCTCGAGGATCCCGCGCACGTTGCGGGTCATCTTGACCGCGAGCGCCTGATCGGCCGATAGCACGAGGATGCGCAGCTCGGGATCGCCGTACAGCAGCCACGCACAATAGAGGGCGGCGAGGGTCGACTTGCCAGCGTCGCGGAACACGAGAACGATCAAGCGGCGATCGTTGTGCCGCCAACATTCGTCCAGCCACTGGCAGATCTCGAGATGAAGTCGTGGCGTGGTCCGGCCCTGATGGTAATTCCATAGGCACACGAAGCGCAAGAAATTGATCCTTGGCAGTCGCTGCTCGAACCTTTCTACGCTCGGGTCGACCGGAGGGGTCGGGCTCGCATCGGGTCGGTCCATCTCAGTCGAGAAGGCTGCGCCGCGAGCCGGCTGGCCGGTCGAGGAGCCGGGCGCCGATCTCGCCGAAACGGTCGGTGACCTCCAGTAGGTTGCGGCGCGAACGTGCACCCCAACGCTCGCGAGCGGCGGCGATCCGTGCGGACGTCTCGCGCTGCCGCGCGTCGCGGAGCGCGCGGCTCTCCTCCTCGAGGCCGCGCAGCACCGCATCGAACGAGCCGCCGGTGCCGGCGATGCCGAGCGCGCCGGCGCGCGCCCGCTCCTGGGCGAGGCGCCGAGCGAGCGCCGCCTGTTGACGGCGCTGATCCTCGAGATCGGCAGCGCGGATGCGGCGGACTTCGGCCCGCCGCTGCTCCTTGATACGATCCGCCTCGTCCTCGCGGGCCTTTTGCGCGAGCGCCAAGTCGAGGCCGAGCGTGGCCAAGCTCGTGAGCGCACCCATTACTCGTTCACCTTGAGTTCGGTTTGCGCGGCCAGCAACGTGAAGGACGTGGCCGCATCGTCCCGGATCCGCCAAAGGAATGCGTCGTGCCCGCGCCGCCAACCCATCGCGCGCAACACGCGATCGCCGGAGAACGCTTGGCTCCCCGGACTCGCGAGATCGACGGTCTGGAAACCGTTACCCGTGTCGACCGACAGCCGGCGGCTGTCGGCGAGGCGAAACGTCGACCGTATCGGCCGATGCAACGCGTCGAGAGCGACCCCGCGCGATGCAGCGTTGGTGGGCGCGGGCTCGATCTCGTGCGCGTAGGCCACACCCACCACCACCGAGCGGGCGGGCGAGCCGAGCAGGATCGAATCGGCACCGAGCGTACCGCGCCAGACCTCGGCTCCGTCGGCGAGGATGGCGACCGAGCGGCCGACATACCGCCCGAATCCGGACCATTGCGTGGTCGCGCTTTCGCTTTCCGCGACCGAGGCGTGGTCGAGCCAGAGACCCTCTTCGAGCGTCTCGACCACGGTCGTGCCGGCCCAAGACAGGAGCAGATGGAGCTTGCCCCGCAGGGTGGCGACGGCGCGCGCCGAACCCTCGAATTCCTGGAGCGTCCAGGCGGCGACGTTGGCGTTGCGATCGATCGTGACGGTCGCGATCCGACCGTCTCGACGGACGATCCACAAGAGCCGGCGCTGACCGTCGAACGCGGCGTCGATCGGGTCGTCCAGCAAATGGCGCGAAAGCGTGGCGAGATCGGCCGCCTGATAGGCCTGCTCGACCTCGGTGTAGAGAAACTCACGCAGCTCGCGACCGCTCGCACCGACGAACAAGGTCGCCCCGTCGACGTCGATCGGCCGGACCCTCGGCGAGGGCCGCGAGCCGATCCGGGTCTGCCGCTCGACCTGGGTCCCGGCCGGCGTGACCGGAAACCCCTTCACGATCCACTCGCCGGAGGTCGTCAAAATCTGCAGATTCCGGCCGGGAACGAGGTTCGTGATCACGTGCCGCGTTTCGTCGGCGAGCCGGAAGGCGATCGCCTCGTCGTCGAGACCGGTGCCGACGTCGAAATTGAGGGGCCGACCGGTGCGCGACATCCAGACCCAGTCGGGTAGGTCGCGCGAGCCACCGATCACCATGCGGTCCTGGTGGAACGAGACGGCGCGCGGCCAGCCGCGAGCGTGGCTGAAGGCTTCTTCTTCCCATCGCAGCGTCCAGGCGCTGTCGGGGAACGAATCGTATGCCTTCGCGAGGACCAGGTTCGGGGCCTGATAATTGACGATCCGGACGTACTTGCCGGCGATTTTCAACCAGACGCCGTAGTGCTCTGGCTTGAAGACCGCATCGGTCGAAGCACCCTCGGTGTGGCGGGCATCGACGAGCACGAAATCGCCGGCCGAGGCCCCGGCCGGTGGATCGTCGCCGTCGCGACGGACGCGGACCGCGGTGTCCGGTGGTGCCAGCTTGGCGAAGGGTGCGAGCGGACGGCGGATGCCGGGCTCGGGCTCGACCGCTTCGAAGCGCCAGTCGCGGAGCTCCCATCGATCCGGCTGGCCCGGGCCGTTGCGTCGGCGGATGACCTCCATCCCGCGGACATCGGGATGGACGATGTAGAGGCGGTCGCGATAGCGTGCCCAATCGATCTCCAGGAGCTGCTCAGCCGACCAAGGGGCCTCGAGGTCGGCGACCGGATTTCCGTCGCGCAGGACGACGAGCCGCTCCGGCGCCAGGACGAGCAGAAAGGCCGCATCGTCGTCGTCGAACGGCAGAAGCCGGCGCGCTCCCGGCACCTCGGCCAGGATGCGCGTGCCGGGCCGCCGCGAAACACCGCCACCGCTGTGGACGAAGACGTTGCGGAGGCGGCGCGCGCCGTCGTCCTGGGCGCGCAGATCGATCCGGCCGAACATCAACGGATCGAGCTCGCCCGAGGCGAAACTCGTCTTCAACAGAAGCTGGCGCGTCATGCGAGGCGCGCCCGGACGAGGGTGAAGTCTTCGACTCGCTGCGGTGTCGCCTGCTGGCTGTCGATCAGCTTGGCGAGCTTGAGCTCGCTCGCCGCGAGCCGGTTGAGCACGTCGGCGCGCGCGGCGTTCTCGGTGATCGGCAAGCAGAACTCGGCCGCGAGACGCGCGACCAGCGCGGGCACGAAATAAGGCGGGAACTCCGCCTCGGGCGGGCGGCGCTGATAGGTGAGGAGAACCTGCTCCGCGTCGGTGTGCAGCCGATCGCCGAATACCCGATAGACGAGGCCGCGACCGCTCCCACCCTGACCCGCCGAGATCGTCCGCAGGAGATCGGCCGGGAGGCGGAACGCGGCCGCGAAGTCGCCGGCCGGCCGGGTCGGCTCGCGCTCGAGAGTCGCCTGAGCCAGGGTGAACGACCAGGGATGGGCGAGCAGGACCGCGTCGCGCACGAGCGGGTAGAGCCGGCCCGCGACCTCGGCCTCGGCGGTCGGTTCGTCGAGCGCTTCGATCGGCCGCGCGCCGAGCTTGACGAGGGCCGCGGCGCACAGGCTCAGGGCGGAATGCGGCATGGGACGCTCCCGTTGCGCGCCGGAAGGGTCAGATCGGCAGACCCAGCCGCGCGCGAAGGTCGTGGAAGAGGCGTGTCTGGTCGGCGGCGAAGGCACCCACGACGCAGCCCGCGCGGGTGAGCGCGACGAGCAGCGGCCGGCCGGGCAAAGCGAAGACGGTCGCGGAATCCGGCCGAACGGCGTCGGCGAGATCCGGATCGACGGGCCAGAGAGCCAGGAGTGGTGCCAGCGCGGCCCCGTCGATCGCGAACCGGCGAGCTTCCGGGAGCCGCTCGGCGAGTGCCGCGAGCGACAGCGCAGGGCAGGCCGATGGCGGCTCGGAGGCTGCCGCGGGCAGGCAGAAAGCGACGAGGCACGCCGCGACGCCGGCGGCGCGCGCGAAGTTCGAGAGCATGGCAGACCTCCGCAAGCGCGGCGGCGAGGGCGGTCGGGAGGGTCACCCCTCCCGACCGGACGGATCGTTCGGGCGGCGCGTGCCGCTCAGTCGATGTTGGTGGTACCGACCGGGGTCGCGTCGGAAAGATCGACCACGCCGCCGCTGTTGCCACGGACGACGAGCAGCCCGTGCGCGGGGATCACGCCGACGCCGGCATGGGCGATCACGAGGTCCCCGACGCGCAAGAGCCCCGAGGCAGCGTTGAAGTATCCTGCCGTCGAGAGCTCGGCCATCGGATCGGCGGTTCGGTAATGCCAAAGCGTGAAGCCATTGGCATAAGCGAGAACGCTGAGGTTCTTGGGATCGAAGGCCATGGGATCACGCCTCCAGGCAGGGGATCTTGACCACGCCCGTGCCGTCGATCAGCACGGAGCCTTGCGACATCGAGTTGGCGACGAAGTGCGCCGCGCGGTCCCCGTGCCAGGTGATGTCGGTCACCACCTCCTGACCCACGGCGTGGCCGACCGCGGTGCGGTGGTACCAGAAGCAGGTCCGCACGCCGGCCTCGTGCGGCAGCCCCGAATGCGCGATCCACAGCGTGCCGAGCCACATCTTGGCCTGGGCACCGCGCCAGGGCAGCTGATCGTCGCCGATGAACTCGGCGCTCGCGAACTCGGGCAGCGCCAGGAGCTCGGACCACTGCCGCCAACCAACGACCGCGAAGCGCTGACCGTCGTCCGGCACGTCGTGGTCACCGAGATGCTCGAAGGCGGCCAGCACCTTCTGCTTGGTGAGGCCCTCGGCCGGCGAGCCGACCGCCGTCGAAGCCTGGGAGAGGGCCTTGATGATGAGCTCGTCGGTCTTGCGCCCCAGCGCATAGGCGCCGGCAGCGGCCAGAACCTGGCGCTCGTCGATGTTGGTCTTGAGCTCGTCCAGCCGGTCCACCCATTCGCCGGCGTAGTAGTCGACGAGCACGGCCTCGACGTGGTCGAACTCGACGTTCATGACCGGGACCATGCCGTGGCGGGCCTTGGGCGCGGCCGCGCCCTTGCCGACCTTCTGGAACACGGTCGTGCTACCGCGGACGTTGTTCTTGGTCCGCACGGTCGGGCGGAGCTTCGAGCCCTGCCGCTGGTAGGCGGCGTGGACTTCGCGCTCGAACTGCTTGACGAACGCTTGGTCGATGTATGTCGACATCGGCAACCTCTGCTCGTGTTTCGGTCGGAGCGGGCCGCCGGCGGTTGTCCCGCGTGGGGCCGCCCGGCGCGCCCGACGGGTCCGGTGCGGGCCTGTCGGTTGTCCGCCCGGCGCGGCGCGTCAGTCGCCGTAGAGGCTTCGAAAGCCCTCGGTGACGCGCGCGATGAAGCTCGGATCGCGATCCCGCCAGTAGCGCGGGTCGCGCACCATCAGGTCGAGCGCTTGCTGATCGAGGCGCTCGGTGCCGCGCTCGGCGCGGCCCAGGAGTTCGGGCTCGCCGCCCTGCATCATCCGATGCATCATCAAGATCCCTTTGTGGCTCGAGGCGAGGGCGGCGAAGACCTCGGGCTCCAGGTTGGCCTGGCCCCAGGTCTTGAGCTCGCGCGCCACCTCGCGCCAGCGCGCTTCGCCGCCGAAGTGGGCGACGAGCCGATCCACCTGCCGGGCCGCCTCGCTCTCCTCGACCAGGCTCGCGACCATCGGCAGCAGGCGTTCTGCTGCGAGATCGTAGACGAGCTGAACCTGGTCCTGGGTGAAGCCGGCGGCGTGCAGCCGGGCATTGAGTTCGGGGTCCGGTGTGACCAGCTCGTCGCGCGCCTGGATCTGGTACTCGTCCGGGCTCGCCGGGCGACCGAGTGCGGAGAGCAGACGCTCGCGCGCCTCGCGATCCTCGGGGCCCTCGGGGAGCGGGACCGTGCGGCCGAGCTTGCGCTCCAGCTCGACGTAGGATTTGAGCAGCGCCTCGACCCGCACGGTGCCGGTCGCGGGGTCCCAGAACTTCTCCGGAACGTCCGCCGGCGGCTCGATCGCTTTCGTTTCGGTCGTCTGCGGCACGGGCGGCTCGGCCGCGATCGGCTCCACAACAGGCTCGGTCTCGAGGGTCACGGGACGATCCTCTGCTGGTCGGCGGACCGGCGGGCGGTCCGGCCGCGATCGATCAAGGACAGGATGTGGGCGACGACCGAGCGCTGGCCCTCGACGTGGCGCAGCTCGGAGTCGCTGGCGGTGGGCGGCACCCGGCGGAGCAAGAAGGTCCGCTGCAGATGCTCCACGACCACGAGGCCGTCGCCGCTCGCGAAACAGCGGGCGAAGGCGAGGGCGAGCTCGTCCGCGCCATCGGCGGGGCCCGCGACGCCGTCGATCTCGGCCCAGGGATCGGGCTCGGCGGTCTTTCTCACGGGGCGATCTCCCCGGTGGCGACGGCTACGGCCGAGGCCGGGTCCTCGCGAACCAGCTCGCCCGCGACACCGAGCGCGCGCGCGAGCCAGATCGCCGCGGCCCGAGCGTCGACGACCGGCTGGGCCTCCGGGCCCAGGCGGGCGACCGCGTCGAGCCACAACAGGGTGTTCTGAACGTCGGCCCGGGCCTGGGCGCGGGCGAGCGGCGAACGGTAGTCGATCTCGACGGCGCGGCCGTCGAGCGGCAGGTTCGGGATCTCGCCGCGACGGGCCAAGATCGCGAGGCCACGGCGGACCAGGGGAACGAGCAGCTCGGCCTGCAACCGGCCGTAGACCGCGCCCAAAAGCCGCGAGGTCTCGCCCGCCCGCTCCAGGACCTCGGTGGCCGTCATCCTCGAGGCGCGGATCGGGCCCAGTCGGTCGACCAGGAGCGTGTGGCGGATCCGCGCGCGCAGGTCGTCGAGCACGAGCTGCGACACGTCGAACCGGCCGGGGGCCTGGAGGGGCGTGAGACCCGCCGAGCCCACGGCTTTGGGAATGATCGCCCCGGGCTGCAGCCGGATGTTGGCCGGATTGAGGACGCCGTCGTCGTCGGCCAGCCAGATGCCGGTGACGGCGATCGAGGCGTTCTTGAGAATGAGCTCGACCACCTTGTTGGCGGTCTTGATGTCCGGCAACGCGGCCATCACCGGGGAGCGGCCGTAGATCTCGCCGGCGCCCTTGCTCCAGCGGAAGCACAAGAACGGAGAGGTGTCGAAAGACCCCTCGGCGAGGATCCAGCCATCGGGTGCGCCCGGCGCCCCGGGGGCCAGGAGCCGCGTGAAGCGATAGCCGCGCGGGCCTCGAGGCTCGACCGCCTCGATCACCTCGACGCGGGCATCCGGATCCTGCCTGCCGGCTTCGCGCACCGGATCCGGCAAGGCTTCCGCGCTCGTGCGCGCGAAGAGGCTCGCGAGCGTGTGAGCCGTGACCCGATAAAAGCTCGTGACATCGCCGGCCTGGTCGCCGTCGACGAACATCTCGGCACCGGGAACGGCGGTGAAGCGGAACGCCGAGATGCTGCCGGCCGGAGCCTCTTCGAAGAGGAGATGGGCCGTGCCGCAGGTCACGAGATCGAGAAAGCACTGGTGGATTTCGACCGCGAAATTCGAACGGTCGAAATGCCCTTGCAGACGACGCGCCGCCGTCTCCAGGAGCTCGGCCACGATCCCCGCCTCGCCGGGCGGAACGTCGGGCCCCGGCCGCAAGCCGAACCACTCCGACCAGGGCGGTACCAGCTCGGCCATCAAGCTCGCGGCGAGCTGCTCGACCGCGTCGATCGCGGTTCCGTCGAACAATCGGTCGGCGTAGCGGGCAGCTGGCGCGAACTCGCTGCCCAGGCCACCGCCACGCTGCGGCAGTGCATAGGCATGGCACTCCCGCCACAGTGGCTCCCAGGGGGCGCGGCGGGCCCGGGCGCGGCGGATACGATCGACGAGCAGCTCGAGGCCGTCGGCAGCCATGTGTCGTCCTCGGAATGGTCGGCTTCAAGGAATATGGACCGTGATAGGATTTTTGTCAACACACCAACCGGCTCAAAGCGGTGTGAAGCCGCGGGCCAGCAACGCGCGATAAAGCTGATAGGGCGTCCAGATCGCACAGGAGCGGACGCCGACGATCCGCTTGACGACCTCGACACAGGTGAGCGGGCGAAGGGTCGGGCGATGGGAGGCGGGCTCGGCGACGGCTCCTAGGACCGCGATCATCCCGATCGAGCGATAATGCCCGCCGAGCTCGGCGGCCGCGTACGGCGCCACGACCTCGATTCGCAGCTTCGATTTCAGCGGATCGCAGACGATCCAGCCGACCGGGCGGCGGAGCAAGCAGAAGCAGTGCCGGAAGCCGCGCCGAAGGTGCGCGAGGGCGCGGCTCGCCGGACGGTCCTCGAACACCACGATGGCCGCGTCGGGCGGGCTCGGATCGACGGATGGCAGGATCGACATGGATCCCCTCGGGCTTGGATCGGCTTTTATACCTACTGACAGGACGGATCTCTGTCAACAAACTAGGGAGGGAAGCGGTGTTGAACGGCGAAACCCGGGAGTGTCATCCTAATGTTGTCACACAAGCAGGTCTGGGACGGCATCGACCGGCTCGCGGCGCGGCACAAGCTGTCGGCCTCCGGCCTCGCCAAGAAGGCCGGCCTCGACCCGACGACCTTCAACAAGAGCAAACGCATCACCAAGCAGGGCAAACCCCGCTGGCCGAGCACCGAGAGCATCTCCAAGGTGCTGGAGGCGACCGGCACCCCGATGCACGAGTTCGTCGAGCTGATGCACGGTGCGACCCCCGGTAGCCCGGCCGGCCGCGGTTTCCGGTTGCGGTGCACGGGGCTCGCCGAGGTCGAGCAGGGGAGCTGCCTCGACGCCTCCGGATTTCCGCAACCGACCGGCTGGGAAGAGATCGAGTATCCCGCGATCGAGGACGAGCAGGCCTACGCCATCGAGCTCGATCGCGACATCGCGGCGCCGTTCTACCGGACCGGAGACGTGCTCGTCGTCTCACCGGGCAGCAGCATTCGCCGCGGCGATCGGGTGATCGCGCGCCTGCGCGACGGTCACGTCTTGTTCGGCGTCGTCGTCCGCCGAACGGCGCAGCGTGTGGTGCTGAACGATGTGAGCGCCAACCAGAAGGAGGAAGTCGTCGAGGCCGATCGGCTTTCCTGGCTCGCTCGGATCCTCTGGGTCAGTCAGTAGGAGCCGCGTTCCGGGTCGGGCGGCTTCGCGAGCCGGCCCGAGTCCGAGGCATCATTCCTAGTTAGCTTGACGATCGTCCTATCACCTGCTAAAGAGGCTCGGGTCGTTGTTCGGAGACGCGCCATGAGCCTCCTCCTCCCCCTCGACGATAACGGCAACCCGATCGGGATCCTGGGATTCGACTACCGCGGCACCCAGAAGCTCGCGGTCGGCCCGCTGTCCGTCCGCAACCCGATCCCGATCCCGAGCGACATCGAGATCGTGACCCTCTACGCTACCGGCCCCTGCCGCTTCGAGCTCGGCGACGCCACGGTCACCGCGGACCCGACGACGAGCCCGTTTCTGGCCCCGGGCCACTATCTCGACATCCCGCTCCGGCGAGGCGAGCGCTACGTGGCGTTCGTCGCCGAGGACGCGCCTTGCGCTGCGTACGTGATCGGCCGGATCTGAGATGCCCCTCGGCCTCGCGCTGACGGCGGCGGGGCTGCGCATCACGAGTCGCGAGCGCACAGCCGCCGAGGTGGCGTCGCCACCTCCGCTCCCGCCCGTCCTCGCCACCGAAGCCGGCGAGCCTCTCGTCACCGAGCATGGCGAGCGGCTGGCCGTGGAGCCCGAATCATGAACACCAAGCGGATTCACGAGCTGCCGCTCGCGGCGAGCGTCGAGCCGGCCGACCAGCTCGTTCTGTCGACGCATGCCGGGAACCTCACCCGGCGGGCGGCCATCGAGGCGCTACCGTGGCGACTCGCCAGCGGCACGCCGCGCCGGCCGTTGCGAGACAAGCTCGCCGAGCGGGTGTCGGTGCGCGACTTCGGCGCGATCGGTGACGGAATCGCCGACGACGCGCCGGCCTTCCAGGCGGCCCTCGATGCCGCTTTCGAGGTCCACGTCCCGGCCGGCCGCTACCGCCTCGCGAGCACGGTCCAGGTCCGCCCCCGGCGCCGCATCGTCGGTGCCGGCCGCGATGTCGCGGTGATCGATGCCGTCGCGCCCCGAGCCTTCGAGTTTCGCCGCAACGAAGGTTCGTTCGCCGTCGATCCCGGCGGCACGACCGATTGGGCCCGGAGCTCGATCGAAGAACTCACGATCAAAATGACGCAAAGCGGCCTCTGGGCCCACGGTCACGAATTCATCGCCCAGCGCCTTCGCTTTTCCGGTGGCAGCCCCAGCGGCTGGTGTATCGAGCTCGAGGACGCCAACGAATTCTGCCTGCGCGAAATCTCGGCCGGGCCGGGCGGCGGCGAGCACGATCTGTTGGCGAGCGGGATCCGCCTCTACGCCACGGCCGCCGGGGCCGCCGTCAATTACGGTGACGGTCTGATCGAGGAAATCGCGATCAAGCTCAAAGGGGCGGGGACCACCGGTATCCTGATCGAGCATCTCGGCCCGGCAGTCGCCGGCAAGCTCTACGTGATGAACAATATTCTTTTGAGCCGGGTCCAGGTCAACAGTGCCGGTATCCCGTCCGGATCCACCGGGATCTGGCTCAAACGCGTCATGCGCACCGCCCTCGTCAATTGCGACATCGAATTCGTGGAGACCGCCTTCCGGGTCGAGGGCGCCGCCGGTGGTGGAAACTCCGGCAGTGTTCGCCATGTGAGTTTCATCAATTGTTACGTCCTGAACTGCACCACGCCCTGGGTCGACAGCAACGCCGCGCTGCCCGGCTCGGTGATGCGGTGCCTGTTCGCCAACTGCAACGGTTTCGGCCAGCTCAACCCGGTCGGTATCGCCAGCAACGACGCCGCCGCCCGCGCCGGCGAGGGCGACCTCTTCCTGCCCTCCGCCCTCTGGCTCGACGAGCCGAACCAGGGCGCGCCAGCACTCCAGATGCGCGCCCCCAATGTCGGTCAGCTGCTGGTCACGGGCGACTTCCACGACGGCACGAGCCCGGTCCGCGACGGCAACATCAAGAACGCGTCGCCACGTCAGGCGCTCGGTATCGACGTCACCTCGTTCAACGTCGCCCGGATCTATCGCCCGCGCGGCTACGCCGACGGCCAGGAGAGCCGGATCGCGCTCGGCAACGGCGAGGGCCACGCGGCCGGCCCGCTCCATCGCATCGAGCTCGCCGACCCGCTCTACTTGCCGCCGCGGGCGAGCGAGCCGCCCGCGCCCCGCAACGGCTTCGTCATCTATTGCGAGAGCCCCGCCGCGCTGCCCGCCGGCACGCCCTGGGCCGGGCCCGGCTGGTACACCCGGCTCGCCAACGGCTGGGGTCCGGGCGTGAGCCTCCCGGGCCGCCTGCCCGAGCGCGAGCGCAATACGAGCTTCAACCTCTCGCCCGCCGACTTCGGCCGTGTCCACCGGGTCAACAACGCCGGGGCCATCACCGTCACGATCTCGTCGACCTACACCCTCGGCGGCACGACGGCCCCCCTCCTCGAAGCCGGCGACCCCGCCGCGATGTTCTGGCTCGTGCGCCAAGGAACCGGCAGTGTCACCGTTCAAGCCGGCGACGCCAACGTCGAGATCAAGAACCCGGCCGGCGGCGCCACGCTCACCGTTCGGCGCCAGAACCAGCTCGTCACGATCCTGCTCCGCCACAACCCGGCCAACGGCAAGATCGAAGTCTACGGCACGACGCTGCCCGACGGCGAGCTGCAGCACGAGTTCGCCACCGGCTGGACGAATGCCAACCAGGGCAGCAACACCGACACGACCCCCTATGTCGTCCCCGCCAGCCGCGCCGGGCAGCTGTTGCGGATCAGTTCCTCCGACCCGGTGAGTTACGTCGCCTTCGAAGCGGCGAGCATGCCGTCGGGCCTCTCGGCCGCGACCTTCCGAATCGTGACCGTCAACAACCCGATCCGGATCATGGCGCGCGCCAACAGCTCGCCCCAGCTCACGCTGCGCCGCAGCAACGTCACGAGCCCGAACGGCTACCCCTGCTTCGAGATCACCGAGTCCGGACGCGTCGTCACCGCCTACCTGGTGACCTCCGATCCGAACCAGACCAACTCGATCTACCTCGAAGGGTGAGAACATGATGCGATTGGGCTTCGACCGTGCTTGGGCAGTCTTGCGCGATTCGCTGCTGCTGGGCCTCGTTCGGTCCGCTTTGTCGGTGATCCAGACGGCGACGGATCTCTTGCGCCTCGACCGGGCCGGCCGCGAGGCGATCCTGGCGCAACTGCGCGCCATGCTGCTGGCACCGGCCGAGGAGGAGCGCACCGAAACCCGCTGAGACCCGACCTGCGGCCCTGTTCTCTCCGTTGCCGACCGGCTAGGCTCGCGCGAGCGCGCGGAGCGAGCCGATGGCCGAGCCCAAGATCCCGAAGTTCGACACGCTGGCGCTCCATGCCGGGCAGGTGCCGGATCCGACGACCGGCGCCCGCGCCGTGCCGATCTACCAGACGACATCCTACGTCTTCCGCGACACCGACCACGCGGCCGGCCTGTTCAACCTCGAGCGGGCCGGCCACATCTACACCCGGATCTCGAACCCCACCGTCGCGGTTCTCGAGGAGCGGATCGCCGCTCTGGAGGGCGGTGTCGCGGCCGTCGCCACCGCGAGCGGCCAGGCCGCCCTTCATCTGGCGATCGTGACGCTGATGGGTGCGGGAAGTCACATCGTGGCGGCCCGCAACCTCTACGGTGGCAGCATCAATCTGCTGCGGCTCACGCTGCCGCGCTTCGGCATCGAGACCACCTTCGTCGACCCGCGCGACCTTGGCGCCTTCGCTCGTGCGATCCGCCCGAACACCCGGCTCCTGTTCGGGGAGACGATCGGCAATCCCGGTCTCGAGATCCTCGACGTTCCGCGCCTCGCCGAGCTCGCGCACGCCCACGGCCTGCCGCTCGCCATCGACAACACCTTCGCCACCCCCTGGCTCTGTCGACCGATCGAGCACGGTGCCGACATCGTGATCCATTCGGCGACCAAATGGCTCGGGGGCCACGGCGTCGCGATCGGCGGGCTCCTGGTGGACGCCGGTCGCTTCGACTGGTCGGAGAGCGGGAAGTTCCCCACGCTCAGCGAGCCCTACGAGGGCTATCTCGGGGTCACCTACGCGGAAACCTTCGGCCCCGCGGCCTTCGCCGCACGCGCCCGCACCGAAGGTCTGCGCGACTTCGGGGCCTGCCTGAGCCCGCAGAACGCATTCTTGATCCTCCAGGGCATCGAGACGCTGCCGCTGCGGATGGCACGGCACGTCGCCAACACCGAGAGGGTGCTCGCCTTCTTGACGCGCCACGAAGCGGTGAGCTGGGTCGTCCACCCGAGCTTGCCCGACCATCCGGATCGAGAGCTCGCGGCCCGTCTCCTGCCGCGCGGTGCCGGCTCGATCGTGAGCTTCGGCGTCAAGGGCGGCCGGCGGGCGGGGGCGCGCTTCATCGAGGCCTGCCGGCTCGCTTCGCACCTCGCCAACGTCGGCGATGCGAAGACGCTCGTCATCCATCCCGCATCGACCACCCACCTCCAGCTCGGCGAGGAGCAGCTCGCGGCCGTGGGCTTGCGCGACGACACGATCCGGCTGTCGGTCGGCCTCGAGGATCCGGACGACATCCTGGCCGATCTCGACCGCGCGCTGCGCGCTTCCCAACGAGAGGATTGAGATGGCGTCCGCCGAACCTCGTCCGACGGCCGCCGTCTCGACCTACGGCCGGGCGGTCGTCCGCGGTGCCCGCAAGGTGTTTTTGGTCCACGGCGCCGGGATGGATCAGAGTATTTGGACCCTGCAGGGACGTTTCCTCGCCTTTCACGGCTGGAACGCCTTCGCGGTCGATCTGCCGGGGCACGGTCGGGTGCGCAACCAGTCGCCGCTCGAATCGATCGAGGCGATCGCGGACTGGCTCGCAGAACTCGTCGCCAGCACCGGACCCGAGCCGGCCGTCGTCATCGGCCATTCGATGGGCGCCCTCGCCGCGCTCGATCTCGCCGCCAGGCATCCGGGCCGGGTCGAGCGGCTGGTGTTGCTCGGCGCCGCCGCGCAGATGCCCGTGCATCCCGAGCTTTTGGCCCTCGCCCGAGACGGTGATCCGCGCGCGGTCGACCTGATCTGCGATTGGGGCTTCGGTTCCCGTGCCCATCTCGGCGGAAGTGCACTGCCGGGCGCTTGGCTTCTGGGTTCTGCGCGAACCTTGCTGCTGCGCGGCGACCCGCGGGTCCTGGCGGCCGATCTGGCCGCCTGCCACGGCTATCGCGCGGGCGAGGAGCGAGCGACGCGGGTCGGTTGTCCCGCCCTCGTGATGATCGGTGCGGAGGACCGGATGACCCCACCGCGCGCCGGCACCCGGCTCGCGGGCCTGCTCGCGCACGGCTCGAGCGTGGTTCTCGACGGTGTCGGGCACATGATGATGGTCGAGGATCCCGAGGCGACGCTCGCGGCGCTCAAGCGCTTTCTCGCCTGAGCACCACGCGGCGACCTCTCTTCCGGGCTCGCTGCCCACGGGCTATCGGAGGGGTTCGCAGGCGGGGAGGTGAGAACGATGCGTCTCGCGGGCAAGTCGGCAATCGTAACGGGTGCAGGACAGGGCTTCGGTGAGGGCATCGCGCGGCTGTTCGCGCAAGAAGGCGCCTCGGTCGTCGTCGCCGACATCAACGGCGAGACCGCCGACCGGGTCGCGCGCGAGATCGGCGCGAACGGAGGTCGGGCGGTTGCCGTCGCGTGCGACGTGAGCACGGACGCGGGCACCGGCGCGATGGTCCGGACCGCCCTCGACCGCTTCGGCCGGCTCGACATCATCGTCAACAACGCCGGTGTCACCCATTACAACATGCCGTGCACGCAAGTGAGCGAGGCGGATTTCGACCGGGTTTTCGCAGTCAACGTGAAAGCACTCTTCTGGGCCGCCAAGCACGTCGTTCCCCTCATGCAGCGACAAGGCGGGGGCGTGATCCTGACGACCGCCTCCACGGCCGGGATCCGGCCACGCCCCGGGCTCGTCTGGTACAACGCCTCGAAAGGTGCGGCGATCACCGCGACCAAGGCCCTCGCGATCGAGCTCGCGCCGGCCAAGATCCGGGTCAACTGTCTCTGCCCGGTGGCGGGCGAGACGCCACTCCTGGCCGCGTTCATGGGCGGGGACACACCCGAGCTGCGCGAGAAGTTCCGAGCCACCGTTCCGCTCGGCCGGCTGTCCACCCCGCTGGATGTCGCCCGCGCTGCCCTCTTCCTCGCCTCCGACGAAGCCGAATTCCTGACCGGTGTCGCTTTGGAAGTCGACGGCGGCCGCTGCATTTGAGCCGAGATCGGAGAAGCGCCGATGATCAGGATCTGGGGACGCGCGAACTCGATCAACGTGCAGAAGGTGATGTGGACGGTGGGCGAGCTCGGGCTCGATTTCGAGCGGATCGACGCGGGCGGCGCCTTCGGCGGGCTCGACACACCCGAATACGGTCGCATGAACCCGAACCGTAAGATCCCGACGATCCGCGACGGCGAAACCGTCGTCTGGGAGTCGAACGCCTGCGTGCGCTACCTCGCGGCCAAATACGGTTCGGGGTCCTTGTGGCCGGTCGACCCGGCCCACCGTTCCGAGGCGGATCGGTGGATGGATTGGATGCTCACGACCCTCATGCCCGACATGACGATCGTTTTCTGGCAGACGATCCGCACCCCGCCGGAGCGACGCGACATGGCTGCGGTCCGAGCTGCAGCGGAGCGACTGGGGCCGATCTGGGCGATCCTCGACGGGCATCTCGCCGAGCGCCCCTACGTCGCCGGCGACGGCTTCACGATGGGGGACATTCCGCTCGGTTGCGCCTGGTGGCGGTACCACAATTTGCCGATCGATCGCCCGCCACAGCCCAACATCGATGCGTGGTTCGCGCGTCTACGAACGCGTGAAGCGTATCGAACCCACGTGGCACTCCCGGTCACCTGATCCGCGAAGCGGGTCGTCGGGAACACGAACGAGCGCTACCCGCCGCGAAAACTCACCCTCGGGTAACGCCGAGCCCATCGAGGCCTTGGCGATCGCCCCGTTGTGATTTAGCTCGCATGCGGGCGGCGGCTCGGAGCACAGGATGCACCGTTTTTCGTTTCTCGGGGTCGCTCTGGGCCTGCTCTTCGTGCTCGCGCCCTGTGCCGACGCAGCGGCATCGCGGGATGTGGCGCCGCGCGCAGTCTCGTCGGGCTCGGCGGCGGGCGACCCGGCACTACGCGAGCTCTATGCCCGCCGCGGTGGCGAGCCGCTCTGGACCGGCAGCGAACGGGCCGCGAGCCGCCGCGCGGCGGTGATCGCGTTGCTGAACCGGGAGTTCCGCCTCGGTCCGACCGGCGCCGGCGATCCGAGCGCTTTGGAGCGGGCCTTCGCGACCGCTGACGGGGCCGCGCTCGCGCGCGCCGACCTCGCCCTCACCCGAGCCTGGCTCGCCTATCTCGGGCGCCGCCGCGGAACGAGCGAGGCTGCCGATCCACGCGTCCTCGAGCGCCTCTGGCCGCTGCTCGACACCCCGCTCGGCGCCGAGCCGCTCTCGCTCGCTGCACTCGAACTCGCGATCGTCGACGCGCTCGGGGGATGGCGGCCGGTGAACGGCCGTCTCGAGGAGGAGCTCGAACTCGTGGCAGCCGAGCACGGCGAGGGCGGCGCGACCCAGCGTGCACGCCGGCGCTGGGTGGTCGATCGGGCCCAGCTGGTAAGGCGGCTGGTCCAGTCCGCCGACCTGCCGGCTCGCTACCTCGGTGCAACGGTTCCGGAGCCGATTCTGCAAGAGGCTGTCCGGCGATTCCAGCGACGGCACGGCCTCCAGGCGGACGGGACGGTCGGAAGCCGCACACTTGCCGCCATGAACGAGCCCGTCACGGAGCAGCTCGCCCGGGTCCGCATCAACCTCGCCCGGGCGGCTGCCCTCGAGCCGCGGAACGGATTGCGCCGCTACGTCGAGGTCAACATCCCAGCGTTCGAGCTGCGCTACGTCGAGAACGGCGACATCAAGCTGCGTTCGCGGGTGATCGTCGGCGACGACCGGACGCCCACCCCGATTTTCGACGACGTCATCCGCTTCGTCGAGCTCGACCCGAGCTGGTACGTGCCTCCCAGCATCGTCAAGGAGGTGCTCGAGAGAAACGACCGCAACCCCGGCTACATGGAGCGAGCCGGGTTCGTCTGGCAGACGACCGAGAGCGGTCGCACACGCCTCGTGCAGCGTCCCGGCCCCGATAACGTGCTCGGGCGGTTCAAGTTCGTGTTTCCGAACCACCACGCCGTCTACCTGCACGACACCGCCCAGCGCAGCCTGTTCGGCCGCGCCGACCAAGCCTTGAGCCACGGTTGCGTTCGGGTCGAGCGGCCGGCCGAGCTGGCCTTGGCGCTGCTCGGCGAGCAGGGCTGGACCAAAGAGCGGCTCGACCAGGCGCTCGCGGTCCAGCGGACCCGGCGCATCGAGCTCAAGGATCCGGTGCCGGTCTTCCTCGACTACCGGACCGTCGACCTCGATCCAGACGGTCGGCTCGTCCTGCTCGCCGACCTCTATGGCCACGACCGGGCCGAGCGCACCAGCTTCGACGGCAAACGCGTCCTCGACGATGTCGGTGCCGTGGAGGCCAGCATCGAACAGCGCAACGCGGGGCGTGCCGGCCAGACCATGGTCGACTGAGGCCGACGCGCTCGGCCGCTCGCCTCAGCGCTCGCCGCGCGCTTTGGCGATGGGTTTCACATAGGCTGGCTCGGTGTCCCAGGGAAACAGGATCCAAGTGTCCTGGCTGACCTCGGTGACGAACGTGTCGACGATCGGTCGTCCAGCCGGCTTGGCGTAGACCGTTGCGAAATGCGCCTTCGGCAGCAGCTCGCGGACGATCTTCCCGGTTTTGCCGGTATCCACGAGATCGTCGACGATCAGCCAGCCGGCACCATCGCCGGTGACCGACTTCAAGATCACGGCCTCGCGCTGCAACGTCTCGTCGTAGGAAGCGACACAGATCGTGTCGATGATCCGGATGTCGAGTTCGCGCGCGATGATGTGCGCCGGAACCAGTCCGCCACGCGTCACCGCGACGATGCGCTCGAACGGGCCGAGATCGGCGAGTCGCCAAGCCAGCGCCTTGGCATCCCGGTGGAGCTGCTCCCACGAGACCGGGAAATACCGCACCGTTCGCTCGGTCATCGTCTCACCGCTCCGCTGCGATCGCCAAGGGGCGCCGATCGCCGGCGAGGTGCGGACGAGGTTGGCGCTTGTCAAGGTCGCAGCGCTGCGGCTTCATGGCGGTCAGCCGAACCCTTGGGGCCATCGTACCCCGGGAGGGAATCGCGTGGACGAGGAAGAGCCTCGCTCGAAGCCGGTGCCCGGGCTGCCGCGGACGCTCGAGGGCATGTCGATCGCCGATCTCGAAGCCTATCGGGCGACACTCGTGAGCGAAATCGCCCGTGTCGATGCCGAGCTCCAACGACGGCGTGCGATGCGCTCCGCCGCGGAGGGTCTCTTCCGCAGTGACCGCGAGCGGGCATCGTAAGCGGCCCAGCATGCGATACTGCAGCAGCTGCGCCGCGCCGCTCCGCCTCGAGCGGCCGCCGGGTGACGATCGCGAGCGGCACGTCTGTACGCGCTGCGGACATATCCATTACGTCAACCCGAAGGTCGTCGTCGGCGCACTCTGCACCTGGGAAGATCGCCTGCTCTTGTGCCGTCGGGCGATCGAACCGCGGGCTGGATTCTGGACGATCCCTGCGGGCTACCTGGAGCTCGGCGAGACGGCCGAGCAGGGAGCAGAACGCGAGGCCTGGGAAGAAGCACGCGCGCGGATCCGCATCGACGGGCTGATCGCGGTCTACAGCGTGCCGAGGATCGATCAGGTCCAGCTCTTGTACCGCGCCTGTCTGCTAGCCCGAGACGTCGCGCCCGGCCCCGAAAGCCTCGAGGTCGAGCTCGTCGAATGGTCGGCGATCCCCTGGGATCGACTGGCCTTCCCGACTGTGCGCTGGCTGCTCGAGCGGGCCCGCGAGCTGCGGGGACGCGACGACCCGCTCGTCACCGTCTTCAATCCACCGGGTTCGGGGACGGGGCCGGACCTCGGCGGCGCTTGACAGGCAGCCGAGCGCTTCTTAACGGGCTTTCATGCTCGAGTGTCACGAAGCAGCGGCCTTCGCACGCGACCGACGACGAGCCGCAGTCGGCTTGTGAACCGCCGCGCCCAGCGGCCATCGGGCGGCTCGATGGAGGGGGGCGCGCGGTGATCGATCGCGAACCCCGCCAACCGAGCGCCCTCCGCCATGCTGCGCATCCGCCTCGAGCAACCTGCCGACGGTCCGGCCGTCGAAGCCCTCTTGGACCGTGCTTTCGGTCCCGGCCGGCACCGTAAGACGTCCTATCGGTATCGAGAGGGCATCGCCCCGCTCGCGAACCTCTGTTTGGTCGCCGAAGAAGCGGGGAGGATCGTCGGGACGATCCGATATTGGCCGATCCGGCTCGACGGCATGCCGGCCCTCCTCCTCGGTCCCGTCGCCACGGACCCGGAGCGCCGCGCCGTCGGTATCGGGCGCGCCCTGGTCTTCGAAAGCCTGGCGCGGGCCGCCGATCTCGGCTGGCGCCTGGTGTTCCTGGTCGGCGACCCGGGCTATTACCACCGATTCGGCTTCGCGCCCGTGCCACCAGCGATCGTCATGCCCGGTGAGAACCCCCATCGGCTGCAATGGCGAAGCCTCGCCGGCGAGGGCCTACCCGAGGGCGGTGGGGAGCTCCTTCGCGCCGATGGAACGCGCATCGAGCCAGCTCGCGAGCGAGTCGCGGATCGCGAGCAGACCTTTGTACTCGGCCATCGCGTCGCTCATCTCGCGGATCCTGGCTGCGAGGGCGCCCGCGACGGCGGGATCGGCAGCGATCTCGTCGAGCCGATGGATGCGGGTCTTGATCGCGAACACCACGGCACGGCTCCGCGGCAGGCGGCGCAGGGTTTGTCGCTCGACTCGGAGCCATAGGCGTTGGCCCGCGCTCTCGGGATCGAGTTCGCGGAGGCGATCGGAGCGATCGGGCAGGCAGAGCGCGGCCTTCGAGGTCAAGCTCCAGTTGGCGCGCCAGACCGGACGATCGACCTCGAGCGCGCTGAAGAAGCGGTCGGTAGGTGTCCCCAACCGCTCGCCGAACGCCGGGACCGGATCGTGGATCGCGCGCAACGACCGACCGAGCTTGTCGGCGAGTTTCCAATGCAGCGGAAAGCAGATATGGCCGGCCGTGAGCAGATAGCTGCCGTCCGGACCGGCTTCGAGCAGCAGCAGATCTTCTTGGACGAGCTGGCCTGCTGCGAGCAGGGGCTCCGGCGCGTCGAGTGTAGAGCGCTCGCCTGTCGATCGGATCTCGATCCCACGGTCGCGTTTCGTGAAGCGCTCGGGTGCATGACGGACGAGCCAGCCGATGACCGTCTCCAGAAGCTCGGCACAGGCGGGCTCGCTACCCGGCAACGCCGCGTAGACGAGCTCGCGTCGCTCGCGCGAGAGACGGCGACGCTCGGCGACCTCCTCTTCCCACCGCTCGTCGAGCCAGAGCCAGTCGGCCGGATCGAGCGCGCGCAGCCCCATGGCGAGCTTCCAGGGGCCCTCGAGGAACACGAGCGGTGTCGAACGCATGGCCCCGATCCAGCCGCCGGTTCCGGGCCTGTCAAGAAGCCCGACCGGCCGCGCATCGGCGCCCGCGTTGCGAGAAAAGCAACGATCGCTTAGGAGATCGACCGACGGGGCGTAGCTCAGCCTGGTAGAGCGCCAGCTTTGGGAGCTGGATGTCGCGTGTTCAAATCACGCCGCCCCGACCATCCAACGAACATGCTGCTCGACGTCGACGATCTCTCCGCCGGTTACGGTACCGCCCAGGTCCTTTTCGGCGTGCGGCTCGCGGTCGCTCCGGGCGAGGTCGTGGGCCTGCTCGGGCGCAACGGCATGGGCAAGACCACGACGATCTGGACGATCATGGGCCGGCTTCGGCCGCGCTCCGGTACCGTCCGGTTCGATGGCCGGCGCATCGACGGACTCCCGCCCTTCGCGATCGCCCGGCTCGGCATCGGCCTCGTCCCCGAAGGCCGCCGCGTCTTCGCCGATCTCACCGTCCGCGAGAATCTGCTCGCCACGGCACGGCCCGCCGCCGGCAACGAGGCCGGATGGGACCTCGAGGCCGTGCTCGCGCTGTTTCCGCCCCTGGCCGAGCGGCTCGACCAATTCGCCGACCGCCTGTCGGGGGGCGAGCAACAGATGCTCGCGATCGGTCGCGCCCTCGTGACCAACCCGCGCCTGCTGATCCTGGACGAAGCGACGGAAGGCCTGGCCCCGCTCGTGCGCCGCGAGATCTGGAGGGTGCTGGCAGCACTCAAGGAGCGCGGGCAGGCCATTCTCGTCGTCGACAAGAACGTCCGCGCCCTGGCCCGGCTCGCCGACCGATTCTGCGTTCTCGAGAAAGGCCGTGTGGCTTGGTCCGGTGCGCCGAGCCGGCTCTTGGCCGATCCCGAGCTGTCGAACCGGCTGCTCGGAGTCTAACGCCGGCGCCGCTTGGGCAGCGCACCCTCGGCCTCGGCGCGCGCCCGCAGCTCCGGCTCGATCCGTTCGCCGCTGAGAATTTCGTCGCTGTGCTCGGCGAAGCGCGGCGGCGTGTGGCGCAGCTCGGCCTCGCTGCGCGAGGGTTTGATCGGCGTCGCCATCGCTCGATAGGCACCGCGCTCCACGATCGTCTCGCGGAATGCGGTGTGCGGATGCGCGAGGGCGGCGCGCAGGCCGAAGATCGGCCCCGCCGGCACGCCGGCATCGAGCAGCGTGCGCCAGAGCTCGGCCCCGTCGTGGCGGGCGAGCACCTGCTCGAGCTCCCGCTTGAGCGCCGCTCGGTTCACGACCCGCTCGGCATTGGTCGAAAAGCGCGGATCATCGGCGAGTGCTGGAGCACCGATGATCTCGCAGAGCCGGCGAAAGGCGCGCTCGTTGCCCACGGCGAGGAACAGCGAAACCGTGCCGGTCGCGAACGTGTCGTAGGGACTGATGTTCGGATGCGCGCTGCCGGTGAGCCCCGGCTCCACGCCCGAAAGAAAGAAGTTCGCGGCGTGCGGATGCATCATCGCGTGGCCACAGTCGAACAGCGACACATCGAGATACTGACCGCGACCCGAGCGCTGCCGCTCGATCAACGCCATCAGGATGGCCACGGCGGCATAGAGCCCGGTCCCGATGTCGACGAGCGGGATCCCGATGCGGGTGGGACCGCATTCGGGCGCGCCGTTGATCGAGAACATCCCGACCAGGCCTTGGATCACCGCATCGTAACCGGGCCGGCCACCCAGCGGACCATCGGCGCCGAAGCCGGTGATGCTGCAATGAACCAGGCGCGGGAACCGTTCGGCCAGGACCGCTCGACCGATTCCCCAGCCCTCGAGCGTTCCGGGTTTGAGGTTCTCGACCAGCACATCGGCACCGGCCAGGAGCGCGAGCAGGACGTCTCGCCCGGCCGGCTTGGTGAGGTCGATGCCGATCGAGCGCTTGTTGCGGTTGACGCCGATGAAATAGGACGCGTCGCCATCGAGAAAGGGCGGCCCCCAGTCCCGGACCTCGTCACCCTGCGGCGGCTCGACCTTGATCACGTCCGCCCCGTGATCGCCCAGGATCTGGGTGCAGAAAGGCCCGCCCAGCACCCGTGTCAGATCGATCACCTTGATGCCGGCCAGCATCCCGCCGCCCCTGCCCGACCCCGCTTCCATCGACCGTTCGTCCGCTGCTCGCCCCTGGTGTCCCCGAAATCCTAGAGAACCGGCTGCCGCCGCGCCACCACGGGGCTGGAGAAGGTGGTCGCGCTCTGGCAAGGTCCCGGCACACGATGCCGTCGTTGAGGCCGTCGATCGGGGCCGTCGACTGGGGCCTACGACCAGGAAGGGGAGGAGCGTGCATGCGGCTCGGTATCGCAATTGCCGCCGCGATGGTGCTGTGGGCGGGCAGCGCCCCGGCTCAAGAGCTCAGGGTCGGCTTCATGGCCACCTTCACCGGGCCGGGTGCCAATCTCGGGCAGCATCTCCGCGATGGTTTCCTGCTCGGCCTCGACCATGTCGGCGGCCGTCTCGGCGGCCTCGAAACGAAGCTCACGATTGTCGACGATCAGCTCAAGCCCGACGTCGCGCGCCAAGAAGTCGACAAGCTGCTCGAGAAGGAGAAAGTCCATTTCGTCGTCGGCATCGTCTTTTCGAACGTGCTGATGGCGATCTACAAGCCGACGATCGAATCGGGGGCCTTCCTGATTTCCGCAAATGCCGGACCGTCGCCGGTGGCCGGCGCCCAATGCTCGGAGCGTTTCTTCTCGACTTCCTGGCAAAACGACCAGACCCACAGTGCGCTCGGAAAGTACGCCCAGGACAAAGGCTATCGACGGGTGTTTCTGCTCGCGCCGAACTACCAGGCCGGCAAGGACGGGCTGAACGGGTTCAAGCGCTATTATCGAGGCACGATCGTCGACGAGGTCTACACGCAACTGGGTGCCGTCGACTTCTCGGCCGAGATCGCCAAGATCCAGGCAGCCAAGCCCGAAGCGGTCTACGCCTTCATGCCAGGTGGTCCCGGCATCGCACTTCTCAAGCAGTACGCGCAGGCGGGCCTGACGAAGCAGATCCCGCTCCTCTCGGCGTTCACCATCGACGACACGTCGCTGCCCGCACTCGGCGATGCCGCAGACGGGCTCGTCTCCGCCTCGCAGTGGGCGGCGGATTTCGACAATCCGGCCAATGCTCGGTTCGTCGCCGACTTCCGAAAGAAATACGGCTACGTGCCGTCCTACTTCGCGGCGCAGGCCTACGATGCCGCCCAGCTCATCGATGCTGCCGTGAGGTCGACGGGAGGGCGCTTGGACGACAAGACCGCACTCCGTGATGCGCTCCGGAACGCTCGGTTCGCCTCGGTGAAGGGGAAATGGCGGCTGAACACGAACCACATTCCGATCAACGATTTTTACTATGTCAGTCCGGGTAAGCTGGCGGACGGGACGCCGGCAATGGTCAAAGGCGATCTCGTCTTCGCCGATTACGGCGACGAATATGCCAAGGACTGCCCCATGAAGTGGTAAGGCTGCGAGCGCGGCGCACGCCTTGGATCCGCTGCTTCTTCTCGTTCAGCTCCTGAACGGCGTACAGCTCGGTTTGCTCTTGTTTCTGGTGGCGGCCGGGCTCACGCTCGTCTTCGGGATCCTGGACGTCATCAACCTCGCCCATGGCGTGCTCTACATGGTCGGGGCCTACGCAGCGGCCGTCGTCCTCGTCCGTTCGGGCCATTTCGCCCTGGCGGTCCTGGCCGGCCCGCTCGTCGCCCTGGGCGCCGGCCTCGCGCTCGACCGGCTCGTGTTGCGCTTCGTCTACGACCGCGATCACCTCGATCAGGTCCTCGCGACCTTCGGTGTGCTGATCTTCGTCAACGAGCTCGTCCGGGTTCTGTTCGGGCCGGCTGCCCTGCCGTTTCCTCTGCCGGCCGGCTTCGAATGGAGCGTGCGCCTTCCCGGCGGCGCGACCTATCCGGCCTGGCGGCTCGCCATCATCGCGGCCGGCGCAATCCTGGCCTTCCTCCTGTTCTGGGTGCTGACCCGGACCCGCGCCGGCATGCTGGTCCGCGCCGCGGCCACCGATCCTGCGATGCTTGAGATGCTCGGGGTCGATGTCCGCCGCTTGTTCCTGCTCGTCCTCGGGGCCGGCGCCGCCCTTGCCGGGTTCGCTGGTGCCATGGCGGGGCCGATCGTCGCGGTCCAACCGGGCATGGGCGATCAGATCCTGATCCTGGCTTTCGTCGTCATCGTCACGGGCGGCACGGGTTCGGTCCAAGGGGCGCTCTTGGGCTCGCTGCTCGTGGGTCTCGCGGATACCCTCGGTCGCTCGTTTCTCACCGACATGCTCCGCCTCGCTCTGCCCCCGGCGGCTGCCAACGAGGTCGGTCCCGCGCTCGCCTCGATGCTCATCTATCTCGTGATGGCGGGCGTGCTGCTCGCTCGGCCTCGAGGCTTGATGCCGGTTCGTCGGGCGGCGCGGTGACGGCTCGACCCCGACAGCGGAGCCGGCCCGCGGCTCGGGCCGAGGCGATCCTCGCGTCGGCGGTCTTCACAGCGATCGCGGCCTTGCTCGTAATTGCCGATTTTCTCGACCAGCCCTTCTACCTCAAGCTGCTGACGCGTGCCCTCGTCTTGGCACTCGCAGCACTCGCGCTCGATCTCGCCGTGGGTATCGCCGGGCTCGTGAGCCTCGGCCATGCCGCCTTTCTCGGCGTGGGCGCCTACGTGATCGGGATTTCGGCCGAGCACGGGATGACGAACGGTTGGGTGCAGTGGCCCCTGGCTGTCGCCGCGGCGGCTTCGGCCGCCTTGGTCGTCGGCGGCCTCAGCCTGCGCACGCGCGGCGTCCAGTTCATCATGATCACGCTCGCTTTCGGCCAAATGTTCTTCTACCTAGCCAATTCCTTGAGCCGATACGGTGGTGACGATGGTCTGACGATCTGGACAAGAAGTCAGTTCGGAACCTGGCTTTCTCTTTCAGATCGTCGGACGCTGGCTTGGCTGAGCCTTTCGATCCTGCTCGCGGCCTACCTGTTCCTCAGAAAGCTGCGATGGTCGCGGTTCGGGCGCGTGCTACGGGCGGCCAAGGAGAACGAGCGACGCATGGCAGCGCTCGGCTTCGCGGTCGGCCGCTTCCGGCTCGTCGCCTTCGTGATCTCGGGTGCCCTCACCGGGCTCGCCGGTGTGCTCCTCGCCAACCTGACGGAGTTCGTGGCACCCGCCTATCTCTCTTGGCACCGCTCGGGCGAGCTTTTGGCGATGGTCGTCCTGGGCGGCCTCGGCACGCTGCACGGCGCCGTGCTCGGAGCGTTCGTCTTCGTCTTGCTCGAAGAGGTGCTGGCCCGGTTGACGACGCACTGGGCATTGCTGTTCGGGCCGTTCCTCGTGCTCGTGGTGCTCGCGGGCCGCGGCGGCCTCGTCGGTCTCGTCCAGCGGATCGACGCACCGCGATGACCGCGGTCCTTCTCGCCCGTGGGCTCGCCAAGAGTTTCGGCGCGGTCGTGGCCGCCGCCGACCTCGACCTCGAGCTGCGAGCGAACGAGATCCACGCGGTGATCGGCCCCAACGGCGCCGGCAAGACGACGCTCCTGGGCCTCTTGGCAGGCGAGCTTCGGCCGGATGCCGGCCGGATCGTCCTCGCCGGCCGCGACATCACGCCCTTGCCGGTGCACGCGCGAGCCGCGCTCGGGCTCGGCCGCACCTTCCAGGTCTCGAGCGTGCTGCCGAGCTTCACCGTGCTCGAGAACGTTGCGATCGCGGTCCAGGCGCGAGCCGGCTCGAGCTTCCGATTCCTGCGAGCCGCCGAAACGGACGAGTCGTTGAACGGCCCCGCTCGGTCTTCTCTCGACAAGGTCGGCCTCGGCGCGCTCGCGGACCGGCCGGCCTCGACCCTCGCCCACGGCGAGCGTCGGCTGTTGGAGCTCGCGATGGCGCTGGTGCAGCGCCCGCGTGTTCTGTTGCTCGACGAGCCGCTCGCCGGCGTCGCCCCCGCGGAGGCGGAACAGCTCCTGGCTTTGCTCGAGAGCCTTCGTTCCGAGATGGGGATCCTGCTCGTCGAGCACGACATGGACGCCGTCTTTCGCTTGGCCGATCGGGTCACCGTGCTGGTTCACGGTCGCGTGATCGCAAGCGGCGCGCCGGCGGAGGTGCGGCGCGATCCCGCCGTGCGGTCGGCCTATCTCGGGGAAGACGACGAGGGCGCGTTCGACGATCGCACCGATCAGTTGAGGGTGACGGGTCGCGCGTCGTTCAGGCGGTAGAGCAGGCCCGAGGGATCGTCACGGAGCAGCTCGAAGCGTCCTTCCAGGATCAGCGGGTCGTAGGTGAACCGCACCGGCACACTGGCCACGACCTCGACCATCTCGGTGGCGCCACCGGGCAAGCAGAAGGGACAGTTGGGCGGATAGGCCGCGAACAGGAACCGCCGGTAGGTCTCGGCTGCCTCGGTCGGATACATGAAGCCTGCGAGCTTGACCGTCTTGCCGTCGAGCTTCTCCAGATCCGAGCTGAAGCTGGTCTTGAAATCCGTCATCCCAGGGCCTTTGGTCTCGTAGACCACGTCGAGCTCGCGCAGGAGATCCCACGAGATCACCCCGGCTTTCTCGAGCTTCTTGGGGTCGTGATCGCGAAAACCGGGCGCACCGAACTGCTGAAGCGTGAAGGCGGCTGCGGTTGCGCTCGAGAACCAGACCGCAAGTAGGATCGAGAACAGACGAGCTGCGCGCACGAGCATGGGATCCACCTAAGCACGAGCCAGGGTCGAGGCGAGATCGGTACGATAGGCGCGGATCACCGGGATCGACGCCGCGAGCAGGCCCAGACCGAGGACGCCCGGTAGCAGCCACAGCTCCTCCGGGGCCAGGACCCACCCCGTCATGCCCGCCTCGCTCGCCTGCCGAAACAGCGCCGCCAGAACCTCGACCGTCGAATGCCCGAGAACGAGGCCGAGTACCAGTCCCGAACCGGTGAGCAGCAGCGCCTCGAGCAGCAGCGAGCGGAACACGAGGCCGCGGGTCGCCCCGAGCACGCGCATCAGCGCGAGATCGCCGCGGCGCTCCTCGAGGGCGTTGCTCAGCGCGACGAACACGGAAAGCGCAGCGGCCGTCACCAGCACGATTCCGACCAGACGGAACGCATCGAGCCCGAAACCGACGATTGCAAGGAGCCGCGCCGCCTCGAAGGCGGGCGAGGCGGCTTGTAGCGAAGGCTGCGCATTGACCAGGCGCGGAAGCTGGACGGCCGCGAGCGGCGAGCGATAGCGGACCAGCAGGGCGGTGATCTCGGCCTTCTCGGGTGGCGCGCGCCGCGCGACATGGCCCTCCTGTTCCCCGTGCCGGTGCGCGCCGTCCCCGTGTGCTTCGGCTCCGTGCTCCTCGGCCGCGGGCGGCCCCGTCGGTTGTGGCCGCGCCGGCGCATGGACCTGCCAGACGCTTTCGACCGCGGTCAGGATCAAGCGATCGAGCACGGTCCCCGTGGGCGCGAGGATACCGACGATCGTGTAGGGGTGCTCGGCATGGGCGAAGCCGGTCCCGCCGAGACCGTGGGCGCCGACGAAGGTCGCGCCGAGATCGAGACCGCTCGCACGCGCGACCGCGGCACCCAGCACGGCTTCCATCGGCGCTTGCCAGATCCGGCCGCGGGCGAGCGCGGCACCTCGCATCTCGAGCAGAGTCGGTTCGGTGCCGACGATCCGAAACCCTCCCGCCGTATCGCCCATCGCGATCGGGATCGCGCGCGCCACGAGCGGGTGTCGGCGCACGATGTCGGCCTCGGCCAGAGGAACATTGCCGGTCGGCACGTCGATCTGGAACACGGCCGAAAGGATGAGCTGGAGCGGGCTGCCCTTGGCGCCGACGACGAGGTCGACGCCCGCGATCTCGCGGCCGATGCGGTCGCGCAGTTGGTGGCCGACCAAGAGAATGACCGTGACCGTGGCGACGCCCAGGGCCAGGAGCAAGATCGTCAGGATCGTCGTGCCGAGCCGGTCGACGAGATAAGCGAGCGCCAAACGAAGCAAGTTCATCGCCCGCTCCCGAGCTCGAGTCGTTGCTCGAACCACGGAAGAATGCGCGCGTCATGGGTCGCGACGACGAGTGCCGCACCGGCTTCCTCCGCGCGGGCGAGCAAGAGCTCGATCACGGTGCGTGCGTTGCGGTCGTCCAGTGCCGAGGTCGGCTCGTCGGCCAGGATCAACCGGGGCCGATTGACGAGTGCCCGCGCGATCGCCACACGCTGCGCCTCGCCCTGGCTGAGGTCCGCGGGTCGCGCGCCGGCGCGCTCGCCGAGCCCGACGGCCTGGAGCAGGGCCTCGAGCTCCTCGCGGCTCCGCTCCGTGCCGGTCAGAAACGTGGCGAGCCGTAGATTGTCCAGCACCGACAGTGCTCGCACCAGGTGGAGGGCCTGGAAGACGAACCCGATCGTCCGGCCGCGAAAGACGTCGCGGTCGCCCTCGCTCATCGCAGCCAGATCGCGACCAGCGATCAGGATCCGACCGGCGGAAGGCAGGGCGAGACCGGCGAGCAACTGCAAGAGCGTCGTCTTCCCGCTCCCGGAGGGACCCAGGACGAGGGCCCGCCCCCTGTCCGGCACCGACCAGTATTCCAGAGCGAGGATCGTCCGGGGGCCGATCGTGTAGCGCAGCCCTTCGAGCGTGACCGCAGCGGCCCCGGCGAATTCGGAGGTAACCGGGCCGGAACCCGGGGACGGCGCCGCCATTCCCGAGCTCCGGCCGGACACGAGAGTCAGTCGATCGCGATGGGCGCGCCGATGGAGCCGGTCGCGCCGGTGATCGGTGCCGGGCTGTAGATGTACGCGAACGTCCAAACCTTGTCCCGCACCAGCTCGTCGAGCTTCGCGTTTTCTTGATGGATGATCCCGTGGCGGGTCTGGAGATACTGATGGACGCAGAACGCGCAGGCCGGATCGCGGTTCGGCACGACCTCGCCGGCCCAGGTATCGGCGACGGTCACGCCCGCTTTGACCTGCTCGGCCATCCAGCGGGCGACCTCCATCCCCCAGCCGGGCTCGCCGCTGTTGAACTTGGCGTTGTCCTTCTTCCAGAGCTTCGACCAACCCGTGTAGAACAGGAGCGCATCGCCCGGCTCGAACTTGAAATCTTTCATGCCCTGTTTTTCGAGAGCCAGGCGAACGTCGGCCATCGTGATCTCGTAACCGGCATCCAGCATCTCGACGCCCTTGGCGCCGGCGATGTCGAGCAGCACGCCGCGTGCGACGATCGGCCGGAGCTTCTCCACGCCGAGCTTCTTGAGGCCGTAGGCATCACCGATTTCGGCCACTGTGAAGCCGTTGTAGAATCGCATCTCGGTCTTGTCGCCCGGCGCTCCGACCTGGACGCCGATATGGCCGAGCCCATCGAACTGGGTGCCCACCTGGCCGATCTCGGTGGCGAGGAACTCGTCGTGCCAGACGATCTTGTTGGCGCCGAACGGACCGCCCGTCGGCGTGCCGGGGATCCGCAGGCTGAACCGACGCGACCCGAACAGCGGCATCTCGGAGTCGTATTCTTGGCCGAGCTTGTAGACTTTACCCTTGTCCGCCTCCTTGAGCGCCCGCAGGACGACCTCGGGCTTGGCGTACCAGTTGGTGGAGCCGGCTTCGTCGCCCGCTCCCCAGAGCGGGTGCGGCCACCATTTCGAACCGAGCGGCGTCTCCATCACCTCGCCGTCGACCCAGGGCTTGCCCTTGCAGGCTTTCCAGTCGTCCGGCGTGCAGGCATCCGCGGGACCGGCGAGCGCCCAGCTCACCGCGACGCCGAGCGTGATCACGAGCGACCGACTGCGCATGTTGCCTCCCCATCGCATGGCTCGGAGTGCGAGCCCGATGAACCCTAGGCTCGCGCATCCGATCGCGCAACGTAGCGTCCTCGAATGCCGGGTCGATCTTTCGGCATCGAGAGCGCCTAATGCTATACCATTTCATCCAACGCGCTTGCGCTTTTTGTGACCGCGGGATCACAAGCGCAGCGATCCGCGGCTCGGACGAACCATGGCGACACTCGTCCTCCTGATCGGCGATCGCGCCACGTCGGAAGGCTCGCTCGCGGCCTATCTGGCGCTGCGTCAGGCGAACGTGGTCTTCGAGATCGAACGCTGGCGCGAAGGGCATCTGCCCGGCCTCGACGGCCCCTGGCTCCCCGAGCCGCCCGTCCTGCTCGTCGACCAAGTCCCGATCTGGGACTCCCTCGCGATCGGCGAGTTCCTGGCCGAGCACGTTCCCGGGCTGTGGCCGCAAGATCCGAGAGCACGCGCCGTAGCGCGATCGGTGGCGCACGAGGCGCATGCGGGCTTCCGGGGTCTTCGCACTTTTCTGCCGCTGGACCTGCTGTCCTCGTTCGGCCCCCCGGGTCGTCTGCCCCGCTCGGCCGAGCACGACATCGACGGCGTCGCATGCCTCTGGCGCTCGTGCCGACGCGAATTCGGCGCCGGCGGCCCGTTTCTCTTCGGCGCGTTCACCCTGGCCGACGCCATGTTCGCGCCGATCTCGCTGCGCCTCGTGACGGGCGGCGTTCCGCTGGACGCCGTGAGCCGCGACTATGTCGCGACGATCGCGGCCCTCCCGTCACTCGGGGAGTGGGTGGAGGCTGCCCGCACCGAGCACGGTTCGTTGCGGGAGCGAGCCGTCCCGCTGGCCCTGGAGCCCGGCTCGCCGCGCCAGCGGGTGGCGCCGGCAAGTGATCCAGCGGCACCGGGCGGCTCTTCCACGGACGCCCCCAAACCGCCGACGCCCTCCGGCCCGAGCGCCACGGTCAAGCCCATAGGGACCGGAACTCGGCGACGACACTGAGATAGACGCAGCGCTTGAAGGGGACGACGAGACCGGGCAGCTCGTCGGGCTCGACCCAACGCCAGGCGACGAATTCCGGGTGCGGCCCGTCGAGCCTTATGTCGCGGTCCTCCCCGGTGAATCGCAGTGCGACCCATTTCTGCGTCTGGCCCCGGTATCGCCCCTCCCACATCCGCGCCGCGATCTCGGGCGGGAGGTCGTAGGATCGCCAGACCGGGCTCTCGCGCAACAGGGCGACGCGGTCGGTGCCGACCTCTTCGCGGAGCTCTCGCCGAGCAGCCGCCTGCACGCTCTCGCCGGGGTCGATCCCCCCTTGCGGCATTTGCCAAGCCTCGACCTCGGTGTCGCGGCGTCGGCCGACGAAGACCTTGCCGTGCGGCCCGAGCAGAAAGATGCCGACGCAAGGCCGATACCCCGATCGCGGGGTCGGCGTCTCGATGCAACACGCGTCTGCGGTCATCGGTTCTCCGCGGAGATGGCGGCTCTCTCCTCGAGGATGCTGCCGATACCTACGAGTTCGATGCCTTTCTCGGGGAGAACCCGGCTCCATGCCGACAGCCGCTCCATGGTGATCGGCAGCGGCCGGACGAAGCCCACCGCCCGCCGCATCGAGCGAGCGGAGGTCTCCAGCGCCGCGAGCGCCGCGTCGATGGCATCGGCGCTCGGCTCCAGGTCGAGCGGTCCCTCGGCCGTCACCGTGGGCAGGCCAGACGCACTGGCGATACTCTCGAGCACCCGGCTTCCCAGCTCCACCATCGAGAGCCCGCGCTTGGCGAGCTCCTCCGCGACAGGGCGAAACGCCATGGGCTCCGCCGCGAACTGGCCGGCCTCGACTGCCACCCCGACATAGCCGATGCCGCGCTCCAAGATCGCCCCGATCGCCGCCGGGGTGACGGCGCCGGGATAGAGCGACAGAGGTCCGGCGTCGTCGAGCGGGAACCGCCGCGGTCGCACGGGCAGCTCGAGGAGCATCTCGTGACCTAGCCAACGGCCACGGCGATGCCACGACCACGGCCGCGAGCCATAGGGCGAAGCCACGAGCGTGAAGGCCGCGGGCAATGCGGCGGCCGTAGCGGAGGCCGCCCGGTCGAGGCCGATTTCGAGGATCAGCACCGCGATTTTGGGGCGGTCGCCGGCGGGCGCCCGGCGCCGAAACATCTCGGCCGGCCGCCGACCGTCCGCGGCGATGCGGGGCAACCCGCCCACGGCGCTCGCCTCGACCAGCGCGGCGTCGATCAAGAGTGGCGGTCCCCCACGGACCGGGCTCCCCGGCTCGGCCGTGAGAGCATCCTGTACTCCCGACGCGGGCCACGCCACGCTCACCTCGTGCAGCGTGACGTCGGAGCGCGCCGCGACGGCGCCTTCGCCTTCACGCGCGCCCATCACGGCGACGCCAACTGCGCTCCCGAGCAAGACGGCCGCCGCGAGAGCCCAGGGAACGAGATCCCACAGACGCGGCGCCACTGTTGGCTGCTACGCGAGCCGGGCTCGCACACGCCTGCCGGACGCGCACGGCGCTCCGTCAGCGTTGCGCCGTGTTCCGCCCCTCGTAGAGCACGATGCCGCGCAACAGATCGATCGCGCGCGCGAGCTGGTAATCTTTGGTATCCAGCGTGCCGGGCTTGCTTCGATCGGTCGCCGTCGGGCGTGGATCCTTGTCGTTGCTCAGGCGGCCGCGCAGATCGGCCTCGCGCCGACCGGCGGTGTCGTCGACCAGCTCGACATTGGCTTCGTGGACCTCGATGTCGGGAACGATCCCCTTGGCTTGGATCGACGCGCCCGAGGGCGTGTAGTAACGAGCCGTCGTCAGGCGAACGGCCCCTTGCCCGCCGATCGGCATGATCGTCTGTACCGACCCCTTACCGAAAGACGGGGTGCCCATCACGATCGCCCGACGATGGTCCTGCAACGCACCGGCCACGATCTCCGAGGCCGAAGCGGACCCGCCGTTGATCAAGACGACCATCGGCAGGCCATCGACGAGATCGCCCGGTCGCGCGTTGAAGCGCTGGATCGAGTCGGGGCGCCTACCGCGCGTCGAGACGATTTCGCCGCGCTCGAGAAACGCATCGGCGACCGCGACCGCTTGATCCAACAGACCACCGGGATTGTTGCGGAGATCGAGAACGAACCCTCGGATCTTGTTTCCGTTTTGGCGCTTCAGTTCCTCGATCTTTTCGCGCATGGTGCTGGCGGTATGCTCGTTGAACGTGGTGAGGCGGACATAGCCGATGTCACCCTCGAGCCTCGCCCGCACCGGGGAAATCTTGATCACCGCGCGGGTGAGCGTGACCTCGATCGGCTCGTCGCGCCCGCGTCGCACCAAGCGCAGCTGGATCTTGGTGTCGACCGGCCCTCGCATCCGCTCCACGGCCTCGCCGAGCGTCAAACCGCTGATCGGCTCGCCGTCGATGTGGCTGATGAAATCGCCGGCTTGGATGCCCGCCTTGTGCGCCGGTGTGTCGTCGATCGGCGAGACGACCTTGACGAGCCCGTTCTCCATCGTGACCTCGATGCCGAGGCCCCCGAACTCGCCGCGCGTCTGCACCTGCATGTCGCGATAACGATTGGCGTCCAGGTAGCCCGAGTGCGGGTCGAGCGCCGCGAGCATTCCGTTGATCGCCGATTCGATCAGGGCTTGGTCGCTCACGTCTTCGACATACTCGGCACGGACGCGTTCGAATACGTCGCCGAACAGCTTCAGGGCTCGAAACGTGTCGCTCGAGGACGCCGGCGCACCGGTGAGAACCCCTGGGGCAGAGGTGAACCCGACCGCGACGCCGAGCAGCGCGGCCACACCCAGTTTCAGCACAGAGCGGTTCATCAGCCTCGCACCTCGTCTTCGCGTCCCGTGAACATCGGCAGCGGATCGATCGGCTCACCCGCCTTGCGGAGCTCGAGATAGAGCTCGTTGGCGCCGTCGCCCGCCCCCGCCCACCATCCGACCGGCTGACCAGCAGCGACCACTTCGCCTTGCCCTACGACCAGCTTCGAGACCCCGATCACCAAGGAATGATAGTCCTCGCCGTGTTCGATGATCAAGACCGACCCGAAGCCACGAAACGGGCCTGCGAACGCTACGGTTCCGGCGCCTGGCGCCAACACCGGCTGCGATCGCTCGGCTGCGAGCACGATGCCTCGGGCACGCTGGTGGCCGCGGCGATCGCCGAAGCGCTGGACGACCGTGCCCTCGACCGGCATCCGCAGCACACCGCTCCACCCCGAGCGATTCCCGTGCCGCGGTTCACCCCCGAGGGATGCCGTCATTTCTTCGAGATCTGGTCCGCTGTTAGCCTCTGCGATCGCCGCTTGGGTCGGCACCGGCAGGCGAGCCAGCAGAGCGGTCCGCCGCAGCTCGGCCTCGAGGAGCCCGACCTGGACCTCGCGAAGAGCGCTCTCGGCTGCGCTCGAGGCCGCGCCGGCATCGGCCCATGCCGCGGCATCGGTCGCCAGCTCGGCCGCAGCGATGAGCCCGGCACGCTGTGCCGCAACCAGTGTCGCGCGTGCACGCGCCAAGCGGTCTTCCAGGCGGCGCCACGCGTCACCGAAGCGCAGCTGGAGGATACCCCGGTTGCCGGAACCGCTCGGTTCGGCCTCGCCACGGGCTATCCGGACCGTCTGCAACACCAGCGTCGAGGCCGAGCGACGAGGCTCGCGCGTTGCTCGCTCCAGCTCGTCGACCGCCTGCCGGGACCAGTCGATCTCCTCGAGCGACTCGGTCAAGAGACGGGATGCTCGCGTCGTCGCTCGATCGAGACGATCGCGGGCTTCACGCAGCCGGGAGACTTCGTCGTGGGAAATTTCTGCCCGCGCGCGCAGGAGATCGGCCCGGCGGGTCGCAGCCGATACGGGTTCGAGCACGGCCGGTACGTCAGTAGATGGCCGTTGCGATGCCCCCGGAGCGATAGGCACCATCGACGCGGCCAACATGATCGCGACCGGTACCCACCGGCGCGTGCGCGGCCATGCCGATCTCATGGCAGCAACAGGGATCGACCGGTCATGGCGGCCGGCTGCGGCAAGCCCAGGAGAGCCAAGATCGTCGGGGCGACGTCGGCCAGACGACCGCCGCGCAAGCGCGCGTCGGGAGGGCCTCCGACGAGCACGCAAGGGACAGGGTTCGCGGTGTGTGCGGTGTGGGGCTGACCGGTGATCGGATCGCGCATCAACTCGCAATTGCCGTGATCGGCGGTCACGATCAATGCACCATGGCGCGCGCATGTCGTGGCGACCACGCGTGACAAGCATTCGTCGACCACCTCGACGGCCTTGATCGCGGCCTCGAGGTTACCCGTGTGGCCCACCATGTCGGGGTTGGCGAAATTGATGAGAACGAAGTCGAAGTCCCGGCTCCTGACAGCATCGACGTATCGATCGGTCAGCTCTCTCGCCGACATTTCGGGCTGGAGATCGTAGGTCGCCACTTTCGGTGAAGGAACGAGGATTCGTTCTTCCCCGGGATAGAGGCGTTCCTCGCCGCCATTGAAAAAGAACGTCACGTGCGGATACTTCTCGGTTTCCGCCATTCGGAGCTGACGCATTCCGGCCTCGGCCAACACTTCTCCGAGAAGATGATCCATCGGCTGAGGTCCGAACAATGTCGAAAGATATCGATCGAGTTCCTCCGAATAGCGCGTCATGCCAACGGCGGCGGAAAACCGTACGAGACGGCGCCCGCGAAGCTCGGAAAGATCCGGAACGAGAAGGGCCATGAGGATCTGGCGCACCCGATCGGCGCGAAAATTCGCACACAGCAAGCCGTCCCCGTCCGCGATGCCCTGGTAGGAACCGAGCACCCTGGGCTCGACGAACTCGTCGGTCTGACCCAGCGCGTACGCGGACTCGAGCGCCTCTCGCCAAGTCACGGCACGCGGTGCGGCACCGTCGACGATGGCAGCGAGCGCACGTGCCGTGCGCTCCCAGCGGCGATCGCGGTCCATCGCCCAGTAGCGCCCTCCGATGGTGGCGAAGCGTATGTTGGCCGCCGTCGCGAGTTCTCGCTCCAACTCGGCCAAGTACGCCTCGGCCGAGCTCGGCGGTGTATCGCGCCCGTCGAGAAACAGGTGCAGGTCGACTGCCGGGCCGTGCTCCGCGATCGTGCGCGCGAGTGCCACGATGTGACGTTGGTGCGAGTGGACGCCACCAGGGGACGCGAGCCCCAGGAGGTGCACCCGTCCCCCACTGCGCCGCACGGCCTCGATCAACTTGGCCAAAACTTCGTTACGGGCCAGCGAGCCGTCGGCGATGGCCGCGTCGATCCGCGGTAGGTCCTGCATGACGATCCGACCGGCGCCGAGGTTGAGATGCCCGACCTCCGAATTCCCGAATTGACCGTCGGGGAGCCCGACCTCGCGCCCATCGGTCCGCAGAAGGCAGCGGGGACCCGCCTCCCAGAGCCGATCGAAGCAGGGCGTGTGCGCCAGCGCGACAGCGTTGTCCGTCCGCTCCTCGCGGTAACCCCAACCGTCGAGGACGACCAGCACGACAGGCCGCCGCCCGCTCGGCTTCCCACCCACCTCGTGCACCTCCGCTTCGATCAGACGACGCCGCGTCCGCGCCGTCCGCGCCGTTCTAGACCCTGATGCTTGAAAAGACGTTAACCGAGTCCGGCTCTGACAAGAGCATCACCCGTTCGCACGCGGCCACCAAGCCGCCGAACCGGGCCGATGCGCGCGATACCACCTACTGTGGCGCCGTCGCAACGAGCGAGTCTCTCTCGAGCATCGCGCACGGACCGGACAGCGGCGAGACGGTTCGGTCCGAGCGCCTTCGAGACCCCCCGGGGCTGCGCCCCGGCGCTCAGCTGCCCGGCGCCACCACCTCGACCTCGAGGCCCGGTGCGAAGAACACAGTGGCTCCCGCGGCGAACACCACGTAGCCGTATCCACCGACCTCCTCGCCGCTCGCCCTTCGATCGGGCTCGGCGATGCCGGAGGCGGTCACTTCCTGCTCTGTGGTCAGAACGACACCTCGGAGCGTCTCGCTGGCACTCAGTACGATCTCGCCTCGCTCGTCCGCGACGAGATCTTCGATGCGAAGGACCAGCGGCTCGTTCCGAGGGGGCTGCGACGGCCCCTCGCTGGACTGCGCGCCCTCGCCCGAGCCGAGAAGCGCGAGCGCCAGAGCACGAAGACCATCGGCATGCGCATCCGTAGGATCCGATGCCGAGATGCCGGCGGTGTTCGACATGGCTCGACCCTGCGCACGGTGACGACCTGCGCAAGGAACGTGTCATCAATGAGTTAACGGCTCATCAAAAAATCGTGTCTCCACGATCGCCGACACCAGCTGGTACGATCCTCTGTCACTTGCCGCCGAAAAGACGCTTGAGGCTGGACCAAACGTCGGGCTCGCTTGCCGGAGCCGAGGAGACATCCGCCTGCTGCGCGCTCGGGCTGGTGGTGTCCTGGGCCAGGACGAGCGAGCGGGGGGCGTCGGCACGCGGTGCAGCTCCTCCGCCCGCGGGCTGCGCGGCGGGACGGCTCGTCCCAGCCGCCCCCGGAACCCGGTTGATGACATCTGCAGCGTCGGGCGTTCCGGCCGGCGGTTCGCCGACCTCGGGGCCGCGCAACGCGCGCGGTTCCGAGCGAGGCTCGACGAGCTGTTGCGATTTCTCTTTCACGACGACCGGAGTCTGCTGGCGCGCTGCCGAGCGGTACACGTTGATGTGTTCCTTCGGTCGAGCGATTTCGAGGGTATCGAGGAGGGTGCCTACGACACCGAGAATCTTGTACACGGCGAAGCGTTCGGTGAATTCCGCAGTGACCAGCTGGACACGGGCGAGAAAAAGCTCGTTTTCGGCATCGAGCACGTCCAGAAGATCCCGCTGGCCGAGCTCGAATTGGCTCGCGTACGCGTCCCGGGTGCGACGCTGGGCCTCGACGCGAGCCCGCTGCGCGACCACGCGTGCCTTGGCCGTCTCGTAAGCGTTCACCGCTTGGCGCGCCAGTTCCTCGGCGCGAACCCTCTGTTTCAGAAGCCCAGCCCGCGCCTCGTTGAGTCGGTGAAACGCTTCGCGCTCGCGCGCCACGTCCGCGCCGCCGCGGAACAGATTGTAGCGGAGCACGAGCATCGCCGAGGCAGAGCTGTCGTTCCCTTCCGTGCCGTCGGCGTTGCGCAGCGTGTCAGCGGTGAGCTCGGCGTCGATGCGCGGATAGTACCCCGCGCGCGAGCCCCGCAACTCGGCCGCCGCGACGTCGACGTCGGCGGCCGCTATCAGCACCGTCGGGCTCTGGACCGAAGCGAGCGCAGCTGCCGCCTCGCGGTCTTTCGGCAGGGCCGCCGCTGGCGGCGGTTCGAGGGTGAGGCCCTCCGGGTCGCGCCCGACGACCCGTTGATAGAGTGCGATCGCATCGGCGAGGGCGCCGGTCGCCTGGGCGAGGGAGGCTTGCGCGTTGGCGAGCCGCGCCTGCGCTTGCTGGACGTCGGCCACATCGGCGCGACCCGCCCGCTCCAGGCTACGGACCTGGCGCAGGATCCGCTCGTGGGCAGCCACGTTCTCGCGGTTGAGCGGGACGATCTGCTGATTGCGCAAAACGTCGAGATGCGCCTCGATCGCGTCGACGGCGATGAATTCGGCGGCCTCCTGGACGCGGTAAGCGGCACTGTCGACGCGCGCCAGCTGCCGCTCCACCTCGGATTGTGTGGCGAAGCCGTCGAACAACATCTGCGACAGCTTGACCTGCGCCTCGCTGCGCACCTGCTCGGTACGGGTGGTGCTGCCGGGACCACGGCGCCGGGTCGCCGGCGTGCTGGCCAGCTCGCCTCCGACCGCCCCCCGCACGTCGATCGACGGTAGGTAACCCGCGCGCGCCTGCCTCAGCTCCTGGTCGACGGCGCGCCGATCGGCCTTGACGACGCCGATCTCCGGGTTGAACGACAGGGCGGCACGGACGGTATCGCTGATCGAGGCCGCGCTCGCGACGTCGCCGCCGACCACGAACGCGGCCGACAGGAGCAGTGTGCGCAGGCTCGTGCGGCCCAGGGACGCGATCGGTGGGAGACTCCGCATCGTTCTTCAACCCGGATGCTTGAGGTCGGCCGGAAACCTTTGTAGATGCTACGTTAACTTTTGTTCCTGATAATCCGCACCCGACGACCCGTCAACGGCGAGCCGCGCGGGATGCGCCCCGCCGCTGCGCGGACGTTGGCGGTGCAAGTCCTTGCGGTAGCGAGAGAGCATGTGCCTCTGGTGCGCGATTGCGGACGGCGGGCGTGATGGAACGGAAGGCGCAATGTCGTAGCCTGTGCCCGTGAAGGCACAGCGGTGCGCGCGAGCGGATCGGCCCGCGGCGAACAGCCGGGGCTCGGAGGGGATCGCATGAGCGAAAGTGTCACCGTAGCGGCCGCGCAAAACGACCGACCTCGAGAGGATCGGAGCCGGGACGCGGCCGAACGGTCCGCCGTCGAGGCCGGGCGAGGGGCGGCGGCGGTTCCCGACTGGTCGGTCCGGCGACCGGACGCGACCATCGACGACCCGTTGCTGGGCTGTCTCGTGGCGCTCACCCACCTCCTCGAACGGCCGACCTCGGCACAGGCGCTGACCGCCGGCCTGCCGCTCGTCGGAGGCAGGCTGACCCCCGATCTGTTTCCGCGCGCCGCCGAGCGAGCCGGGCTCAGCGCCCGTCTCCTCCGCCGCCCGCTCGGCACGATCGACAACCTGGTCCTGCCCTGCGTGCTGCTGCTTCGGGACCGGCGCGCCGTCTTGCTGGTTCGTCGCGACGGCCACGGCCAAGCGGAGATCGTCTTGCCCGAGACGGGCGGTGGCTCCACCGTCCTGTCCGAAGCGGACCTCGCCGAGCGCTACACGGGCTACGCGTTTTTCGCCCGGCCCGCGCTCGGCTTCGCGCAGCGGGATCGCGAACTCCTCGCCGAGCGGAGCGGGCACTGGTTCTGGTCGACGATCCTTCGCCAGTGGCCGGTCTACGCCGAGGTCCTGCTCGCCGCGGCATTGATCAATTGCTTCGCGATCGCGACCTCGCTGTTCGCCATGAACGTCTACGATCGTGTCGTCCCCAACAATGCGTTGGAGACGCTGTGGGTCCTTTCGGTCGGTATCTTCATCGTACTCGGCTTCGACTTCGTTCTGAAGATGCTGCGTGGCTACTTCGTAGATGCCGCGGGCAAAGTGGCCGATATCAAGCTCGCCAGTCGAATTTTCGAGCACGTCATGAATATTCGGATGGCGAGCCGGCCACGCTCGGCCGGCGCGTTCGCCAGCAACCTCCGTGAGTTCGAAACGCTCAGGGACTTTTTCACCTCTGCCACGTTGACGAGCCTTGTCGACCTTCCGTTTTTGATCCTCTTCGTTGCTATTATTTGGATCATTGGCGGGGTCGTGGCGATCGTACCTCTCGCGGGTATCCCCCTCGTGGTCGGAGCCGGCCTCCTCCTGCAAATTCCTCTGAATCGGATCGTGCGGCGGACGTTCAAGGAAGCATCGCAGAAGCACGGTGTCCTCGTCGAGGCGATCAATGGTCTCGAGACCATCAAGAGCGTCGGCGCCGAGGGACGCATGCAGCGGGCCTGGGAGAGCTTCGTCGCCGCGACCGCCGAGTCGGGCAACCAGAGCCGGCTCCTGTCGGCGTTGACCGTCAACTTCGCGGGCCTGGTGAGCAACCTCGTCTACGTCGGCGTGATCATCGTGGGCGTCTACGAGATCGCCGCCGGTCGCCTGACGACAGGCGCCTTGATAGCCTGCAGCATCTTGGCGGGGCGCGCGATGGCACCGCTCGGCCAGGTCGCGGCCGTCCTCACCCGCTACCATCAGGCCAAGACCTCGCTCGAGACCCTGAACGCGATCATGCAGCTCCCGGCCGAGCGACCGCCCGATCGGGTGTTCGTCCACCGGCCGGTCCTCAAGGGCGCGATCGAGCTCAAGAACGTGACGTTCTCCTATCCCGGTCAGAAGCTTCCAGCACTGAGCGACGTTTCCTTCCGGATCGCGCCCGGCGAGCGTGTCGGCCTGATCGGCCGCATCGGCTCCGGTAAGTCCACGATCGAAAAGCTGGTGCTCGGCCTGTACGAGCCGGATTCGGGCTCGGTTCTGGTCGACGGGACCGACGTGCGTCAGATCGACCCGGCCGATCTGCGGCGCAACATCGGCTGCGTACCGCAGGATGTCGTCCTGTTTCACGGCTCGATTCGCGACAACATCACGCTCGGAGCACCGTTCGCCGACGACGCAGCGGTCTTGCGGGCAGCGGCGGTCGCCGGTGTCGAAGACTTCGTCACGAGGCATCCGCTCGGCTACGACCTCAATGTCGGCGAGCGCGGCGAGGCGCTGTCGGGCGGCCAGCGCCAGTCGATCGCGATTGCCCGCGCGTTGCTCCTGGACCCGCCGATCCTGGTGCTCGACGAGCCTACGAGTGCCATGGACAACGGCGCCGAAAACCGGTTCATGCAACGAATCGCGCGCGAGCTGCCCGGCCGAACGGTACTGCTGGTCACCCATCGCGCATCGCTGTTGGCGCTCGTGGAACGGCTCATCGTCTTGGACGGCGGCAGGGTCGTGGCAGACGGACCGAAGGACAAGGTCCTCAAAGCGCTGGCCGCCGGCCAGATCCGGGGAGAAACGTGATGGCGCTCGTTCTGCCACGTCGGCACGGCCGAGCCGCTCGGGCTCTCGATCGCGAGCTCGCGCAATTCGTCACGGGTGCCGGCGCCGCCGATCGCTTGCGGCCCCACGGCCTCGGCCACGCGGTTCTGTTCGCGGTGGTTGCGTTTTTCGTGGCCTTCGTTGCCTGGGCCAATTGGGCACTCCTCGACGAAGTGACGCGCGGCGAGGGCAAGGTCATCCCGTCGCGTCAGCTTCAAGTCGTGCAGAACCTCGAAGGCGGTATTCTCGCCGAAATGTTGGTCCGCGAGGGCCAAGTCGTGGACGAAGGCCAGATCCTCCTGCGTATCGACAACGTTCGTGCGGAAAGCGACTATCGCGAAAAACGCGCGCGATACATGGCGCTGCTGGCGGCGATCGCGCGGCTACAGGCCGAGATCGAGGATGCGAAACTGGTCTTTCCTGCCGAGGTCATGGCCGAGGCGCGCGAGGTCGCCGAGAAGGAGCTCAAGCTCTTCAACTCGCGCCAAGAGAATTTGCAAAACGAAATCCAGATCCTCCGCAGCCAGGCACAGCAACGTGAACAGGAACTGAAAGAGCTCGAGACCAAGCTCGCGCAATACGAGCGATCGCTGGAGCTCGCCCGCGAGGAGCTCCGGCTCGCCGAGCCGGCCGCTCGCCGCGGCGACATGTCGCAATCGGTGTTCCTCAAGCTCCAGCGCGAGGTCAACGATCTGCGCGGTGCCGTCGAGACCAGTCGCGCATCGATTGTTCGGGTTCGCGCCGCGGTCCGAGAGGCCAATCAGAAGATCGAGCGAGCCTGGAGTGCCTTCCGCTCGCAGGCCCAAGAGGAACTGACGCAAAAGGCCGCGGAGCTCGCCGGCATTCGCGAGATCGTGCTCGCGGGCGCCGATCGCATCCGACGTACCGAGGTTCGCTCGCCGGTCCGCGGAACGATCAAGCAAATCAAGCTCAACACGATCGGCGGCGTCATTCAGCCGGGGCAAGACATCATGGAGATCGTGCCGCTCGAGGACACGCTCCTGATCGAGGCCCATATCCGGCCGGCCGATATCGCGTTCCTTCGCCCGGGCCTCCCGGCAACGGTCAAGATCACCGCCTACGACTATTCGATCTATGGCGATCTCAAAGGAGTGGTGGAGGACATCAGCGCGGATACGATCACCAACGAGCGCGGCGAGAGCTTCTATCGGGTCAGGATCCGCACCGATCAAAACCATCTCGGGACGGCCGAGAAGCCACTGACGATCATCCCCGGCATGACGGCACAGGTCGACGTGCTGACCGGGCGCAAGTCCGTTCTGCATTATCTCTTGAAGCCGATCATCAAGGCACGCGACCGCGCGTTGACGGAGCGGTGACCAGGCCGAAGGCCCGTCGGTGCGTAGCGAGCACCCGGTCCCGGCGTTCGACCCGTCGGTTCCGCGTCGGTCGCCAGCACGAGCTCGCTCCCTCGGACGACAAGGGGTGGGAGACGAGCCAGCGCAGCGAGCCGGTGTGCCGCCCTTCGAACCGCTGCTCGAAGCCGGCTCGCGGCTCCACCTAGTCGCGCCATCGATCGCTTCCGACCTCTAGACGGGCAACTCGGGCTGCTCGATCGATGAAACGTCGACTGTCAGCTACCCGAGTATCGGCGGAGGCTCGGCCGATCTTCGCGAGCCCCTTCTCGCGCGAGGGCACGCCGATCTTTCTTGAGCAGGCGTCTCCCGGGGGTCCGACGAGACATCGGCGCCCGACCGCGGACGGCCTTCTCGAAAACCCGCTGCCGTCCCGGCGGATCGCTGCTCGAAGGCGAGCTCGCGATCGTGCTGCTCGACGAAAGCGGGACGACCGGCCCCGCCCTGCGTCGCGCCGATCCGCGCGCCCATGGCCCTGCCCCGCTGAACGGCCGCTGAGCTCGCGGCCTCCGCAGCCTGCCGGTCGACCAGGGTCTCGCGCGCACGCACCCGGCCTCGCTCTGCGAGGCGGCGGTCACGGTCCCGTTCGCGATCGACCTCGCCGCAGACGTGCCATCGTCGATGTCTGCCGATGGCCGCGGGCCGGGTCGAGGCACCCGACGATTTCTTCGCCGCAGCCGGCGTGATCGCGATGCCCGCGCCAGCACGTGCTCGGCGCGGGGCCCCGGGGCGCCCGGACCGACCGCCGCGACGCGGGGCGCGATCGCCGGCCCGGGAACGAACGGCAGCAACGGGCTCGGCCTGACAACGGCCGCCCATCGAGCGCATGTCGGGCATGTCGATCCCGGCAACTTGGACCGCCGTCCGCACTCGGCCCGGTCCCGGCGCCGGTTCGGCCGCCGGCCACCCCGAGCCTTTCGCGACCTCCGAGCCCCGGCCGGTTACCGTGCGCGTTCGCTCGGCTCCCGGAGCGCATGCGAGGCTCGCGAGTGCCCGGCGTCCTGGGGGAGAAACGAACCGTGGCCGGGGATCTGGCGGCCGCCGTCGACGTCCCCTACCTACGGCCCATGAGCGAGCATCTGCGCGGCTATTTCGGCGTCGGCGCCGAGGGCATCAGCAAGCCGGTCAATCTCGGCACGTTGATGCGCACGGCGCATGCCTTCGGTGCCGCCTTCCTGTTCTTGATCGACGCCTATTGGCGGCTGCGGGAGGCGATTTCGGACACGTCGCGCGCGGAGGCGAACCTTCCGGTGATGGAGTTTCCCTCCGCAGCGGCGCTCGTGCTGCCGCGTCGCTGTCGCCTGGTCGGGGTCGAGCTCGTCGAGGAAGCGATCCCGCTCCCGAGCTTCCGGCATCCGCTGCAAGCGGCTTACGTGTTCGGGCCCGAGCGCGGGCGGCTCTCGCCGGAGACCCTTGCACGTTGCGACTGGGTCGTTCGGATTCCGACGCGCTTCTGCGTCAACCTCGGGGTGGCCGCCGCCATCGTGCTCTACGACCGCATGCTGTGCCACGGTCGCTTCGATCCTCGCCCGGTGCGGCCGGGCGGACCGACCGAGCAGCGACCCGAACACGTGCACGGGCAACCCGTCTTCCGCCGGATGCCGGAGCCGAGCCGGCCGTGCCTCGATCGTGCCTCGCCGGACGAGGTGATCCGGTGATCGGACGCGACCGTAGCCGGCGCCGCGGACGGCTGGGCGCGCTGCTGGTCCTCGTTGCGGCCGGCACGGGCTCGATCGTCCCGCCCGCAGCGGCCGGCTTCGTCGAGCGCTTTCGCGACTGGAGCCTCTACGTGCACGAGGACGCATCCGGCCAGATCTGCTTCATCACCTCGCTGCCGGTTCGCCAAGAGGGTAATTTCAGCCGCCGCGACCAGCCACGTGCGTTCGTCACCCGCTTCGGCGGCGCCCGGCCGCGACAGGAGGTGTCGATCGACCCGGGCTACACCTACCGCAAGGGCAGCACCGTCGAGGTCGTGGTCGACGGAACGCGCTTCGAGCTCTTCACCGAGGGCGATCGCGCTTGGACCGCCAGCTCGGAAGAAGACGCCCGGCTGATCGCGTCGATGCGGCGCGGCAACCTGATGACCGTGCGCGGCACCTCGGTTCGCGACACCTGGTCGCTCGACAGCTATTCCCTGGCCGGATTCAGCGCTGCGCACAACGCCATGGCGGAGGCCTGCCGGAATGGCAGTGGTCGTTGAGCCTCCCGTCGTCGCCGAACGGCGCTCGTTGATCGGCCTAGACCGGACGGCCCTGGCGGCTTGGCTGGTGGCACAGGGAGAGCAGGAGGCGAGCAGCCGTTTGCGCGCCCGCCAACTCTTCCACTGGCTCTACGTGCGCGGGGCCACCCGCCCGGACGTGATGACGACCCTGCCCAAGTCGCTTCGCGTTCTCCTCGAAGAACGGGCGAACCTGGAGCGGCCGCGGATCGTGGCCGAACAGCGCTCCGAGGATGGGACCCGCAAGTGGTTGTTGCGCTTCACCGACGGCCAGGAGGTCGAGACCGTCTTCATTCCCGAGGAGGATCGGGGCGCCCTTTGCGTTTCGACGCAGGTCGGCTGCACGCTGTCTTGCCGGTTCTGCCACACGGGCACGATGCCCCTCGTCCGCAATCTGGGCCCCGGCGAAATCGTCGCTCAGATCCTGGTGGCGCGCGACGCGCTCGGCGAGTGGCCGTCTGCTCGCGAGGGACGGCTCCTCACGAACCTCGTCGTCATGGGCATGGGCGAGCCGCTCTTCAATTACGACCAGGTCAAGGCGGCCATCCTTCTCGCCCTCGACGGCGACGGCCTCGGCTTCTCGCGTCGCCGCGTCACGCTCTCGACCTCGGGTGTCGTTCCGAAGATCGAAGCATGGGGGCGCGAGGTCGGTACGGGTCTCGCCGTCTCGCTGCATGCGGTGCGCGACGAGCTGCGCGACGAACTCGTCCCGATCAATCGAAAATGGCCGATCGCGGCCCTTCTCGACGCCTGCCGGCGTTATCCGGTGCGGCGCCCCATCACCTTCGAGTATGTGATGCTCCGCGGGATCAACGACAGCGACGCGGACGCCCGCGAGCTCGTGCGCCTGCTGCGCGGCATCCCCGCCAAGGTCAACCTGATCCCCTTCAACCCCTGGCCCGGGGCGCCCTACGCCTGCTCTCCGGCCGGTCGTATCCGAGCCTTCGCCGCGATCGTCGAGGCGGCAGGCTATCCGAGCCCGGTACGTACGCCACGCGGGCGAGACATCCTGGCCGCCTGCGGTCAATTGAAGACCGCGAGCAGCCGTCCTCGGCCGCAACGGCTCGAGCGCGCCGCGGCGTCGTGAACCCGGAGCCGGGATCCGATCCTACGAGCCGGGGTCGGGGCCACTCCAGCCGAGTCGCCGGCAGGAGCCGGCTCGGACCGGGTCGTGAGGACCGTGTCACGAGCCCGGTCGAGCCTCGATCGCCTCCGTGCGCGCTTCGCGTCGCCGCGGACGTGCAGGAACGAGCGGGCTCCGCGATCCGCTAGTGGAGCGCCGGACCACCCGAGTGGAGCCGACGGGTCTGGGCAATCGAGCGTGCCGCGCTGCGCGATCCCCGCGCGGCCGGCTCGACCGTCCAGCAGCGAGGTAGGATGCGACGGTTTCTGGTTGGCTTTCTGGCGACGATCGGAGCGCTGACGATCCTGGCGCTGCTGGCCGCCGGCGGTCTCGGCTGGTGGGCCGCGTCCCGCCTCCTGGGGCCGAGCTCGCTTCCGGAAAAGATCGTGCTCCGGGTCGACCTCCGCGAAACCATCGGCGAGGTCGAGGGCCCGCCCCGCCTCGGACCCGCCGGGCTCGGATCGCCGCCGACGCTGAGCGAGGTCGTGCTGGCGCTCGATCGAGCGCGCCGCGACCCCAGGGTCCGCGGCCTCGTGGGCCTGGTCGGCGACAGCGCGCACGGTCTCGCGGTCGCGCGCGAGCTTCGCCAAGCCGTCGAGCGGTTCCGCGCCTCGGGTCGCTTCGCCTTGGCTTGGTCCGACAGCTTCGCCGAGCTCGGCTCGGGGATCGAAGGCTATTACATCGCCTCGGCGTTCGACGAGGTGGTGCTGCAGCCGGTCGGGGCGGTCGGGCTGACGGGCCTGCTGATCGAAGCTCCCTTCATCCGGCCGCTGCTCGATCGCCTCGGCATCGATGCGGCGGTCAGCCGGCGTGCCGACTACAAGACGGCGCTCGAGAGCTTCACCGAACCGTACCCGACGCCGGCCAACAAGGAGATGCTGGAGTCGCTCGCCGACAGCCTGCACGGCACGCTCGTGGCCGAGATCGCCGCGGGTCGTCGCCTCGACCCCTCTCGCGCCAGCGGCCTCGTGGGCGGCGGCCCCTACGATGCGGAGGAGGCACGCGCGCTCGGCCTCGTCGATCGCCTCGCCTACCGCGACGAGATCGAGCGAGACGCCCGGGATCGCGCCGGCGACGGCGCCGAGCTCGTCGACCTCGAGCGGTACGAGCGGGCGACCGCTGAGGAGAATGCCGAGACGGTCGTCGCCCTCGTGCGGGCTGCCGGACCGATCGTCCGGGGTTCCGGGGAGCTGACAGGGACCATCGCCGGGGACAGCTTGGCCGAAGCCATCGCCGACGCGATCGAGGCGAGCGATGTCCGCGCGATCCTGCTCCGCCTCGACTCGCCCGGCGGATCCGCCGTGGCGAGCGAGACGGTTGCGCGCGAAGTCCGACGCGCCGCCGCGGCCGGCAAGCCGGTCGTCGTCTCGATGGGTAACCGCGCCGCTTCGGGCGGCTACTGGATCGCCGCCGATGCGGCGCGCATCGTCGCCCAGCCGACCACGCTTACCGGCTCCATCGGCGTGTTGGCCGGAAAACCCGTGCTCGCTAGGGCTTGGGAGCGCCTCGGTGTCAACTGGGCCCGGATCGAGCGTGGCGAGCACGCCGCCCTCTGGTCGATCAACGTGCCCTTCGACGCGGCCGGGCAGGCTCGCGTCGAGCGTCTCCTCGACAGCCTCTACGGCACGTTCAAGAGTGGCGTGGCGCGAGCTCGGAGCCTGTCCCTCGAGCAGGTCGAGGACATCGCGCGCGGCCGAGTATGGACCGGAGCACAGGCGCGAGAGCTCGGTCTCGTCGATCGGGAGGGCGGCCTCGAGGAGGCTCTCGACGAGATCCGCGCGGTCCTGGCGTTGCCGGCCGACACGCCGCTGCGCTTGCGACCCGTACCCGAAGAGCGCGCGTTCTGGCGCTTGGCGAGCCGCTTGATCGCGACGAGCGAAGCGGCGCTCCGAGCAGCCTCCCAGCTCAAGGCGCTCTTCGAGGCCTTCGTCAACGGTGCGGTCGTGCTACCGACCTTTCGCTGATCAGCCCGAGGGCGAGGAAGCGAATTTGAGGTCGAGCGCGTAGCCTTCGGCGCGGACCGTGCGCAGCAGATCTTGCTCGCCGCCGCTGTTGAGCGCCCGGCGCAGGCGCCGGATCGTCGCATCGACGGTGCGAAGCTCGATGTCGAGCTCGCCTCCCCAAACGCGATCGAGGAGCTGCGCGCGGCTGAACACGCGACCCGGGTTCTCGAGGAAATGGCGCAGGAGACGAAACTCGGTGGGCGAGAGATGGACCTCGCGCATGCCGCGAAACACCCGATGCGCCGCCAGGTCCATCCGAAGGTCCTGGAATTGCAGGATCTGGTCGGCGAAAGCGGGCCGCACCCGACGCAGCACGGCGCGGATCCGCGCGATCAGCTCGGCTGGTGAAAAGGGCTTCGTGACGTAGTCGTCCGCCCCGGTCTCGAGCCCGCGCAACCGGTCGGGCTCCTCCGAGCGCGCCGTCAGCATGACCACCGGCAGGTGTGCCAGTTCCGGCCGTCGGCGGATGCGGCGCAACAGCTCGATCCCGGACAGCTGCGGGATCATCCAGTCGATCACGACGAGATCGGGCATGCGCTCGGCCAGAAGCGTGAGCGCCTCTTCGCCGTCGAAGGCCTGGGCGACCTCGAAGCCCGCTGCTTCGAGATTGTAGGCGAGCAGTTTCTGAAGGGCCGCCTCGTCCTCGACGATCAGGATGAGCGGCTTCACGGCTGTCACTCCACCTCGTGCCTGGGCCGGTTGATGTGCGTTCCGTGGATGATGTAGACGATTTTCTCCGCGATGTTCGTGGCGTGATCGGCGATCCGCTCCAGGTTCTTCGCCACGAAAAGAAGATCGATACAGGTGCTTATCGTCCGAGGATCTTCGAGCATATAGGTGACGAGCTCGCGAAACAAGCTAGTATACTGTTCGTCGACCTCTCGATCACGATGCCACACAGCGGAAGCCTTCTCCGCGTCGCGCTCGACATAGGCATCGAGGACGTCTTTCACCATCGCGAGACAGGACTGCCCGATCCGGGGCAGCGACTGCATCGGCTTGCGATCGGCCTGTTCCGACAGCCGCTGGGAACGCTTGGCGATGCTGACCGCGTAATCTGCCATCCGCTCCAGATCGTTGCTGATCTTGAGCGCCATCGCGATCATCCGCAGGTCGATCGCGAGCGGCTGGCGCAGGGCCAGGAGCCGGATGACGTCTTGGTCGATCCGCTCCTCGAGCTCGTCGATCCGCGCATCGCGCTCGATCACGCGGGCGGCGAGCTCGATGTCCTCTTCCACCAGGCCCTTGAGCGCATCGGCGACCTGCCGTTCGGCCAGACCGCCCATCTCGACGATGGCGCCCGAGAGGGCCTTCAGCTCCTCGTCGAACGATCGCACGATGTGCTGGTGGTCGCGCGCGTCGCCCTGTTCCGGCATGGACCCTCCTTCAGCCGAAACGGCCGGTAATGTAATCCTGCGTCATCTGCTCGAGAGGCCGCGTGAAGATCTCTTCCGTCGGACCGAACTCGATCAACTTGCCGAGATGAAAGAACGCCGTGTATTGTGATACGCGCGCCGCCTGTTGCATGTTGTGTGTCACGATCACGATCGTGAAGGTCTTTCGCAGCTCGTCGATCAACTCTTCGATATGCGCGGTCGCGATCGGATCGAGCGCCGAGCACGGCTCGTCCATCAAGATGACCTCGGGGCTCACGGCGATCGCCCGCGCGATGCACAAGCGTTGCTGCTGCCCGCCGGAGAGGCTCGTACCCGGTTGATCGAGCCGGTCGGCCACTTCCTCCCACAGCCCCGCGCCCCGGAGACTGGCTTCGACGATGTCGTCGAGGTCGGCCTTGCTGCGCGCGAGGCCGTGGATCCTCGGCCCGTAGGCGACGTTCTCGTAGATCGACTTGGGAAAGGGGTTGGGCTTCTGGAAGACCATGCCGACGCGGGCGCGAACCTGAACCACGTCGATGCTCGGATCGTAAATGTTCAAGCCATCGAGGCGAATGTCACCCTCCACGCGACACGAGCCGATCGTGTCGTTCATGCGATTGAGGCAGCGCAGAAACGTCGTCTTCCCGCAGCCGGACGGACCGATCAGTGCGGTGACCCTGTGTTTCATGACGTCCATGTTGACGTCGAACAGTGCCTGTTTGGTGCCGTACCAGAGGTTGACGTTTCGCGCAGACATTTTGACCGAGACTGGCGCGGAGGAGCTCACCGTAGCCGTCGCGGTCGGGACGGTCGTCGTCACCATGTGCGCTCGAGCCTCCGCCGAAGATAGATCGCGAGCCCGTTCATGACGATGAGGAAGCCGAGAAGAACGATGATCGCGCCAGCCGTGAGCTCGGCGAACTGCCGCTCGGGACTGTCCGCCCAGATGTAGATCTGCACCGGCAGCGCCGCCGCGGCGTCCCAGGGCGAGCGCGGCACGTCGACGATGAAGGCGTTCATCCCGATCATCAGCAGCGGCGCCGTCTCGCCCAGCGCCTGCGCCATCCCGATGATCGTGCCGGTGAGGATCCCGGGCATGGCGAGCGGCAGAACGTGATGCAAGACCGCCTGAACCCGCGACGCACCGATGCCGAGCGCCGCCTCGCGGATCGAGGGCGGGATCGAGCGCAACGCCGCCCGGGTCGCCACGACCACGGTGGGCAGGGTCATCAGACCGAGCGTCAAGCCGCCGGCGATCGGCGAGGAGCGCGGCAGGCCGAACGTGTTGAGGAAGATCGCGAGCCCCAGCAGTCCGAACACGATCGACGGCACGGCCGCCAGATTGTTGATGTTGATTTCGATCAGATCGGTCACGCGATTCTTGGGCGCGAACTCCTCGAGATAGACCGCAGCGGCGATCCCCATCGGAACGGAGAACAGAAACGTCACCAGCATCAGGTACGCGGATCCGATCAACGCGCCGTAGAGGCCCGCGAGCTCGGGGTGCCTCGAATCGCCCGTCAGGAAAAACGACTTGTTCCACTCGCGGGTGATCCGGCCCTGTTCCGCGAGCCGATCGATCACCGCCAGAGTCCGGTCTTTGACCACTCGGCTTTCTTCCGGAACCGTCCGATCGATGCTGCCTTTCAAGACCTGATCGATGTTGGAGGCGGCGATCACCGCGACGCGCTGCGTGCTGCCGACGATGCTCGGGTCCGCCAGCACCATGTCGCGAAGCCTGTCGCCTGCGCCGACACTCACGAGCGAGCGCAGCTCGCGCCGCGCCTCTCGCCCGGTGGCCTCGGGAAACAGCCGATAGAGCGCGCGATAGATCAGCTCTTGATAGTCCGCTTTGGCCATCTCGCGCGGATCGCGGGTGCCGCTCGCATCGATCACCGCCGCGTCGAACTCGATGTCGAGCACGATGGCGTGACGCACGAAGGCTTTGACACCGGGCACGATGCTCGCCAGCAAGAGGCCCAGTGCCAACACGCCGATGGCGAGCCCGGTCAGGCCGGCCAGCTTGAGCGCGCGTTCGCGAGCGTAGCGCCGGCGTACGAGCGCTGCCGCTTGCTCGGCGGTCGGACGATAGGTGGCATCGAGCAGCCGCGCGAGCTTCGGCGCTTCGACCTCGATCGCGACCTCATTCATATTGCTCTCGGAACCGCTGGAGAACGTAGAGCGCGATGACGTTCAGGCCGAGGGTGACCACGAACAACGTCAGACCGAGCGCGAACGCCGACAGCGTCTTGGGGCTGTCGAACTCCTGATCGCCGACCAGGAGCGTCACGATCTGCACGGTGACCGTGGTCACCGAAGCGAGCGGATTGGCCGTGAGGTTGGCGGCCATCCCGGCCGCCATGACCACGATCATCGTTTCGCCGATGGCTCGGCTGATCGCGAGCAAGAAGCCCGCCACGATGCCCGGCAGAGCCGCCGGGATCAGCACCTGCGAGATCGTCTCCGCGCGCGTCGCACCGAGGGCCAAGGAGCCGTCGCGCATCGCTTGCGGGACCGCCATGATGGCGTCGTCGGCGAGCGAGGAGACGAAGGGGATGATCATGATCCCCATCACCACCCCGGCCGCCAGCGCGCTTTCCGAGGACACGTCGAGCCCGAGGCTCTCGCCGAAGCCCCGCACCCAAGGCGCCACGACCAGAGCGGCGAAGAACCCGTAGACGACCGTCGGGATCCCGGCCAGCACCTCGAGCACGGGCTTGGCGACATCGCGGAACGCGGGGCTCGCATATTGCGACAAGAAGATCGCCGACAGCATGCCGATCGGCCCGGCCACCGCCATCGCGATCACGGTGACGAGCAGCGTTCCGGCGAACAGCGGAACCGCACCGAACGCGCCCGAGCCCGCGACCTGATCGGCTCGCAAGGCGATCTGCGGACTCCATTGCAGGCCGAAGAGGAACTCGCTCACCGGCACGAACTGGAAGAACCGCATGCTCTCGAACAGAACGGAGAAGACGATGCCGGCCGTCGTCGCGATCGAGATCGCGGCACTGATCCACAGCGCCGTGGTGAACCAGGACTCGACCGCGTTGCGTGCCCGCATCTCGAGCGAGATGCGCGAGAGGGCGAGACGAGCCAGAACGAGCGCGAGGCAGACCGAACCCACGAGGACCGCGAGCGAGCCGAAGCTCGACAGACGGCTGTAATAGGCGGCGGCCGCAGCGAGGTCCGGTGTCACCTCGCCCGTCGGCGGCAAGCCCGAGGCCAGTCGAAGCACGGTGCTCATGAAGAACCGCCGCAGCTCCGGGCCTTGTGCCAGGAGCTCGGGCGGGAGGGAGGCTTCGACGATCCAGCGGAGGACGAGCGGGCTGAACACCGCCCACACCGCCCACAGCGCCAAGGCCGGGCCGGCGGCGAGCAGGGCCGCGTACACCGCATGATGAACCGGCCGGGAGTGGAGCGCGGACGGTTTGCCGTTCGCGACCGCGAGGGCCCGATGACGCGCGAGACCGAAGGCCGCGGATGCGACCAGGAGCACAGCGAGGACGGTGAGCATCGATTGCGGCTTTCGCCGTCTCCCCCGATGAAAGCTGAAGCCCCCGGGGCGCTGCGCTCGGCCCCGGGGGCGCTGCTCACATCGTCAACGGTTCGAGATTGGCGGCGCGGTTGCGGACCTCTTCGCGCATCTTGTCGGGCAAGGCGATCAGGCCCTTGTCGGCGAGATAGCCGTCCGGACCCATCGCCTTGTCGCTCGTGAACTCGGCCACGAACTCCCGGATCCCCGGCACCACCGCGGCGTGCGCGTTCTTGACGTAAAAGTAGAGCGAACGCGACACGGCATATTTGCCGGAGGAGATGTTGTCGTAGGTGGGCTCGACACCGTTGATCTTGTGCGCGATCAGCGCATCGCGATTCTGATCCAGGAAGCTGTAGCCGAAGATGCCCATCGCCTTCGGATTGGCCTTGAGCTTCTGGACGATCAGATTGTCGTTTTCACCCGCGTCGATGTAGGCGCCATCCTCGCGGATGGTCTGGCAAGCCGCACGCTGAGCCTTCGCTTCGAGCGCCTTGATCTCCGGGAACTTCTGGCAGCCGACATCCATCACGAGCTCGACGAACGCGTCTCGGGTCCCCGAGGTCGGCGGCGGGCCGAGCACCTCGATCTTGTCCGCGGGCAGCGAGGGATCGATATCCCGCCAGGTCCGGTAGGGATTGGCGACGAGCTTGCCGTCTTTCGGCACCTCCTTCGCGAGCGCGAGCCAGATCTGCTCGATCTTGAGGTCGAGCTGCCGCGCCCCCTTGGACTCGGCGACGACGATCCCGTCGAAGCCGATCTTCACCTCGGTGATGTCTTTCACCCCGTTCTTCACGCACTCCTCGTACTCGGACTTCTTGATCGCCCGCGAGGCGTTGGTGATATCGGGGTGGCTCTCGCCGACGCCGGCGCAGAAGAGCTTGAAGCCGCCGCCTGTGCCGGTGCTCTCGACCACCGGGGTCTTGAACTTGCCGGCGCGGCCGAACTGCTCGGCGACCGCGGTCGAGAAGGGGAACACGGTCGAGGAGCCGACGATCCGGATCTGGTCACGGGCCATCGCCTCGCCGGCGACGGCCACCACTGCCACGGCCGTCGCCGTGAGCATCAAGCGCTTCATGGTGCGATGCCTCCTCGTAGCACCTGGGAACTCGCTGGGGAGCCTGGGCCCGCTCCGCGCCGGTGCTATGACGATTTTATGACAGCTCCGTGACTGGCACGCTCGGTCGGTTGGAGCGGCAGCAGCACGGCGAAGCGCGAACCGCGGCCGAGCTCGCTCTCGATCGCGAGATGGCCCTGGTGGCGGCGGACGATGTGCTTGACGATCGCGAGCCCGAGACCCGTCCCGCCGATCCGGCGCGAGCGGCCCTTGTCGACCCGGTAGAAGCGCTCGGTGAGCCGCGGCAGATGCTCGGGCGCGATGCCTTCGCCCTGATCGACGACCGCGATCTCGACGGCCGGGCGGCCGGCGACCGGCCCCGCGCTCGCGGGTGCGGCCTCGAGCAACCGGACCTCGACCCGCACGACCTTGTCGGGGCCACCGTACTTGATCGCGTTGTCGATCAGGTTGCCGAGCAGCTGATGGAGCTGATCGGCATCGGCGGTGATTTCGGGCAGGCAAGGGGGCGCATCGAGCTCGAGTTTGATCCTCGCCGCCGCGGCCATCGGCCGCATCCGCGCGAGCGTGCCCTCGAGCACGTCGGCGAGGGGTACCCGCGCCGAAGGCGGCCGCCGCGCCGCCAGCTCGATCTGCGAAAGCGACAGCAGATCGTCGACCAGGCGTTTCATCCGGCCCGCTTCCTCTGCCATCGTGGCGAGGAACATCTCGCGGGCGGCCGGATCGTCGCGGGCCGGCCCGCGCAGCGTCTCGATGATACCGATGATCGCAGCGAGCGGGGTCTTGATCTCATGGCTCGCGTTGGCGACGAAGTCCGAGCGCATCCGCTCGATCAAGAGCTGCTCGCTCTGCTCGCGCAGCACGAGCATGGCGCCGCGGCCGCCGTCCGGGCTCTCGATCGGCTGGATGCGCGCGGCGAACAGCTTGAGGCGGTCCTCCACCGGGCTGAAGACGACCGTGCTCGCCGTCCCGGTGTCGAGCGCGGCGTTCAAGGCGGCGATCACGCCCGGGTCGCGCGAGGCCCGGGCGAACGGGACGTCGACCCGCTCCAGACCGAAGGTCCGCCGCGCCGCCGGGTTGGCGTCGATGATCGTACCGCGCCCGTCGACCAGCAGGACCGCATCGGAGAGCGCATCGAGCACGGTCGACAAGCGGCGCGCGTGGATCGCCGCCTGGCGTTCGGCGCGCCGGGCGCGGCGGGCGAGATCGAGGGCCGGCCACATGATCCACTCGAGGGCCGAGCCGAGGACCAGGGTCGGCCGCTGACCTTCCTCGCCGCCACCAAGACCGATCATCCAGCGCGCGAGCGCGGTTGCTTGCGCGATCCACTGCTTGGCGATGAGGTACGCGACCACGCCGCCGGTGACGGTCCCGGCCAGGAGCGCCCAGAGATCGGCCCAGCCGAGTGCGACCGCGACGAAGACGGCCGCGATCGCCGGGGCGATGCCGAGAGCCGTGTCGCGCAGGAGGCTGACGGTCGGTGCCGGGCCCCGCAGGCGCCTCGCCGCCGCCACCGCGAGCCTCAGCTCCGCAGCTCGGGCAGGTCGCGGAACAGCTCGAGTGCCTGCGGGTTCGCGAGCGCCTCCACGTTCGCCACCGGGCGCCCGTGGATCACGTCGCGGACCGCGAGCTCGGTGATCTTGCCGCTCATCGTTCGCGGGATGTCGGCCACTTGGACGATTTTGGCCGGCACGTGCCGCGGCGTCGTGTTCTCCCGGATCCGGCGCCGGATCCGCTCGCGCAGCGCGTCGTCGAGGACCAGTCCCTCGCGCAGCTTCACGAACAGCACGACACGGGTGTCGCCGTCCCACTCCTGGCCGACGCAGACGGACTCCAGGACCTCGTCGATCTGCTCGACCTGCCGATAGATCTCGGCGGTGCCGATCCGCACCCCGCCGGGGTTGAGGACCGCGTCGGAGCGACCGTAGATGACGATGCCGTCGTGCTCGGTCAGCTCGGCCCAGTCGCCGTGGCACCAGATCCCGGGGAACCGCTCGAAATAGCTCCGTCGGTAGCGGCTGCCGTCCGGATCGTTCCAGAAGCCGATCGGCATCGACGGGAAGGGCTTGGTGCAGACCAGCTCGCCGCGCCGGCCGCGGACGGGCCGGCCCTGCTCGTCGAAGACGTCGACCGCCATGCCGAGCCCCCGCATCTGGATCTCGCCGCGCCAGACGGGCCCGGCCGGGTTGCCCAGCACGAAGCAGGAAACGATGTCCGTACCCCCCGAAATCGAAGCCAGATGCACGTCCTTCTTGATCTTGCTGTAGACGTAGTCGAAGGACTCGGGCAAGAGCGGCGAACCGGTCGACAAGATCGCTTTGAGCTCGCTCAAATCGTGGCTGTCGATCGGCGCCGCACCCGCCTTCTCCAGGGCTTGAAGATATTTGGCACTGGTCCCGAAGATCGTGATCCGCTCGCTCTGCGCCAGGTCCCACAACACCGCGGGCCCGGGATGAAAGGGCGAGCCGTCGTAGAGGACGAGGGTGGCGCCGCTCGCGAGCCCCGAGGCGAGCCAGTTCCACATCATCCAGCCGCAGGTCGTGTAATAGAACAGCCGCTCGCCCGGTCGGAGATCGCAATGCAGCCGGTGCTCCTTGAGATGCTGCAGCAACGTCCCGCCCTGGCCGTGCACGATCGCCTTGGGCATGCCGGTCGTGCCCGAAGAGTAGAGCACGTAGAGCGGATAATCGAACGGGAGCTGTTCGAAACGGAGCGGCTCCGGATCGCGGGCGAGAAAATCGGCGAGCGACACGGCCCTCGGGATCGGCGCGAGCTCGGACCGTTCGTCGAGAAAGGGTACCACGACGACTTGCTTGAGGCTGGGCAACGCGCTCGCCACCTCGCCGACCTTGGCTCGGATGTCGATCCGCTTGCCGGCGTAGAGGTAGCCGTCCACGGTCAGCATTGCCTTGGGCTCGATCTGACCGAACCGGTCGAGCACGCCGCGCACGCCGAAATCGGGAGAGCAGGACGACCAGATCGCGCCGATCGCCGAGGTCGCGAGCATGCCGACGATCGTCTCGGGGATGTTGGGGAGGTAACCGACGACGCGGTCGTCGAGGCCGATCCCCCGGGCTCGCAAGGCGGCGGCGAGGCGCTCGACCGCCTCCCAGAGCTCGCTCCAGCTCAGCTCGCGCCGGCGGCCGTCTTCGCCCACGAACACGATGGCCGGTTCGGCGTCGCGCCGGCGCAGGAGATTCTGGGCGAAGTTGAGCCGCGCCCCCGGGAACCAGCGCGCACCCGGCATCGCCTCGGGGTCGTCGAGCACCCGCTCGGCCGCCTCGCTCGCGACCACCCCGAAGCGCGTCCAAACCTCCTGCCAGAACCGCTCGGGATGATCGACCGACCAGCGCCAAAGGGCCGCAACCGCATCGGGGCCGGTGAAGCCGTGATCGGCAGCGAAGCCGGCCATCTGCGTGCGCGCCGCCCGTTCGGGATCCGGTCGCCAGACAGGCTCGTTCATCCTATTCTCCTAATCGACGCGCGGTTTCGCCCTCGAGGCCCCATTCTTCGGAGTGCTTGCGCAAATGCAACCGACGCCCCGCTTCCACCGGCGACGCTTTTTGCTCGCGGCTGCGATGGCGGGCCTGGTTCCGGGCCGTGGTCTCCAAGCCGCGTTCGACGGGGCACTCGCTGCCGACGGCTGGCAGGAGATGACCTTCCGCGACAAGCCGGGCAACCGATATCGGCTCGACGGGGACGGAACGGTCGTCATCGAGAGCAGGGCCTCTGTCTCGGTCGCGTGGCGCGATCTTTCGGCCGATCTCGCCCGCACGCCGATCCTGCGCTGGCGCTGGCGGGTCGACCGGGCCGTCCCGCCCACCGACCTCACCCGCAAAGGCGGCGACGATCGCTCGCTCTCGGTCTATGTCGCCTTCGCCTGGGTGCCCGAGCGAGCGAGCTTGCTGGAGCGCAGCGTGCGGGCGGTGTTGAGTTCGCTCGCCGGGCAAGAGCTGCCGGGCCGGCTCCTCACCTATGTCTGGGGCGGCGACGGGCGCGCGAACGGCTGGTTCGACAATCCGTATCTGCCGACCGGGGCGAAGCTCCGCGTGCTGCGCGACGGCTCGGCGCCGCTCGGAGCCTGGCTCGAGGAGCGGGTCGACGTGCGCGCCGATTTCCGCGCGGCCTTCGGCGAGGAGCCGCCCGCGGTCGAGCGGATCGGGATCGGTGCCGACAGCGACGATACGGGAAGCGAGGCCCGCGGTGCGATCCGCGATCTCGGCTGGCTGCAGGCCTGAGCGCCACGAGCTCGCCCGGGCGCTCGTCTCAGCGCTGTTTGCGCGCCGCTCCGCCGACCGCCGACCGCGGCCGCTCGAACAGGAACTCGCGGCCGACCTTGACCCGCGGCACCCCGTCATAGGCGATCACGTCCGCGGTCGCGTAGGTCTCGCTCCAGCGCTCGGGCAGATAGGAGCCCGTGCCGATGATGTCGATCGGCGCCCGCACGCTCGCCATGAGCTTGCACTTCTCGGGCGAGAACCCCGAGCTCGCGATGATCTTGACGTTCTTGAACCCGGCGGCGTCGAGCTGCTCGCGCATGTGAAAGATCGCCGCGGCGGTGACGCCGGTACCGGTGAGCCAAGCCAGCTCCTCGGGCGTGCGATAGGTGCGCGTCGCCTGCGGTGCGTGGCGTTCGAGCACGGCGTAGGAAGCAGCGACGTCGAGGCCCTCGAGGAAGCGGCCGCCATGGGTGTCGAGCCTGATGCCGAGCCGGCCCGCGGCGGCGAGGTCGGGAAACCGCCGGCAGACCTCGAGCGCGTCCGTCACCTCCCGTCCGAAATAATCGACCAGCACGTAGAGCGGATCGTCGGGGAAGGTCGCGTGGAACATCTCGGCCGCGCGCACGGTCGAGCCGGCATAGCCGATCAGCGCGTGCGGCATGGTCCCGAGCCCGCGCCTGCGGCCGAAGAAATGCGCGGTCGCATCGGTCGCGTTGCCGATGAAGCCCACGGCACCGGTCTCGGCGCGCGCGCGCTTGGAGCCGACGCTCGCCGCATAGGCCATCATCTCGGCCATTTCGAGCCCGGCACAGTGGCGAGCGTCCATCGCCAGAAAGGCCACGTAGGGCAGATCGGTGCACATCGAATAGGCGTTGAACGCGGCGACACAGGCCGGACCGAGTTTTTGCAAGAGATTGGTCTCGAGATCGACCAGATGCCGGAACGATCCGGTCAGGTACATGAGCGGTTCGCCCGCACCGACCCAATCGCCCTCCTCGAACAAGAGCTCGATCTCGAAGCGGGTCTCCCGCTCGCGCTCGACCCGGGCGAGCCATTCGAGCGCCAGGCGCGGTGCCGCCACCACCGGGCGGCGCAAGAAGATCGCGTAGGTGACCCGGCAATCGCCGAAGCGCTCGATGATCGCCTTGGTCTTGCGGAAATAAGCGTCGGTGTGGCGACCGATCTCCTCGCCCAGCGGGTAGGAGGCGGCGACCGGGGGATCGGGCTCGCTGCCGCCGCTGCGATCCGCCGCCTCCAGAGCGGCTGCCGGCCGCGGGTCTTCGTCCTTCCTCACGAAGCCGCGGCCACCCGCTGCGAGCGGCGCTCTTCCTTGAGCGCCTCGGCCATGATGAAGGCGAGCTCGAGGCTCTGCTGACCGTTCAGCCGCGGATCGCACTGCGTATGGTAGCGCGAGGCCAGACAAGCCTCGGTCACCGCCTGGGAACCGCCGAGGCATTCGGTGACGTCGTCGCCGGTCATCTCGAGGTGGATCCCACCCGCGTGCGTGCCCTCGGCCTTGTGGATCGCGAAAAAGCTCTCGACCTCGCTGCGGATCCGGTCGAACGGTCGGGTCTTGAACCCGTTGGTCGTCACGGTGTTGCCGTGCATCGGATCGCAGGCCCAGACGACCGAGCGACCTTCGCGGCGCAGCGCCCGGACGAGCGGCGGAAGCTTCGCTTCGATCTTGTCCGCCCCCATCCGGCTGATCACGGTCAGGCGGCCGGGCTCGTTCTTGGGGTTGAGGACGTCGCACAGGCGCAAGAGCTCGTCGATCGTCATCGAAGGACCCGCCTTGACGCCGAGCGGGTTGGCGATGCCGCGGCAGAACTCGACATGCGCGCCATCGAGCTGGCGGGTCCGATCGCCGATCCACAGGAAATGCGCCGAGGTGTCGTAGACCCGACCGGTGGTCGAATCGACCCGGGTCATCGCCTGCTCGAAGCCCAGCAACAGCGCTTCGTGCGAGGTGTAGAGTGTGGTCCTCGCGATCTCGGGGGTCGTCGTGTCCGAGATCCCGCAGGCGCGCATGAAGTCGAGCGTTTCGCTGATCCGATCGGCGAGGTCGCGATAGCGCTGTCCCCACGGCGAGCGCGCGACATTGTCGATCATCCAGGTGTGCACCCGGGTCAACGACGCGTAACCGCCCTCGGTGAAGGCGCGCAACAGGTTCAAGGTCGCTGCGGCCTGGGTGTAGGCGCGCAACATCCGCGCCGGGTCGGGCCGGCGCGCTTCCTCCTCGAACTCGATGGCGTTGACGATGTCGCCGCGATAGGCGGGCAGCTCGCGTTCGCCCTGCCGCTCGGTCGGCGAGGAGCGCGGCTTGGCGAACTGCCCCGCGATCCGGCCGACCTTCACCACCGGCAGCCCGGCGCCGAAGGTCAGCACCACCGCCATCTGCAAGAACACCCGCAGCCAGTCGCGGATCTTGTTGGCGTTGAAATCGGCGAACGCTTCCGCGCAATCCCCGCCCTGCAGCAGGAACGCGCGCCCGGCTGCGACCTCGGCGAGCTTGTCTTGCAGGGTACGGGCCTCGCCCGCGAACACGAGCGGGGGATATGTAGCGAGCTCGCGCTCGACCGCGGCCAGCGCGGCCGCGTCCTCGTAGACCGGCATCTGCCGCGCCGGCTTCGCGCGCCAACTGTCCGGCGCCCAGGTCGCGCTCGTCATGCTCGTCCCCGCTCGAGGCCCGCTTTCTCGATCCTCACGCTTCCACCGGTCGCCACATGGTGACGAGCTCCTCGGCGGCGGTCGGATGCAAGGCCACCGTGGCGTCGAATTGCGCCTTGGTCGCCCGGCAGGTCAAGGCCACCGCGAAGCCCTGCACGATCTCGGCCGCCTCGCCGCCCACCAGATGCACGCCGAGCACCCGATCGTCCTCGGCGTCGACCACGAGCTTCATGAACACCCGCTCCTCGCCACCGCCCAGGGTTTCCAGCATCGGTCGGAAGCGAGTGCGGAAGATCTTCACCTTCCGCCCCAGGGCCTGTGCCCGCTCTTGCGTAAGGCCGACCGCGGCCGCCTGGGGCAGGCTGAACACCGCCGTCGGCACGGTCTCGTATTTGACGGTCTTGGGGTTGGCGTTGAACAGCCGCTCCGCGACGGCACGGCCTTCGGCGATCGCCACGGGCGTGAGGTCGTGTTGCGCGGCATCGAGCCCGTGCCCGGCATGGTCCGAGCAGTCGCCGACCGCGAACAGACCCTGCACCCTCGTTCGATACGCCGCATCGACGGGGATAGAGCCGTCCTCGGCGAGCCGGACCCCGAGGGCCTCGAGCCCGAGCCCCGCCGTGTTGGGGGTCGGCCGGCGCCCGGTGGCGAGCAGCACCCGATCGGCCTCGACCGGCCCCTTCGAGGTCTCGAGCACGAACCTGCCCTCGACCGGAACGATCCGCTCGGGTCGAGCTTGTGCGAGAAGGCGGATCCCGGCACGGCCGAGCGCTTGGGAGAGCTCGTGCCGAAGCTCGTGGTCGAAGCCCCGCAGCGGTTGCTCGCCGCGGAAGACCAGCGTCACCTCGGCGCCGAGGGCGCGAAAGATGCTCGCGAGTTCGACCCCGATATATCCCGCACCGACCACCGCGAGCCGGTGCGGCAGCGGGTAGATCTCTTCCAGGAGCTCGTCCGAGGTCACGGCATGCTCGGCACCGGGTATCTCCGGCAGGCTGGGCCGTGCGCCGACCGCGACCAGCACGCGCTCGGCCGAAACCTCGAGGCCGCCCACCTCAACTCGGAAACCTTGGGCGGTCTTGGCGAGGATCCGAGCACGGCCGTGCAAGAGCCGCACGCCCGCACTCTCCAGCATGTCGAGATAGACGCGGTTGAGCCGCGCGATCTCGGCGTTGCGCGCCTCGAGCAGTGCTCGGAAATCGAGCCCGGGCTCGCCGAGCCGCCAGCCGTAACCTCGGGCCGCGCGGAACAGGTCGCGGAAGTGCGCGCCCAGGTGCATGAGCTTTTTGGGCACGCAGCCGCGCAGCACGCAGGTGCCACCGACCCGCCCGGCCTCGGCGATCGCCACCTTGGCACCGTAATGCGCCGCGCGCCGGGCGCAGGCGACCCCGCCCGAGCCGGCACCGATGACGAGAAGATCGAAATCCGCCACGTTCGCTCTCAGGAAATCCCGCCGAGGCTCACATATTTGATCTCGAGATACTCGTCGATTCCGTATTTCGAGCCCTCGCGGCCGAGCCCGCTCTCCTTCACGCCGCCGAACGGCGCCACCTCGTTGGAGATCACGCCGTCGTTGACCCCGACGAGGCCGACCTCGAGCGCTTCGGCGACGCGGAACACCCGGCCGATGTCGCGGGCGTAGAAATAGCCGGCGAGGCCCACGTCGGAATCGTTGGCCATGGCGATCACCTCCTCCTCGGTCCGGAACCGGAACAGAGGTGCGACCGGCCCGAAGGTCTCCTCGCGCGCCACCAGCATCGACGCGTTGCACTCGGCGAGGACGGTCGGCTCGTAGAAATGCCCGCCGAGCGCGTGGCGCTTGCCGCCGATCGTGACGACCGCGCCCTTGGCCGTGGCGTCTCGCACGTGGTGTTCGACCTTGGCCACGGCGGCATCGTCGATCAGCGGTCCGATCTCGACGCCGGGCGCGGTGCCGGGTCCGACCTTGAGCCGTGCCACCGCTTCCGAGAGCTTGCGCGCGAAGACGTCGAACACGCTGTCCTGCACGTAGATCCGATTGGTGCACACACAGGTCTGGCCACAATTCCGGAACTTGCAGACGACGGCACCCTGGACTGCAGAGTCGATATCGGCATCGTCGAACACGATGAACGGCGCGTGCCCGCCCAGCTCCATGCTCACGCGCTTGACCGTATCGGCCGTCTGCTTCAACAGGATCTTGCCGACCTCGGTCGATCCGGTGAAGGAGAGCTTGCGGATCGTCTTGTTGGTCGCGAGTTCGGTGCCGACCGTGCTCGATGGACCGGTCACGACGTTGAACACGCCCGCGGGCACCCCGGCCCGCTCGGCGAGCACGGCGAGCGCGAGTGCCGAGAACGGCGTGGCCGAGGCCGGGCGGACCACCATCGTGCAGCCCGCGGCGAGGCCGGGGGCGCATTTGCGGGTGATCATCGCGTTCGGGAAGTTCCAGGGCGTGATCGCCGCGCACACACCGACCGGCTGTTTCAAGACGAGGATACGCCGCGAGGCGACGGTCTGCGGGATCACGTCGCCGTAAACGCGCTTGGCCTCCTCGGCGAACCATTCGATGAACGACGCACCATAGGCGATCTCGCCCTTGGCTTCAGCGAGCGGCTTTCCCTGCTCGCGGGTCATGATGTAGGCGAGATCGTCGGCGTGCGCGGTGACGAGCTCGAACCAACGCCGCAGGATCGCCGCCCGCTCCTTGCCGGTCTTCGCGCGCCAAGCCGGCAAGGCCCGCTCGGCGGCGGCGATCGCGCGCCGCGGCTCCTCGAGCCCGAGCGAGGGCACGCGGCCGAGCGGCCGCCCGGGGGCCGGGTCGGGGGCCGGGATC
>JANWZN010000019.1 GCA_025054575.1 Geminicoccaceae bacterium | reverse complement strand
AGGTTGAGCAGCATCAGCGCGACGTTCACCTCGATCCCGGCCTGGCCCATGCGCAGCGCCGGCTCGGTGAAATAGTTCGCCGGCAGCGCGTGGGCGAGCTTGAAGATCGCCGCCCAGCCGAGCGCCATCGCGAGGTTCGCGCCCGGACCGGCGGCCGCGACCCACAGCATGTGCTGCCGCGGGCGACGCAGGGCGGAGTAGTTCACCGGCACCGGTCTCGCCCAGCCGAAGAGCATCCCGGGACCGCCGAACAGCTTGCTCGCGGCGAGGATCAGCACCGGCACGAGGACCGTGCCGACCGGATCGATGTGACGCAGCGGGTTCAGGCTGACGCGCCCCTGCGCGTAGGCGGTCATGTCGCCGAAGTGGCGCGCTACGAATCCGTGCGCCGCCTCGTGCAGCGTGATCGCGAACAGGACGGGGAGCGCATAGATGGCGACATTCTGAACGAGCGCGTTGACGTCCATCTATGCGGCGAATTTTAACAGACGCTCCGCGCCCTTCCCGCGGCGCACGACGACCGGCTCGGCGCCCGAGAGGTCGACAACCGTCGTCGGCTCGACGCCGCAGGGCCCGCTGTCGACGACGAGGTCGAGCGCGTGCTCGAGCCGCGCGCGGATCTCGGCCGGATCGTCGAGCAGGCGCCGGCCGCCGACCTGTTCGCGAGACCGCGCCATCCCTACACGCGGCTGCTCTTGGCGACCGTCCCCGATCTCGACGGCGAGCGGCGCGAGCGCGTGCCCGTGGCGGGCGAGGTGCCGAGCCCGATCGACCCGCCCGCGGGCTGCGCCTTCCACCCGCGCTGCCCCTGGGCGTTCGCCCGCTGCCGGCAGGAGCGACCGGAACTGCGGCGCTGCGGGCCGACCCTGGTCGCCTGCCACGCGGTCGAGGAGGGACGCCTCGACGCGGGCCGGGCGCGGGCGGCCGTCAGCTCGCCGTCCGCTGCTCCACGAGCAGCATCGAGCGCAGATCCTCCGCCGCCCGCTCCAGGAACATGAGCACGCGCGCATCGCCGTAATCGTAGAAGACGTCGTCCGGATCGCTCACCGTCGTCGCCCGGAAGCGGCTCACGGCCAGGTCCAGAACCGCCATCACGCTGTCGAGGGTGCGCGACGGCGTGGTCAACAACATGTTCTCGAGCTCCTCGATCTGGCGATCGACCTGCTCGATCTCGCGCTCGATCTCGTCGAGCCCGGCCTCCTTCTCGGCCTTGGAGAGATCGGTCATCATCGAGCGGATCTCGTCTGCCGACATGCCGACGAGCTGCAGCGGCACGAAGGTCCATTCCGGCAGGCTGCGACGCAGGCGGTCCTGGCGCTCGACCAGCGCGTCGCGCCGGCGCTGGAGCTCGTTCAGTCGCCGCACGAGCAGCATCGTGTTGGTGATGACGGCCATGCTCGCCCCTCCTCGAGCCATCCGATCGCTGCGGTGTTCCGCAACAGGTGATGGAGCGAGCTTGGTGATCTGCTCTGGCCTTGTCAACGCGTTTTTCACATTTGTGTGCTCGGCATCTATAGAGAAAACTTCGATAAAATGCCGTCTACTTGAATACGCATCGATTTTGCTTGAGAGTTGTCGAAAATTTTAGGGAAATTGCCTCGGCTCCGCGGCCGTGGACGCGACCCGGACGCAGCGCCATAATCCGCGATCGTCGAGCCGAGGAGTGGCAGGAGCTCGCCTTGCGGTTGTCCGATCCCACGCGGCCTTCGCCCGAGCCGGCCGGCGCGCCGGAGCAGCGCAGCGGCAAGCTCGTGGGGCTGCGCGGCTATCTCTTGGCCGGGATCATCGTCACCGCGCCGATCGGGATCACGCTCTGGCTCGTCTGGCAGGTCGTCGACTACATGGACCGGACCGCAGCGGCGCTCCTGCCGGCCCGCTACAATCCCGAGACCTACCTGCCGTTCAGCGTGCCGGGCCTGGGCCTTATCGTCATTCTCGCGCTGTTGACCCTGATCGGCTGGTTCACCGCCGGATTTCTCGGCCGCACGCTCATGCGCCTGGGCGAGCAACTGGTCGCGCGCACGCCCGTGGTCCGCACGGTCTACGGCACCTTGAAGCAGATCTTCGAGACCGTGCTGACCTCCTCTTCGCGTTCGTTCCGCGAGGTCGTGCTGGTCGAATGGCCGCGCCGCGGCTGCTGGTCGATCGGCTTCGTCACCGGCAGCTCGCTCTGGGAGATCCCCGGCAAGGGTGCGGACGACATGGTCAACGTCTTCATGCCGTGTACGCCCAACCCGACCACCGGCTATTTGATGTTCGTGCCGCGCGCCGAGCTCGTGCCGATCGCGATGACGGTCGAGGAGGGGATGCGGATGGTGGTTTCGGGCGGCATCGTCAACATGCCGCTGCGGCCGCTCGAGGCCGGTTCAGCCGGCCGCCAGGAGGCCGAGCGCCGCCGTCCGCTCGAAGAGCTGCAACAGGTACCGTGAGGCCCGGCCGCGAGCACTCGCGAGCCCGGGATCGGCGGAAAGGAGCTCGGCTGCGAGCGTGCGCGCTTCCAACAGGAGATCGCCGTCGCGGGACAGATCGGCCAAGCGCAGCTCGGGCAGCCCCGACTGGCGCGCACCCAGGATCTCGCCGGGCCCGCGCAGGGCGAGATCCGCCTCGGCGATGGCGAAACCGTCCTCGGTTGAGCGCAGGGTAGCGAGCCGCGCCCGCGCCTCCTGACCGGACGCCTCGTCCCAGAGCAAGAGACAGGTCGAGGGGCGGCTGCCGCGGCCGACCCGGCCGCGCAATTGGTGGAGCTGGGCGAGGCCGAAGCGTTCGGCGTTCTCGATCACGATCACCGTGGCCTCGGGAACGTCGACCCCGACCTCGACCACGGTCGTGGCGACGAGGAGGGTGATCCTGCCCGCAGCGAAGGCCGCCATCACGGCCGCCCGCTCGCTCGCCTTCTGGCGGCCGTGGGCGAGGCCGACGCGGGGCCCGAACCGGGCGCGGAGCTCCTCGAAGCGATCGAGGGCGGCCGCCCGCTCCGCCCGGCTCTCGCCCTCGATCGCGGGGCAGATCCAGTAGAGCCGCTCGCCGCGCGCGAGCGCCCGGCCGCAGGCCGCGATCACCTCCTCGAGCCGGCGCAGGGGGATCACGCGGGTGTCGATCGGCATCCGGCCCGCGGGCTTGGCGCGCAGCTCGCTCACCGCGAGATCGCCCAAGAGGGCGAGCCGCAGCGTGCGCGGGATCGGGGTGGCGGAGAGCAGGAGGAGATCGACACCTGACCCCTTACCGACCAGCGCCAGGCGCTGGCGGACGCCGAAGCGGTGCTGCTCGTCGATCACCGCCAGGGCCAGATCGGCGAAGGCGACCGCAGGTTCGAGCAGCGCGTGGGTGCCGACCACGATCGGCGCGACCCCGTCGGCGAGCCGGGCGAGGGTCGCGCGGCGCGCGGCGGCCGGCTCGCCGCCGACCAAAAGGGCGGGCTCGAGGCCCAAAGGCGCGAGCCAGCGGGCGAGCGTGGCCTGGTGCTGGCGGGCCAGTAGCTCGGTGGGTGCCAAGAGCGCCGCCTGGCGGCCGGCTTCGGCCACGCGCAGAAGTGCCAGCGCCGCCACGAGCGTCTTGCCCGAGCCGACATCGCCCATGAGCAGGCGGGTGGTGGCGACGGGCCGGGCGAGATCGGCCGCGATCGCACGGTCGGCCGCGCGCTGGTCGGCGGTCGGGGCGAAGGGGAGGGAGGCCAGGAACGCCTCGACGAGCCGGCCGTCGCCGCGGGTCGGACGGCCCGGCACCGCCTCGCGCCGGCGTCGCTCGATCGCGAGCGCGAGCTGGAGGGAGAGGAGCTCGTCGAGCGCGAGGCGCCGGCGGGCGGCCTCGAAAGCGGCTGGATCGGCCTCGGCGAGGCCGTGCAGGATCCGCAGGGCGGTCGCGAAGGACGGCCGGCCGGCAGCGGCGGGCCCGAGCCATTCGGGCAGCTCGGGCAGCCGCTGCGCCGCCCTTGCGACGAGGGTGCGCAGCCGGGCCTGCGAGAGACCCTCGACCAGCGGGTAGAGCGGCACGGGCCGGGCGGCTTCGCAGAGTGTATCGGGCAAAAGCTCGGGATGCGGCAGGGAAAAGCGATCGCCGCGCCGGCCGAGCCGGCCGTGCACGAGCCTGGAGGCACCGATCGAGAAGCGGCGCGCGAGCCAGTCGCTCTGGCGCAGGTTGAACCAGACGAGCTCGCCCGGTCGGCCGCCGGCCGAGACCGGCAGCCGCCAGGGGCGGCCGCGGCCGCCCGCAACCGGCGGGCCCTCGACCGTGACCAGGAGCGTCGTGGGCTCGCCCGGGGCGATCCGGTCCGGATCGGCCGCGGGGCGCGGATCGAGCCGGCCGCGCGGAAGATGGCAGAGGAGATCGAAGAGGCGCGGTTGCTCGCGGCCGAGGAGACGGGCGAGCGCCCGGGCGAGGGCGGGGCCCACGCCCGAAAGCGCGTCGAGCGGGGCCACGAGCGCCGCGGTCGGATCGACCGGGGAAGTGCTCGTGTGGTCCGATCGCTTGGCCGGTGCGAGCAACGGGACTACATCTCCGGGCGATCGGCGCCGGCGGGCGCCGCCTGCCCGGGACGGGACTAGCATGGACGAGGACGAGCTCGCCATCCGGCGCCGCCGGCTCCGGCATCGCTGTCGTTATCGCGGTTTCCTCGAGGCCGATCTGTTGCTCGACCGGTTCGCTCGGGCCTGGCTCGACCGGCTCGATCGGGCCGAGCTCGATCGCCTCGAGGCGCTTTTGGAGGAGCCCGACGTCGACATCTGGGACTGGGCCACCGGCCGGCGACCGGTCCCGGCCCGCCACGAGGGGGCCTTGATGCGGATCTTGCAGGACTTCGCCCGCACGGGCGGGGCGGTGGAGGGTCGAGCGTAACGATGGCCGAGACGGCCGAGGTTCTGGAGGCGCCGTCGGCCCGGGCGGCGGCCGCGGCGGTCCTGTTGGGCAATGCCCGCGAGGGCCTGGAAGCGCGCTTTCTGGCCGAGCGGCTCCTGCGCGGGCGGGCGCGGACGATCCTGTTCGTGGCCCACGATCTCGAGCGGGCGCGCGCGGTGGCCGAGCGGGTGCTGTTCTGGGCGCCCGAGCTCGAGACGCTCGTGCTGCCGGCCTGGGACTGCCTGCCCTACGATCGCACCTCGCCCACCGCTGCGGTGATGGCCGAGCGCCTGGCCGTGCTCGCCCGGCTCGCCGAAGCCAGCGAGCGGCCGCGGCTCGTCGTCTCGACGGCCAATGCGATCCTCCAGCGCGTGCCGCCGCCCGAGGTGGTCCGCTCCGGTCGTCTCGTGCTCGAGGCCGGCCGGCGGATCGGCCGCGAAACACTCGTGGGCTGGCTCGAGCGCGAGGGCTATCAGCGGGTCGGCACCGTCGTCGAGCCCGGCGAGTACGCGGTCCGCGGCGGGCTTTTGGACCTCTTCCCGACCGGCGGGGCGAAGCCGGTCCGGCTCGACTTCTTCGGCGAGGTGGTCGAATCGATCCGCCATTTCGACCCCGCGAGCCAGCGCTCGGCCGGCAAGCTCGCCCGCCTCGAGCTCGTACCGGCGAGCGAGGTGGTGCTCGATGCGGCCGCGATCGAGCGGTTCCGGATCGGCTTTCTGCGCGAGTTCGGCGCGGTCACCGACGATCCGCTGCTGGAGGCGGTGAGCGCCGGGCGGCGGGTCGCCGGCATGGAGCACTGGCTGCCGCTCTTCCACGAGCGGCTCGTCACCCTGCTCGACTATCTGCCGGAGCGGGCCGAGCTCGCCTTCGATCATCTGGCGATGGAGGCGATCCGCGAGCGAGCGGCGCTGATCGGCGAGCATTACGAGGCGCGCCGCAACCCGCCCGTGGCCACGGGCTTCGGCACCGCCCCCTATCGCCCCTTGCCGCCCGAGCGGCTCTATCTCGACGAGCAGAGCTTCGGCCGGCTGATCGCGCGCCGCGCCCGCTTCTTCTTCTCGCGCTTCGCGCCGCCGCCTGCACCACCCGCCGGGATCGACCGCTGCCTCGATCTCGAGGGCAAGCCCGCGCGCGATTTCGCCGCCGAGCGCACCGACCGCGGGGTCAACCTGTTCGACGCCGTGGTGGCGCATCTGCGCAGCCTTCTGGCGGCCGGCCAGAAGCCGTTGCTCGTGGCCTCGAGCGAAGGGGCGCTCGAGCGGCTCAAACAGGTGCTCGAGGATCACGGGCCCGTGCCCTTGCGCCGGGTCGCCAACGCGCGCGAGCTCGAGGCCGGGGAGGGCGTGGCGCTCGCCGTCCTGCCGCTCGAGCACGGGGTCGTGGCCCCCGGGCTCCACATCCTGACCGAGCAGGATCTTTTGGGCGAGCGGCTCGCCCGGCCCGCCCGCCGGGCCCGCCGCGCCGACCGCTTCATCCAGGATCTGGCGGCGATCGCCGAGGGCGATCTGTTGGTCCATGCCGAGCACGGCATCGGCCGCTTCGAGGGCCTCGTCACCCTCGAGATCGGCGGTGCCCCGCACGATTGCCTGAAGCTCGTCTATGCCGGCGGCGACAAGCTCTTCGTGCCGGTGGAGAACCTCGAGATCCTCTCGCGCTACGGCCACGCCGACGAGGCCGTGCCGCTCGACAAGCTGGGCGGGGCCGGCTGGCAGCAGCGCAAGGCCAAGATCAAGGAGCGGATCCGCGAGCTCGCCCACGAGCTCGTCAAGATCGCAGCCGAACGGGCCACGCGCAAAGCCCCGGCTCTCGAGCTGCCGCCCGGGATCTACGACGAGTTCGTGGCCCGCTTCCCGTACGAAGAGACCGAGGACCAGCTGCGGGCGATCGAGGCGGTGCTCGCGGACATGGCCTCGGGCCGGCCCATGGATCGGCTCGTCTGCGGCGATGTCGGCTTCGGCAAGACCGAAGTGGCACTCCGAGCCGCCTTCGTGGCGGCGATGAGCGGCAAGCAGGTGGCGGTCCTGGCACCCACCACGCTCTTGGCCCGCCAGCACTACAAGGTCTTTTCCGAGCGCTTCCGGGGCCTGCCGATCCGGATCGGGCACTTGTCGCGGATGGTGAGCGCGCGCGAGGCGGAAGCGGTCAAAAAGGGCCTCGCTGCGGGCGAGATCGAGATCGCGATCGGCACGCACGCGCTCTTGGGCAAAGGTGTGAGCTTCAAGGATCTGGGCCTCGTCGTGATCGACGAGGAGCAGCATTTCGGGGTGGTCCACAAAGAAAAGCTCAAGCAGCTCCGCGCCGAGGTCCACGTCCTCACGATGACCGCCACCCCGATCCCGCGCACCCTGCAGATGGCGCTCGGCGGCATGAAGGACCTCTCGGTGATCGCCACCCCGCCGGTCGACCGGCTCGCGGTCCGCGCCTTCGTCATGCCCGTCGATCCCGTGGTGATCCGCGAAGCGCTGTTGCGCGAGCATCATCGCGGCGGCCAGAGCTTTTATGTCTGCCCGAGGATCGCGGATCAGCCCAAGCTCAAGGAGACCCTCGACAAGCTCGTGCCCGAGCTCAAGGTCGGCGTCGCACACGGGCGCATGCCGGTGGCCGAGCTCGAGGACGTGATGAGCGCCTTCTACGACCAGAAGCTCGATGTCCTGCTCGCCACCAACATCATCGAGAGCGGGCTCGACATCCCGACCGCCAATACGCTCGTCGTCCACCGCGCCGATCTCTTCGGCCTCTCCCAGCTCTACCAGCTGCGCGGCCGGATCGGGCGCTCGAAGGTCCGCGGCTACGCCTATTTCACCGTGCCGGCCGACAAGAAGCTCGCCGAAACAGCGCAAAAGCGGCTGCAGGTGATCCAGTCGCTCGAAGGACTGGGGGCCGGCTTCCAGTTGGCGAGCCACGATCTCGACATCCGCGGCGCCGGCAACCTCCTGGGGGAGGAGCAGTCGGGCCACATCAAGGAGGTCGGCTTCGAGCTCTACAACGCGATGCTCGAAGAGGCGGTGGCCGAGCTGCAGCGCCGGCGCGAGGCGGGCGAGGTCGAGGCTGCGGGCGATTGGACCCCGCAGATCACGATCGACGCCGCCGCCTTGATGCCGGAAGCTTGGATCGGCGATCTCGATCTGCGGCTCTCGCTCTATCGCAGGCTCGCGAGCTTGGCCGAGCCGCGCGAGCTCGACGCCTTCGCAGCCGAACTCGTCGACCGCTTCGGGCCCTTGCCCGAGGAGACCAAGAACCTGCTCGAGATCGTCGCGATCAAGCAGCTCTGCCGCAAGGCCAACGTCGCCAAGCTCGACGCCGGTCCCAAGGGCATGGTCTTGAGCTTCCACGACAATCGCTTCCCGCACCCTGAGCGGCTCGTGGCCTGGATCGGCCGCAGCGGCGGGCGGGTGCGGATCCGCCCCGATCACAAGCTCGTGCTCGCGGAAGAGACCGACAGCCCGCAAGCACGGCTCAAGAAGGCCAAGCGGCTGGTGGCCGAGCTCGCCAAGCTCGCCGCATGAGGAGGGTAGGGGGATGCTGTTCTACACCCATCCCGCGAGCCTCGAGCACGACACCGGCCCCGGCCACCCGGAGCGGCCCGACCGCATCCGTGCCATCCTGAAGGCGGTCGCCGACGCCGCGATCCCGGGGCTCGTGCGCCGCGAGGCGCCGGAAGCCGATCTCGAGGCGATCCGGCGGGCCCATCCCGAGCCCTACCCGAGCCGGATCCGCGCCGCCATCCCGTGGTCCGGGCACGCCTATCTCGATCCCGACACGGTCGTCTCGCACGGCTCGTGGAAGGCGGCGCTGACCGCAGCCGGCGGGGCGGTGGCAGCCGTCGACGCCGTGCTCGCGGGCGAGGACGCGCGCGCCTTCTGCTGCCTCAGACCACCCGGTCACCACGCCGAGCCCGCCCGCGCCATGGGCTTCTGCCTGTTCGACAACGTCGCCGTGGCCGCCCTCCAGGCCCGATCGGTGCACGGGATCGAGCGGATCGCGATCGTCGATTTCGACGTCCATCACGGCAACGGGACCCAGGCGATCTTCTGGAACGATCCGAAGACCTTGTTCGTCTCGACCCATCAATGGCCCCTTTATCCCGGGACCGGGCGCGAGACCGAGACGGGTGTCGCGAACAACATCGTGAACGTGCCGCTGCCGCCCGGCACCGACGGCAAGGCCTATCGCGCCGCGGTCGAGGCCAAGGTGTTGCCGCGCCTCGAGGCGTTCGCGCCCGAACTCGTTCTGATCTCGGCCGGGTTCGACGCGCACGCGCGCGACCCGCTCGCCAATTTCGAGCTGCTCGAGGAAGATTTCGCCTGGATCACGCAGCGGCTCGTCGAGCTCGCCGAGCGGCACGCCCGCGGCCGGGTCGTCTCGGTGCTCGAAGGCGGCTACGATCTCGAGGGCCTCGCGGCGAGCGTGGTCGCGCATCTTTTGGCACTCGCCGGACCGGGCCGAAGGGGAGGGGGATGAGCAAAAACGAGCGCCGGCCGGTCGAGCCGAACGGTCCGGCCGGAAGCGCCGGGGCGAGCCAGGAACCGGCAGCGGGCGACAAGCCGATCGCGGCCATGAGCTTCGAGGAAGCGATCGCCGAGCTCGAAGCGCTCGTCCAGAAGCTCGAGCGCGGCCAGCTCGACCTCGAGGCCTCGATCGCGGCCTACGAACGCGGCACGGCTTTGCGCCGGCACTGCGCCGAGAAGCTGCGCGAGGCCGAGCTGCGCGTGGAAAAGCTGAGCTTCGAGCGCGACGGCACGCCCAAGCTCGAGCCCTTCGCCGAGCGGTCGTGAGCGGGCCCGATTCCGGCACGGCGCTCGCCGCAGCCCTGCTCGCCGAGCACGGCCGAGCGGTCGAGGCCGAGCTCGGGCGGCTTCTGGCACCGCTCGATGCGGGCGAGCGGGACCCGGCGATCCGCCGCCTCGTGGCCGCGATGCGCCATGCCACCCTCGGCGGCGGCAAGCGCTTGCGGCCGTTTCTGGTGCGCGCCGCCGCAGCGCTCGGCCGGGCCGAGCCGGCCGCGGTCCTGCGGGTGGGGGCGGCGATCGAGCTCGTCCACTGCTACTCGCTCGTCCACGACGATCTGCCGGCCATGGACGATGCCGACACCCGGCGCGGCCGGCCCTCCTGCCACGTTGCGTTCGACGAGGCGACCGCGATCCTCGCGGGCGACGCGCTCCAGGCCCTGGCCTTCGACGTCCTGGCACGGCCCGACTGGCCCGCGGACGCGGCACTTCGCTCCGAGCTCGTGGCCGGGCTCGCCCGCGCGGCGGGCGTGCTCGGCATGTGCGGCGGCCAGGCGCTCGATCTCGCGGGCGAAAGGGCCGCCCTCGACGAGGCCGGGATCACGCGCTTGCAGGCGCTCAAGACCGGGGCGCTGATCGCCTTCGCCTGCGATGCCGGAGCCCTCTTGGCCGGGCTCGACGCCGAGCGACGCGGGCTCGTCGGGGCTTATGCGCGCGGGCTCGGCCTCGCCTTCCAGATCAAGGACGATCTTCTGGACGCGACCGGCTCCACGGCCGAGCTCGGCAAGCCCGCCGGGGCCGATGCCGCACACGGCAAGGCGACCTTCGTGCGGCTTCTGGGCGAGGAGGGTGCCCGCGCCCGGCTCGAGGCGGTGCGGGCGGAGGCGTCAAGGGCGCTTGACAAGCTGGGCCCGGACGCGCTCCTCCTGCGGGCTACCCTCGACCTCGTGGTCGAGCGGCGCCACTGAGCCGGGACGACCGGGCCGAGCCATGATCGCGACACCGCTCCTCGACCGCATCCGCGACCCGCGCGATCTGCGCCAATTGCCGCGCGAGCGGCTCAAGGACCTGGCCGAGGAGCTGCGCGCCGAGACGATCGACGCGGTCTCGGTCACGGGCGGCCATCTCGGGGCCGGGCTCGGCGTGGTCGAGCTCACCGTGGCGATCCACTACGTCTTCGACACCCCGCACGACCGGCTGATCTGGGACGTCGGGCACCAGGCCTATCCGCACAAGATCCTGACCGGCCGGCGCGATCGGATCCGCACCCTGCGTCAGCCGGGTGGCCTCTCGGGCTTCACCCGCCGGAGCGAGAGCGTGTACGACCCGTTCGGTGCGGCGCACAGCTCGACCTCGATCTCGGCCGGGCTCGGCATGGCGGTGGCCTCGCGGCTCGAAGGGATCGAGCGGCGGGTGATCTGCGTGATCGGCGACGGCGCGATGAGCGCCGGGATGGCGTTCGAAGCGCTCAACAATGCGGGTGCGCTCAAGGAGCGGATCGTCGTCATCCTCAACGACAACGACATGTCGATCGCGCCACCGGTGGGCGCGGTCTCGGATTACCTCTCGCGATTGGTGAGCTCGCACACCTATCGCAGCGTGCGCCACGTCGCCAAGCAGCTCACCAAGGCCTTGCCGCGGCCCTTGGCCCAGGTCGCGGCACGCGCGGAGGAGTTCGCCCGCGGGCTCGCCACCGGCGGGACGCTGTTCGAGGAGCTGGGCTTCTATTACGTGGGCCCGCTCGACGGCCACAATCTCGAGCATCTCGTTCCGGTGCTCGAGAACGTCCGCGACGACCCGACCCTCGGGCCGGTGATCGTCCACGTCGTCACCCAGAAGGGCAAGGGCTACCCGCCCGCCGAATCGGCCGCCGACAAATATCACGGGGTCGGCAAGTTCGATCCCGTGACCGGAGCCCAGGCCAAGGGCAAGCCCGGCCCGCCCTCCTACACCGCGGTCTTCGCCGACGCGTTGCTGGCCGAGGCCGAGCGCGACGAGCGGATCGTCGCCATCACCGCAGCGATGCCGTCGGGCACCGGGCTCGACAAGTTCGCTCGGCGCTTTCCCGAGCGCTGCTTCGACGTCGGCATCGCCGAGCAGCACGCCGTGACCTTCGCCGCCGGCATGGCGACGGAAGGCATGAAGCCCTTCTGTGCCATCTACTCGACCTTCTTGCAGCGCGCCTACGACCAGGTCGTCCACGACGTGGCGATCCAGAAACTGCCCGTGCGCTTCGCGATCGACCGCGCCGGCCTCGTGGGAGCCGACGGGGCGACCCACGCTGGCTCCTTCGACCTCGCCTATCTCGGCTGCCTGCCCAACATGGTGATCATGGCGGCGGGCGACGAGGCCGAACTCGTCCACATGGTCGCGACCGCCGCGGCCTACGACGAGGGCCCGATCGCGTTCCGCTATCCGCGCGGGGAGGGGGTGGGGGTGCCGCTGCCCGAGCGCGGCACGCCTTTGCCGATCGGCAAGGGTCGGCTTTTGCGCGAGGGCGGGCATCTCGCGATCTTGTGCTTGGGCGCGCGGCTTGCCGAGTGCCTCAAGGCGGCCGACGAGCTCACCGCGCGCGGCTTCGCCCCGACCGTGGCGGATGCTCGCTTCGCCAAGCCGCTCGACCGCGAGCTGATCTTGCGCTTGGCCAAGGAGCATCCGGCCTTGATCACGATCGAGGAGGGCTCGATCGGCGGCTTCGGCAGCCAGGTCCAGCAGCTCTTGCTCGAGCATGGCCTGCTCGATTCGGGCAAGCTCAAGCTGCGGAGCATGGTCCTGCCCGACCGCTTCATCGACCACGGCACGCCCGCGGGCCAATATGCCGAGGCCGGGCTCGATGCCCGGGCGATCGTCGGTAGAGCCCTCGATCTCGTCGACCCCGAACGCGCCGCGCGGCTCGCGGCCGAGCCTCTGCCCGCGGCGGAGTGAGCCGGGCGCGCACGGGCAAGCTCCGGCTCGATCAGCTCCTGGTCGCGCGCGGCCTCGCCGAGACGCGGGCCAGAGCGCAAGCGCTCGTCATGGCCGGCCGGGTCCGCTCGGCCGGGGTGGTGCTCGACAAGCCGGGCCGGCTCGTGCCCGAGGATCTGCCGCTCGAACTCGCGGGCGGCGGCGAGCCGGACTGGGCCTCGCGCGGCGCGCTCAAGCTCTTGGCCGCACTCGATGCCTTCGCGATCGACCCGGCCGGCAAGGTGGCACTCGACATCGGTGCGTCGACCGGCGGGTTCACGGACGTGCTGTTGCGCCGTGGCGCCAAACGGGTCTACGCGGTCGATGTCGGCAAGGGCCAGCTCTTGTGGCGGCTGCGCACCGATCCGCGCGTGGTGCTGCTCGAGGGTGTCAATGCCCGCTATCTGACGCGCGAGCAGGTCCCCGAGCCCGTGGAGCTCGTGACCTGCGATGCGAGCTTCGTCTCCTTGAAGCTCGTCTTGCCGCCGGCCTTGGCGCTCACGGCCCCCGGCGCGCGTGTCGTGGCGCTGATCAAGCCGCAGTTCGAAGCCGGCCGCGAGGCGGTGGGCAAGGGAGGTGTCGTGCGCGATCCGACGGTACATGCGCGGGTCCGTGCGGAGATCGCAGCCTGGCTCGCGGCCCTGCCGGGCTGGCGGGTGCTCGGGATCGTCCCCTCGCCGATCCTTGGGCCGGCCGGCAACAAGGAGTTCTTGATCGCGGCGAAGCGGGAGGCGGAGGGCAGTGTGGGGGCGGTCGGCCCGCCGGCTCCGGCCCGAACGCCGGATCGAGCACCTCCTCGAGGGTGAAGGGACAGGTCTCGGGGAAGGTGGCGAGCGGCGGCCCGGTTTCGTGGGCGGCCTGGCCGCGGGCGGTCGCGTAAGCGCGCGCGAAGAGCTCGGGCAGCTCGCGGCGCTCGGCGCGGGCCAAGGATTCGATCTCCTCGGCGAGGTTCTCCCAGTCGATCGTGACGGGCAGGTCCGGTTTCGCCCGAGCGGCTTCGCGCAACGCCTCGGCCTGCGCTTGCGCCCAGGCCGCGAGGTCCTCTTCGTAGAGCGTGCTCGTGGCTCGCGATAGGGGGCTCAGGCGGCGGCGCGGAAGCGGGCGAAGCCGGCCTCGAGATCGCGGATCAGATCCTCGGGATCCTCGAGGCCCACGTGGATCCGCATTACCTGGCCGGGCTCGGTCCAGGGCCGGGCGGTGCGGATCGGCCGCGGGTCGGTCGGGATCAAGAGGCTCTCGTAGCCGCCCCAAGACGCCCCCATGCCGAAGAGCTCGAGATGGTCGAGCATCGCCGCGAGCTGCCGCGTCGAGCAGGGCTCGAGGACGAAGCCGAACAGGCCCGAGGCACCCAGGAAATCCCGCCGCCAGAGAGCGTGACCGGGATCGTCGGGGAGGGCGGGGTGCATCACGCGGCGCACTTCCGGCCGCCGGCGCAGCCAATCGGCGAGCACGAGCCCGCTCGCCATGTGCCGCTCGAGCCGGACGGCAAGGGTCCGCAGGCCGCGGAGCGCGAGGGTGCACTCGTCGGGGCCGGCGGCGGTCGCGACCTCGAACACGCCGTGGCGGACCTTCTCCCAGAGCGCCTCGGTCGTGGTGATCGTGCCCATCATGAGATCGGAATGGCCGCCGATATATTTGGTGGCGGCCTGGATGCTGACGTCGACGCCGAGCGCGAAGGGCTTGCAATAGAGCGGCGAGGCCCAGGTGTTGTCCATCACCACGACCGCGCCGGCCGCGTGCGCGACCTCGGCGATGGCGCGGATGTCCTGCATCTCGAAGGTCCAGGAGCCCGGGGCTTCGAGGAACACGACCCGGGTCTCGGGGCGGAAGAGGCCGGCGATGCCGGCACCGATCTCGGGCGGGAAGTATGTCGTGGCGATGCCGAGCTTCGCGAGCATGCCGTCGGCGAAGCGGCGGGTCGGCCCGTAGACGCAGTCGACCACGAGGAGATGATCGCCGGTCGCGAGCAGGGCGAGAAGCGTGGCCGAGATCGCGGTCTTGCCGGAGCCGACCGCGATCGTGCGATAGCCGCCCTCGAGCCGGGCGATCGCGTCCTGCAAGGCGGCGGTGGTGGGCGTGCCGTAGCGGCCGTACGTGCCGGGCTCGCCGTAGCGGCGCTGGGTGAACGCTTCGACGGTGGGCGAGAGGATGGTCGAGGCGCGCCAGGTGGGCGGGTTGACGATGCCGTGGTTGCGCTCCGGATCGCGCCCGAGCGTGGTGACGAGCGTGCTGTCCTTCATGCGGCTCCCCGCCCGATATCGGCCTCGGCCGCGCTTAGCACGCGCGGCCCCGGCGCCGAAGGGCGGGCGGCATCCCGGCCGACCCGCGGCGGTCATGCGATAGCGGATTGGCAGGGGTGCGCGCGCGTGCCATGAGGTGGCGAGATGCGGGCCGCGGAACGGCCCACCCGGCGGGCGGGGGCCGCCCGGGACGAACCGAGACACCAAACGCGTGGAGGAAGCATGACCGTCAACCGTTGGCTGCTCGCCGGGACCGCGGTCCTGGCCCTCGCGGTCACGAGCGAGGCCCGCGCCGGCGAGACCTTCGAGGCCGTCAAGAAGAAGGGCTTCGTCCAGTGCGGCGTGAACAACAGCGGCCTGCCGGGCTTCGCCCAGGTTGACGACAAGGGCAACTGGGCGGGCATCGACATCGACGTCTGCCGGGCGGTCGCCGCCGCGGTGTTCGGTGACGCGAGCAAGGTCAAGTACACACCCCTTTCGGCCAAGGAGCGGTTCACCGCACTCCAGTCGAAGGAGATCGACGTTCTCTCGCGCAACTCGACCTGGACGCTGGCGCGCGACAGCGCCCTCGGGCTCGATTTCGTCGCCGTCAACTATTATGACGGTCAGGGCTTCATGGTACCGAAGAGCCTCGGCGTGAAGAGTGCCAAGGAGCTCGACGGCGCCTCCGTGTGTGTGCAGACCGGCACGACCACCGAGCTCAACCTCGCGGACTTTTTCCGCGCCAACAACATGAAGTACGAGCCGGTCGTCTTCGAGACCAACGACGAGATCATCACCGCGTTCCAGGCCGGACGCTGCGACGTCTTCACCACCGACCAGTCGGGTCTCTACTCGAGCCGGACCAAGTTCGAGAAGCCGGACAATTGGGTGGTGCTGCCCGAGCTGATCTCGAAAGAGCCGCTCGGTCCGGCGGTCCGCCACGGCGACAACGAATGGGCGGACATCGTCCGTTGGTCGTTCTACGCCATGGTCGAGGCGGAAGAGCTCGGCGTGACGAGCAAGAACGTCGAGGAGATGAAGAAGAGCACCAATCCGAGCGTGCGCCGCCTGTTGGGCGTGGAGGGCGAGCTCGGCAAGGGGCTCGGTCTGCCCAACGACTTCGCCGCCAAGATCATCGCCCAGGTCGGCAATTACGGCGAGAGCTTCGAGCGCAATCTCGGCATGAGCACGCCGTTGAAGATAGAGCGCGGGGTGAACGCGCTCTGGTCCAAGGGCGGGCTCCAGTACGCGCCGCCGTTCCGCTGAGCCGTAGCAAGGGGGACCGCCCGGCGGAAGCGGGCGGTCCCCGCCGGTTCTGACCGGGAGGCGAGGGCATGGCCACGCGGGCGGACCCCGGCGACGCAGCGCCTCGAGGCGCACCGTGGCGCGATCCGCGCGTGCGCGGCCTCTTGGCCCAGGCGATCGTGCTGGCGCTCGTGATCGCCGGCGGCGCCTATCTCGTTCACAACACCATCGTCAACCGCGAGCGCCTCGGGGTCGCGTCGGGCTTCGACTTCCTCGGCCGGCTCGCCGGCTTCGACGTCTCGCAAGCGCTGATCGACTTCGCCTCCGATCGCTCGACCTACGGCCGGGCGTTCGTCGTCGGGCTCTTGAACACGCTCTACGTGGCCCTCGTCGGCATCGTCCTCGCCACGCTCATCGGCTTCGTCATGGGCATCGCGCGGCTGTCCTCGAACTGGCTCGTGGCACGGCTCGCGCTCGTCTATATCGAGGTCATCCGCAACGTCCCGTTGCTCCTGCAGCTCATCTTTTGGTACGTGGTCGTGCTCGGCGCCCTGCCGGGCCCGCGCGACAGCCTCGAGGTCCTCGGCATCGGCTATCTCAACGTCCGCGGCCTCTTTCTGCCCAAGCCGATCTTCGAGGCGGGGGCGATCTTCGAGCTCTTGGCGCTCCTGCTCGCGATCGTGGGGGTCGTGCTCTTGGCGCGCTGGGCCAAGCGGCGTCGCGAGGCCACGGGCCGGCCGTTCCCCACCTTCTGGGTCGGGCTTTCGATTTTGATCGGCCTGCCGCTCGCAACGCATCTGGCCCTGGGCGGGCCGATCGCGTTCGAATATCCGCGGCTGACCCGCTTCCGCCTCGAGGGCGGGCTCGTGCTGTTGCCCGAATTCTTGGCGCTCGTGCTCGGGCTCTCGGTCTATACCGGAGCGTTCTTGGCCGAGATCGTTCGCTCGGGCATCCTCTCGGTCGGCAAGGGGCAGCTCGAGGCCGCGGGCGCGCTCGGGCTCAAGCCCAACCAGACGCTGCGGCTCGTCGTCATTCCGCAAGCGTTGCGGGTGATCATCCCGCCGCAGACCAGCCAATATCTCAACCTCACCAAGAACAGCTCCTTGGGCGTGGCGATCGGCTACCCCGATTTCTTCAACATGGCCGGGACGATCAACAACCAGACCGGCCAGGCGGTCGAGGTGATCGCGATCACGATGGCGGTCTATCTCTCGTTCAGCCTCGCGATCTCGGCCTTCATGAACTGGTACAACGCCAAGATGGCGCTGGTGGAGCGCTGAGCCGTGGCGGTGACCGCGACGAGCGTACCTTCCCTGCCGCCGCCCGCGAGCGAGCGGCTGGGTGCCCTCGGTTGGCTGCGGCGCAACTTGTTCAACTCGCCGCTCAACAGCCTGCTCACGATCCTCATCCTCTATCTGCTCTGGGTCACGCTCGTTCCGGCCTTCGAATGGGCGGTCTTGAACGCGGTCTGGTCGGCGGAGAGCAAGCAGGACTGCGAGGCGGCGTTCCGCGCCGCCGGCACGGCCGACGCACCCGCTCGCGGTGCCTGCTGGGCGTTGCTGCGGGCCCGCTTCGGTCAGTATGTCTACGGCCTCTATCCGGTCGACCAGCGCTGGCGGATCGATCTCGCGATCGCGATGCTGTTGGTCGCGATGGTGCCGCTCTTCCTCAAGATCCAGCTCAACAAGCTCCTCTACGCCGCGGCGCTCATTCTCCTCTATCCGCCGATCGCCTACGCGCTCTTCTACGGGGGCTGGTTCGGGCTGCCGGTGGTCGAGACGGCGCTCTGGGGCGGGCTGTTCTTGACGCTCGTGATCGCCGGGGTCGGCATCACCGCCTCGCTGCCGCTCGGCATCCTTCTCGCACTGGGCCGGCGGGCGAAGCTGCCGGTCATCAAGGCGCTCTCGGTCGCCTTCATCGAGCTCGTCCGCGGCGTGCCGCTCGTGACCGTCCTTTTCATGGCGTCCGTGATGCTGCCCTTGTTCCTCCCCGAGGGTGTGACCTTCGACAAGCTGTTGCGGGCACTCGTGGGCGTCTCCTTGTTCTCGGCCGCGTACATGGCCGAGGTCGTGCGCGGCGGGCTGCAGGCGATCCCCAAGGGCCAGTACGAGGCGGCCGCGGCCCTCGGCCTCGGCTATTGGAAGATGATGGGGCTCGTGATCCTGCCGCAAGCACTGCGCCTGGTCATCCCGGGGATCGTCAACACCTTCATCGGCCTGTTCAAGGACACGGCCCTCGTGCTGATCATCGGCCTCTACGATCTCCTCGGCATGGCGCAGTTGATCGTCAAGGATCCGCAATGGCTCGGTCTCGCGACCGAGACCTACCTGATCGCGGCGGCCGGCTTCTGGATCTTCTGCTTCGGCATGTCGCGCTACAGCATGGCGCTCGAGCGCAAGCTCGCCCGCGGCCACCATCGCTGAGCGCGCTGGCCCCGGCCGCAGCGGCGGCACCGGCAACAGGACGCGAGGATCGGGATCGACGAGGATGGCTCGGAGCGGCGAAGGCGGGGCGATGATCCGGCTCGAGGACGTCCACAAATGGTTCGGGGACTTCCACGTCCTCAAGGCGATCAACCTCGAGGTCGAGAAAGGCCAGAAGGTCGTGGTCTGCGGCCCCTCGGGCTCGGGCAAGTCGACCATGATCCGCTGCATCAACCGGCTCGAGGAGCATCAGCGCGGGCGGATCGTGGTCGACGGGATCGAGCTCACCTCCGACGTCAAGAACGTCGATGCCATCCGCCGCGAGGTCGGCATGGTCTTCCAGCACTTCAATCTGTTCCCGCATCTGACCGTGCTCGAGAACCTCACGCTCGCACCGATGTGGGTGCGCCGGATCCCGCGCAAGGAAGCCGAGGAGACCGCGATGTTCTTCCTCGAGCGGGTGAAGATTCCCGAGCAAGCCAAGAAATATCCCGGCCAGCTCAGCGGCGGCCAGCAGCAGCGGGTGGCGATCGCGCGGGCCCTCTGCATGAAGCCCAAGATCATGCTGTTCGACGAGCCGACCTCGGCCCTCGACCCCGAAATGGTCAAAGAAGTGCTCGACGTCATGATCGAGCTCGCCAACGAGGGCATGACGATGATGGTCGTCACCCACGAGATGGGCTTCGCCAAGTCGGTCGCCGACTTCGTGGTCTTCATGGACAAGGGCGAGATCGTCGAGGTGGCACCACCCGAAGAGTTCTTCACGAACCCGAAGTCGGACCGCACGCGGCTGTTCTTGAGCCAGATCCTGTCGCATTGACCGCACGGGCGGGCGCGCCGCCGGCCGTCGCGGCGCTACGTTCGCTCCGTGTCGGCCGAGCTCTTTCCATAACAAATCTTATCCGATCGGCCGAGCCGCGGGTGCGCCTTGGCGGCGCGCGTCCGGCGCTTAGCTGCTATGGTCGCGACAGCGACGGCCCGGAGCATGGGCCCCGGAGCATGGGCCCCGGAGCATCGGCGATGAGGTTGTTGGAGCTCGTGCCACTCGAAGGACGCGCTGTGCTCGAGGTCGACGGCGCGGACGCGCGCAGCTTCCTGCAGGGGCTCGTCACCAACGACGTGCGCAAGCTGGCCGCCGACCGTGCGCTCTGGGCGGCACTCCTGACCCCGCAGGGGCGCTGCCTGTTCGAGTTCGCGATGGTCGCCGACGGTGCTCGGATCCTGCTCGAGGCCGAGCGCGCGCGCTGCGAGGAGCTGGCCCGCCGGCTCGCCTTCTACCGGCTGCGGGCGGCGGTCGAGATCGCCGATCGGAGCACGGCGTGGACGGTCGTCGCGCTGCCGGACCCGGCCGCGGCCGAGCGCTTCGAGCTCCCGCTCGAGCGCGGCGCCTGTCGCGCGCTCGAGGATGCGATCCTGTTCGTCGACCCGCGGCTCGCGGCCATGGGCGTGCGCGGCCTCGTGCGCCGCGAAGCGCTCGACCGCTTCCTCGCCCGGCACGGGCTCGTGCTCGGCGAGCCGGCGGCCTACGAGCGCCACCGGCTCGAGCTCGGCGTGCCCGAGGGTGCGATCGATCTGCCGCCGCAAAAGGCCCTGCCGCTCGAAGCCGATCTCGACGCGCTCGATGCGATCTCCTTCGACAAGGGCTGCTTCGTGGGCCAGGAGCTCACCGCGCGCATGGAGCATCGCGGCCTCGTCAAGAAGCGGCTCGTGCCGGTGCGCGTGACGGGTCCGCTGCCGCCGCCCGGCACCCCCGTCCGCCAGGGCGAGCGCGAGGTGGGCGAAGTGCGCAGCGGCCTCGACGGGCGGGCGCTGGCACTCGTGCGGCTCGAGGCACTCGGTGGCGGACCTTTGACGGCCGACGGGGCTACGCTGGAGCCGGTCCTGCCCGCCTGGTTGAGAGAGGAAATTGATCCTTGACATAGGGGGTAGAGCCCAATAAAAGGAACGCGGGGCCGCGATGCGGTCCCGGTCATCGCTCTCCTGCCTCCTCCTGCTCGCGGCCGCCGCCACCCTCGTCCGACCCCCTCCTCCTCCCCGGCGGCGGCCGCTCTTTTTTCGCGAACGCGCGGCCTGCGCGCTTCGACGCGGGCCGCCGACAGCGATCGAGGGGTGCGTCAGACCCGCCTGCCGAGAAGACGCGCGAGCCCGGCGAAGGGCTGCCGGGCCGCGGCGTCGAGCCGGGGTGCCAGGCGGGCGAGCGCCCGGCGGGCCGCTTCGGCCTTGACCTCTTCCTCGAGCCAGCGGCGGGCCTGGGCCGTGCGGCGTTCGGCCAAGGCCGGCAGGGGGGCGGCGAGCCGCTGTTCGATCGCGTCCAGGAGGGCCCCGATCCCCTGCCCTTTCGAGGCTGCTGCGAGCAGCACGGGCGGCGGCGTCTGGCCGGCCGGGGTCACGAGCGCCATCGCCGCCTCGAGCTCGCGCGCGGTCCGCTCGGCCGGGGCGCCGAGATCGGCCTTGGTCACCACCGCGAGGTCGGGGATCTCGGCGATGCCGGCCTTCAAGAACTGCAGCGAATCGCCCGAGGCGGGTTGCACCGCCAGGAGCACGAGGTCGGCCAGATCGATCACCTCGGTCTCGGACTGGCCCACCCCCACCGTCTCGATCAGGACCCGCTCGTAGAGGGCCCGCAACAGCACGAGCATCGGGAAGCAGAGCGCGGCCACCCCGCCCAGCCGGTCGCGGGCCGCGAGCGAGCGGACGAAGAGCCCCTCGTCCTCCGGGTCGAGCGCGAGCCGCGTGCGATCGCCCAGAAGCGCCCCGCCGGTGCGTCGCGAGGAGGGATCGACCGCGAGCACGGCCACGGTCCGGCCGGCCCCGCGCCACGCCCCGATCAGGGCCGAAGCGAGGGTCGACTTGCCGACCCCCGGTGGGCCGGTGAGCCCGATCGCGCGCCCGATCGGCGCCGCCCACGCGGCTTCGAGCAGGGCGACCGTGGCCGGATCGCGGGCGGCCTCCTCGATCCGGGCCAAGGCCCGGGCGAGCGCTGCCTTGCCCCCCGCACGGACCCGCTCGAGCGGTCCGGGCCCCGCTTGCTCGCTCACCCCCTGCCCTACGCGCGCGCGCCGCGCCGTCGCAACACGGCCTGGGCGGCGGCGAGCCGGGCGATCGGCACGCGATAGGGCGAGCAGGAGACGTAGTCGAGGCCGACCTCTTCGCAGAAGGCGATCGAGGCCGGGTCGCCGCCGTGCTCGCCGCAGATCCCGAGCTTGAGATCGGGCCGGGTGTCGCGGCCGCGTTCGCAGGCCAGCCGCACGAGCTCGCCCACGCCGTCGATGTCGAGCGAGCGGAACGGGTCGGTCGCGAAGATTCCGGCCTCGAGATAGGCGTCGAGGAACTTACCGGAATCGTCGCGCGAGAGCCCGAGCGTCATCTGCGTGAGGTCGTTGGTGCCGAAGCTGAAGAAGGCGGCGTGGCGGGCGATCTCGCCGGCCCGCAGCGCCGCCCGCGGCAGCTCGATCATGGTGCCGACGAGATAGTCGATCCGCCGGCCCCGCTCGGCCATCACCCGCTCGGCCACCGCGCGCAGCCGCTCGCCCACGAGCTCGAGCTCGCGCGCCGAGCCCACGAGCGGGACCATGATCTCGGGGACGACGGCGGCCCCGGTCCGCGCCTCGACCTCGAGGGCGGCCTCGACGATCGCCTGGACCTGCATCTCGTAGATCTCGGGATAGACGATCCCGAGCCGGCAGCCGCGCAGGCCCAGCATCGGGTTGGCTTCCTCGAGCTCCTTCAAGCGGCGGCGGACGACCCTGGGCTCGACCCCGGCCGCGGCGGCGACCTCGCCGATCTCGCTTTCCGAATGCGGCAGGAACTCGTGCAGGGGCGGATCCAGAAGCCGGATCGTCACCGGCCGTGCCCCCATGATCTCGAACAGAGCCACGAAATCGGCCCGCTGCATGGGCAAAATCTTGGCGAGCGCCTTGCGCCGGCCGTCGGCATCGGCGGCGAGGATCATCTCGCGCATCGCGACGATCCGGTCCTCCTGGAAGAACATGTGCTCGGTCCGGCAGAGCCCGATGCCCTCGCAGCCGAAGCGGACCGCGGTGCGGGCATCGAGCGGGGTTTCGGCGTTGGTCCGGACCTTGAGCCGGCGGACAGCGTCCGCCCAGCCCATGAGCGTCGCGAAGTCGCCCGAGAGCTGCGGGTCCACCGTCTTGACCGCCCCGAGCATCACCTCGCCCGTGGACCCGTCGATCGTGATCACCTCGCCCGCTCGCACCCGCACCCCGCCCGCGGTGAAGGCCTGCTCTTCGTAGGAGATCAGGAGATCGCCCGCACCGCACACGCAGGGCTTGCCCATGCCGCGCGCCACGACCGCGGCGTGGCTCGTCATGCCGCCGCGCGAGGTCAGGATGCCGCGGGCGGCGTGCATGCCGTGGATGTCGTCGGGCGAGGTCTCGATGCGGACGAGTACGACCGCCTCGCCCTGGCCCGCCAGGCGCTCGGCCTCTTCCGCGCTCATCACGACCTTGCCCGAGACGGCACCGGGCGAGGCCGGCAGACCCTTGGCGATCACCCGCCGCTCGGCCTTGGGATCGAGGGTGGGATGCAACAGCTGGTCGAGCGCCATCGGGTCGATGCGCAACAGCGCCCGATCGCGATCGATGAGCCCCTCCTCGGCCATGTCGACCGCGATCTTGAGCGCGGCCGCCGCGGTCCGCTTGCCGGTCCGGGTCTGCAGCACGTAGAGCCGGCCTCGTTGGACCGTGAACTCGATGTCCTGCATGTCGCGATAGTGCCGCTCGAGCCGATCGAAGACGGCCACGAGCTCGGCGAACGAGTGCGGCAGGCGCGCCTCCATCGAGGCTTCGGGATCGCCGCCCGAGGCCTCGGCCATGGCGCGCGTCAGGGGCTGCGGCGTGCGGATGCCGGCGACCACGTCCTCGCCCTGGGCGTTGACGAGATATTCGCCGTAATAGGCGCGCTCGCCGGTCGAGGGGTTGCGGGTGAAGGCCACGCCCGTGGCACAGTCCTCGCCCATGTTGCCGAACACCATCGCCTGGACGGTGACGGCCGTGCCCATGTCGGCCGCGATGTTGTGGAGCTTGCGATAGGTCTGGGCGCGCTGGTTCATCCACGAGCCGAACACCGCGCCGATGGCACCCCAGAGCTGCTCCTCGGGATCTTGCGGGAAGTCGCGGCCGAGTTCGCGGCGCACGAGCTCCTTGTAGCTCGCGACGAGGTCGGCGAGCGCGCGCGCGCCGAGCTCGTTGTCGAAGCGCACGCCGTGCTCGCGCTTGATCTCGTCGAGCCGCTGCTCGAAGAGATAATGATCGATGCCGAGCACGACGTCGCCGTACATCTGGATGAAGCGGCGATAGCTGTCGAAGGCGAAGCGGCGATCGTCGCTGGCCGCGGCCAGGCCCTCGACCGTGCGGTCGTTGAGGCCGAGATTGAGGACCGTGTCCATCATGCCCGGCATCGAGACCGGCGCGCCCGAGCGGACCGAGACCAGAAGCGGCCTTGCGGGATCGCCGAAGCGAGCGCCGACCTCGGCCTCGACCGCGCGCAAGGCCTCGGCGACCTGGGCCCGGAGCTCGGGCGGATAGCTCTTGGCGTGCCGGTAATAGAAGGCGCAGACCTCGGTCGTGATCGTGAAGCCGGGCGGCACGGGCAGCCCCAGGGCCGCCATCTCGGCGAGATTGGCGCCCTTGCCGCCGAGCAGCGCCTTCATCCCGGCGGCACCCTCCGAGCGGTTGCGACCGAAGCTGTAGACCCACTTGCTCATCCGGCCCCCGTTCCGTCCACGACCGGCGTCACCGGTGCGAGCGCTCAGGCCCGCCCCGGCTCCTCGATCAGCGCGAAGTCCGCCACCTCGCCCAAGGCCGAGCGTATCCGCGCGAGCATGAACAATCGGTTGACGCGCAGCTCGGGCTCGGGCGCGTTGACCATGACCCGATCGAAGAAGGCGTCGATCGGCCGCCGCAGGGCCGCAAGCGCCGCCATGGCACCGGCCCAGTCCTCGGCCGCAAGGGCCGTGGCGATGCGCGGGCTCGCGGCCTCGAGCGCGTCGAACAGTGTCATTTCCTCGGCCGAGCGCAAAAGCGCGCGCGAGGGCTCGCCGCGATACGAGCGGCCGTCCTTGCGCTCCTCGATCGCCACGATGTTGGCGGCACGGCGATAGCCGGAGAGCAGATTGCGGCCGTCCTCGCTCTCGAGGAAGGCGCGCAGGGCCGCGACCCGGGCCTGCAGGCGGACGAGATCGTCGTCGAGCCCGACCGCCAGCACGGCTGCGATGTGGTCGTGGCGGACACCCTCGGCGCGCAAATGGACGACCAGCCGATCGGCCAAGAAGCGGAGGAGCTCGTCCGCGAGGGCCGCGCGGTCGACCTCGGCGAAGCGGGCGCCGTAGCCCTCGAGGACCGCCTCGAACGCCCGCCGCAGCGGCAGCCGCAGCCGGTTCTCGCTCAGAAGGCGAATGATGCCGAGCGCGGCCCGACGCAGCGCGAAGGGATCCTTGGTTCCGGTCGGCCGGATCCCGGCTGCGAAGAAGCCCACGAGATGGTCGAGCCGGTCGGCCAGGGCCACGACCACGCTCGTGGGCGCGCTCGGGCAGCGATCCTCGGGCCCCTTGGGGGCGTAGTGCTCGGCGATCGCCCGGGCGATCGCCTCGGGCTCGCCCTGCACCCGGGCGTAATGGCCGCCCATGATCCCCTGCAGCTCGGGGAATTCGCCCACCATCCCGCTCACGAGGTCGGCCTTGGCGAGAAGGGCGGCGCGCTCGCTCGAGATCCGGTCGGCACCGGGGACGAAGGCGCACAAGAAGCCGGCGAGGGCGACGAGCCGCTCGACCCGCTCGCCCTGGCTGCCGAGCTTTTCGTGGAAGACCATGCCCGCGAGCTTGGGCAGCCGGCTCTCGAGGCTGTGTTTCTTGTCCTGCTCCCAGAAGAAGCGGGCGTCCCACAGCCGCGCCCGCAAGACGCGCTCGTTGCCGGCGACGATCGCGGACCCGCCGTCGCGGGCCTCGATGTTGGCGACGAGGACGAAGCAGGGCGCGAGCCGGCCGTCCTCGCTCTCGAGAGCCAAGTAGCGCTGGTTCTGGCGCATGGTCAGCACCAGGACCTCGCTCGGAATGTCCATGAAGGCGGGGTCGATGCGACCCAGGAGCGGGACCGGCCATTCGACCAGGCCCACGATCTCCTCGACGAGCGCCTCGTCCGGCACGAGACGCAGGCCCTCGGCGGCCGCGAGCCGCTCGGCCCCCTCGACGATGCGCCGCCGCCGTTCGGCCGGATCGAGGACCACGCGCGCGCCGAAGAGCGCCCGCTCGTACTCGGCGAAGCTCTTGGGGCGCAACGGAGCGGGGGCGTGGAAGCGATGGCCGCGGGTCGTCGTCCCGCTCTCGATGCCCGCGAAGGCGAAGGGCACGGGCTCGCCGTCGAAGAGGCAGAGGATCGAGCGCAAGGGCCGCACCCAGCGGGCTTCGCCCGTGCCCCAGCGCATGGACTTGGGCCATGGGAAGCGGGCCAGGAGCTCGGGCAGCCGGGCGGCCAAGAGCTCGCGCGTGGCGATCCCGGGCTCGCGGACGATCGCCCAGAGCACCCTGCCCTTCTTCTCTTCGCGGACCTCGACGGTGACACCCTCGGCCGGCAGCGCGCGCTTGAAGCCCTCGATCGCGGCCACGGGCGCGTCCTCGCGCGGGCCGCGCCGTTCGCTCAGCCGATCCGGCTGGTGCTGTGGCAGGCCCTCGACCACGGCCACGAGCCGCTGCGGGGTGGCGAAGGTGCGAACGGGCTCGGCATGCGCGAGCCCGGCATCGGCGAAGAGGCCGCGCAACAGCTGCGCGAGATCGGCGCGTGCTCGCTCCTGCATGCGCGCCGGCATCTCCTCGGCGAAGAGCTCGAGCAGGAGCTCGGCCATGGGCTCAGCCCGCCCCCCGCCCCGCCCGCTCGAGCCAGGCCTCGCAACAGGCCTTGGCGAGCGCGCGGACCCGGCCGATGAAAGCCTGCCGCTCGGCCACGCTGATCGCCCCGCGCGCGTCCAAGAGGTTGAACAGGTGACTCGCCTTCAAGCACTGATCATAGGCCGGCAGCGGCAGGCGATGGTGCAAGAGATGGCGGCACTCGGCCTCGGCGTCCTCGAAATGGCGGAACAGCCGCTCGACGGTCGCGTGCTCGAAATTGTGGGCGGAATATTGGCGCTCGGCCTCGAGGAACACCTCGCCGTAGGTGACGCCGGCTCCGTTGAAGTCGAGCTCGTAGACGTTCTCGATGCCCTGGACGTACATGGCGAGCCGCTCGAGGCCATAAGTGAGCTCGCCCGAGACCGGCCGGCAGTCGATCCCGCCCACCTGCTGGAAATAGGTGAACTGGGTGACCTCCATGCCGTCGCACCAGACCTCCCAGCCCAGGCCCCAGGCACCCAGCGTCGGGCTCTCCCAATCGTCCTCGACGAAGCGGATGTCGTGCAGACTCGGATCGATCCCGAGGGCCAACAGGCTGTCGAGGTAGATCTCCTGGAGATCGGGCGGCGAGGGCTTCAAGATCACCTGGAACTGGTAATAATGCTGGAGCCGGTTGGGGTTCTCGCCGTAACGGCCGTCGGTCGGTCGCCGCGAGGGCTGGACGTAAGCCGCCTTCCAGGGCTCGGGCCCGAGGGCCCGCAAGGTCGTCGCCGGATGGAAGGTGCCTGCGCCCACCTCCATGTCGTAGGGCTGCAGGATCAGGCAGCCGCGCTCGCTCCAGAAATGTTGGAGGCGCAGGATGAGGTCCTGGAAGCTCGGCGGGCGGTGGTGGGCCACGTCGGCGCTCGGTTTCGGCTGGCCTCGTGTTGCGGTGCACACGCTCTAGAAGGCGCCGCGGAGCCGGGTCAAGGCGGGTGCGGCGTTCAGGTTCGCCGGATCCGGCACTCGTCCACGCTCGGGCACCAGGTGCCGTTGGGAACCCAGGTACCGCAGCGCGGGCATTGCACGAGGTCGGTCGTCTCCGTGGCCCTGCCCGACCCGGCTGTGGGTGCGGGTGGCTGGCGCTGCGCCTGCTCGAGCTTCTTCTGCAGCGCGCCCAAGAGGCGCAGGCCCTTCCAGGCGGCGACGATCACCAGGACGACGACCAGGATCTTGCCGAAGCTCAAGGTGAACATCGCCGCTTCCCGCGCTCAGAGACCGAGCCTTCGCAACATGGCCCGCTCTTCGAGGAGCGCCAAGGTCTCGACCGCCGCCTCGGCCGCGAGCGTCCCGAGGCCCAGCCGCTCGACCAGCCGCCGGCGCGGCTGGTTGACGACGCGCAGCACGACATCGGGGCCGAAGCGCTCCTCGAGGAAGGCGCGCGGCTCGCCCACCGCATCGGCGAGGCCGAGCTCGACCGCGCGTGTCCCGATCCAGACCCGGCCGTCGAAGAGCTCCTCTTCCGGGGCTTTGAGCTTGCCGGCGCGGCGGGTCCGCACCTGTTCTTTGAAGCGCTCGTGGATCGAGCTCTGGAGCTCGCGCAACAGCTCGAGATCCTCGGGCCGCTCGGGACGGAACGGGTCCAAGAAGCTCTTGCGGGCGCCCGCGGTGTGGACGCGCCGCTCGATCCCGAGCCGAGCGATCGCCTCCCCGAAGCCGAAGCCGGCGCTGATCACCCCGATCGAGCCCAGGATCGAGGTCGCCTCGACCACGATTTCGTCGGCAGCGGTGGCGAGCCAGTAGCCGCCCGAGGCGGCGACGTCCTCGACGAAGGCGATCACCGGGCGCCCTTTCTGCTCGGCGAGCCGGCGGATCCGCTGCGCGAGCAGCGCCGACTGCGCGGCCGAGCCGCCCGGGCTGTTGACGATCAGGGCGACCGCGGGGGCCCGCTTGACCGCGAAGGCCTGATCGATCGCCCGCTCGAGCCCGGAAAGCGCGAGCCCGGCGCCGCGCAACGGCAGATTGCCGATCACGCCCGAGAGCCGGATCGCCGGCACGATCTGCGGCCGCCGCCAGAACGCCCACCAGGGACGCTCGGCCGGTGCCGAGCTCGTGCTCGCCTTCACCATGGCAGGGGCTGGGCTCCGCGCAGGATCGATTCCGCGGCCTCGGTATAGGTGCCATCCGCGCGGTGCAAGACGAGACCCGGCAACAGCCGCGCCGGCGCGCGGCTGCCCTTGCGGGCGCGCACGAGCACCCGGCCGGCCGGTCGCCCGGGCTTGGGCCACAGCGGAAAGATGTCGATCGCACCCGCCCGCCCGGCGAGGCTCGCCAGGATCGCATCGAGACGATCGGCGCGATGGATCAGCACGAGCCGGCCGCCCGGGGCGAGCCGCGCGAGGCAGGCGGCGATCCAGCGCTCGAGCGGCAGGCTCTCGAGCCGCGCCCGCTGCCGGCTCCCGTCCGCAGGCGGCTCGGTGCGGCCCGGTTCGTGGAAGGGCGGGTTGCTCATCACCCAAGCGAAGCCCGTGGCGCGGAGCTCGCGCGGTGGTCTTCCGAGATCGCCCTCGAGGATGCGGACCCGGCCCTCGAGGCGGTTGAGGGCGACGCTCGCGCGCGCGAGCGCGGCACTCTCGGGATCGCGCTCGAGGCCGACCACGCGGACCTCGGGCGAGCGCGCGGCGAGGCAGCGGGCGGCGGCACCGGTGCCGCAGCCGGCATCGAGCACGTGCTCGCCGGCCCTTGCCCCGACCGCGGCCGCCAACAGCACGGGGTCGATCGCGACGCGGTAGCCGGTGCGCGGCTGCAACAGCCGCACCCGCCCGCCCAAGAGCGGGTCGATCGTGGTCGCGGGTTCGGCCGTGGCCGGGCTCGCCACTGCGCTGACCGGGCACATTTGCCAGGGGCTCCGACGGGCTCTAAGTGAGCGGCAACATGACCCGAGCGGGCGGCCGGGTCGAGGGAGACGCCGCGTGTCGGTGGCAGCAGCACAGCGCGACGAGCCGGTGCGCTCGGCACTCGAACAGGCCCAGGCGCTGGTCGCCGAGGACATGGCGCGGGTCAATCGGCTGATCCTCGAGAAGCTGCAGAGCGAGGTGGCGCTCATCCCCGAGCTGGCGCGGCATCTGATCGCAGCCGGCGGCAAGCGGATCCGGCCGATGCTGGCGCTGCTCTCTGCCCGGCTGTGCGGCTATCCGGGCGAGGATCACGTAGCGCTCGCGACCGCGGTCGAGTTCATCCACACCGCCACGCTCCTGCACGACGACGTGGTCGACGACAGCGAGCTGCGCCGCGGCCGAGCGAGTGCCAACGCGCTCTGGGGCAACAAGGCCCCGGTGCTGGTGGGCGATTTCCTGTTCAGCCGGGCCTTTCAACTCCTGGTCTCGGTCGGCCATCTCGAGGTCCTGGGCATCCTCGCCGACGCCTCGGCCGAGATCGCGGAAGGCGAGGTCCAGCAGCTCGTGACCGCCAACGACACCGGGACGAGCGAAGAAGCCTATCTCGCGATGATCACCGGCAAGACCGCGGCGCTCTTCCGGGCGGCGTGCGAACTGGGTGCGGCCGTGGCCGGCCGGCCGCGGGCGGAGCGACTGGCGCTGCGGGCTTACGGCGAGGCGCTCGGCGTGGCCTTCCAGCTGATCGACGACGCGCTCGATTACAGCGCGCGCGAGGCCGAGCTCGGCAAGGCGGTGGGCGACGATTTCCGCGAGGGCAAGATCACCCTGCCCATCCTCGTGGCCTTTTCCAAGGGCGACGAGCGGGAGCGGGCGTTCTGGCGGCGCACGCTCGAGAAGGTCGAGCAGAGCGAGGCCGATCTCGTCGAAGCGCAGCGGATCTTGGCCCGCCATCGCGCGATCGAGGCCACGATCGCGCGGGCCGAGGCCTATGGCCGCACCGCCAAGGAGGCGCTTTCGATCTTCCCGCGCTCGCCCGCGCGCGACGCGCTTGCGGGCCTCGTCGATTTCTGCGTCCACCGGGCCTATTGAGCGACCGCGACGACGGCGCCGGCCTGCGGGCTTGCGGACCGGGCCGGAGCCGATTATCTCCCCGCTCGGCCCCGGTCGGAGCGTAGCTCAGCCTGGTAGAGCACTGCTTTCGGGAGGCAGGGGTCGCGTGTTCGAATCACGCCGCTCCGACCATCTGCTCTTCTCCCGGTGACGCATGCGTTGGTGGCAATGGTTGCCGTTCGGCCGGGTGCCGGAGATCGCACCCGAGGAACTGGCACGCCGCATCCGCGAAGGCCGCGCGCCCGTGATCCTGGACGTCCGCACGGCGGGCGAGGTGGCCGAGGGCACGGTGCCCGGGGCGCGTCACGTCCCGGTCCAGGAACTCGCGGCCCGGTTCGATGCCTTGAACCTCCCGGCCGGCAGCGAGGTCGTCGCGGTCTGCAAGACCGCCCATCGCTCGATCCCGGCCGTGCGCTTTTTGAACGAGCGCGGCATGCGCGCGGTGCAGCTCGCGGGCGGGATGGACGCCTGGCGACGGGCGGGCCTGCCGGTCGAACGGCCGCGCGCGGCCTGATCAGCCCGCGACCTCCCAGGTCGGCGCCCGCCGCATGAGCGCGGCCAGATCGAGGCCGGGGTCGCGGGCGCGCGCCGCCTCGTTCTGGGCGCGCAGCGCGCGTTCGAAGCTCGTGGCCGCGGGATCGGCGTAGAGCACGCCCAGCGCCACCGGCATCGGCGGCTCGAGCGCCGCCAGAAGCCCCGCGAGCGTGCGATCGTGCTCGTCGTGGCGGAGCACACCCGCGGCTTCCGGCCCCTCCGGGCCGACCTCGACGACCTCGAGGCCGACCCGATCGCGCGCCGAACGCAAACCCTTGCGGCCGCCCGAAAAGAGCAGCGGCTCGCCGTGGCGGAGCAGGAGCTGGGCGTCGGCCGCGACCGCCTTCTCGGTCAGGTGCGACCAGGCGCCGTCGGCGTAGATCACGCAGTTCTGCAAGATCTCGACCATCGCCGCACCCGGCTGGTCGTGGGCGCGCACGAGGATCTCGGGCAACAGCTTCTGCTGGATGTCGATGGCGCGCGCAACGAAGCGGGCACCGGCGGCAAGGGCCAAGGCGCAGGCCGAAAGCGGCCGCTCGACCACGCCCAGCGGTGTGGAGCTCGTCCGCGTGCCCAAGGGTGTGGTGGGCGAGGCCTGGCCCTTGGTGAGGCCGTAGATCCGGTTGTCGAGGATCAAGATCACGAGATCGACGTCGCGGCGCAACGCATGGACGAGATGGTTGGTGCCGATCGCCAACATGTCGCCGTCGCCGCCCACCACCCAGACGTCGAGCTCGGGCTTGGCGAGCTTGATCCCGGTGGCGAGTGCGGGCGCGCGGCCGTGGATGCCGTGGAAGCCGTAGGTAGCGAGATAGTGGGGAAAGCGGGCGGCACAGCCGATGCCGGAGACGAAGACGGTGCGGTCGGGATCGGCCCGGAGCTCGGCCAGCGCCTTCTCGACCGCCTTCAAGATCGCGTAGTCGCCGCAGCCCGGGCACCAGCGAACCTCCTGGTCGGAGGCGTAATCCTTGGGCTCCAGGGTGCGGGCGGGGGCGTTCACGGACCCTCTCCGAAGCAGCGGTCGATCGCGCGCTCGAGCTCCTCGACGGTGAACGGCCGGCCGGTGACCTTGGTGAGCCGCTCGGCCGGGACGAGGTATTCGGCGCGCAAGAGGGCGGCCAACTGGCCCTTGTTCATCTCGGGCACGAGGATCCGCCCGAAACTCTTCAGAAGGTCGCCGAGATTGCGCGGCAACGGCCAGAGATGGCGGAGGTGGACCTGGGCCACGTCGCGGCCGCGGGCGCGGGCCCGGGCGACCGCATCGGCGATCGGCCCGAAGCTGCTGCCCCAGCCCACGAGCGCGAGCGCGGCCCCGGGTTCGCCCTGCTCGCAAGCCTGCGCCGGGATGTCGTCGGCGACCGCGAGGATCTTGTTCCAGCGAGCCTCGGTCATCCGGGCGTGGTTGGCCGGATCGTAGGAGATGGCGCCGGTCTCGTAGTCTTTTTCGAGGCCGCTGATGCGGTGCGCGAGGCCGGGCGTGCCCGGCACGACCCAGGGCCGCACGCCCCGAGGGTCGCGCCGATAGGGCCGGAAGCCCTCGCGGTCGGTGTGGAAGCGGACCGGGAATTCGGGCTCGGCAGCGAGTTCGGGCAGCCGCCAGGGCTCGGCCGCGTTGGCGAGAAAGCCGTCGGTCAGCAGCATCACGGGCGTCATGTGGTGGACGGCCAAGCGGATCGCCTCGCGCGCCATCACGAAGCAGTCGGCCGGGCTCGCGGCAGCGAGGACCACGAGCGGGGTGTCGCCGTTGCGGCCCCAGACGGCCTGCAAAAGGTCGGACTGCTCGGTCTTGGTCGGCATGCCGGTCGAGGGGCCGGCGCGCTGCGCGTCGATCACCACGAGCGGCAGCTCGGTCGCGACCGCGAGGCCGATCGCCTCGGTCTTGAGCGCGATGCCGGGCCCCGAACTCGCGGTGACCCCGATGGCACCGGCATAGGACGCGCCGAGCGCGGCGCAGACCGCGGCGATCTCGTCCTCGGCCTGGAAGGTCGTGACGCCGAGGCCGCGCATCCCGGCCAGGAGGTGGAGGAGGCCCGAGGCCGGGGTGATCGGATAGGAGCAGAAGACGAGCTCGAGGGCGGCGTTGCGCGCGCCGTCGAGGAGGCCGAAGGCGAGCGCCTCGTGGCCGGTGACGGTACGATAGGTGCCCGCCGGCAGCTTGGCGCGCGCGACCGTGTAGGCGGGCAGCGCGATCTCGGCGACCT
>JANWZN010000199.1 GCA_025054575.1 Geminicoccaceae bacterium | reverse complement strand
GATGGGCATGGGCGGCTCCTCCTCAAAGGGGACGCGTCACGCCGAGGGGCCCGGAGCCGCGTCCGTGAGCTCCGGGCCCGCCTGCGCTCTGCCCGCGTCACCCGAGCAGCTTGAGGGCAATCTGCGGCATCTGGTTGGCCTGGGCGAGCATCGCCACGTTGGCCTGCATCAGCACCTGGGCGCTCGAGAACTTGGCCATCTCGGCCGCGACGTCGACATCCAAGAGCCCCGAGCGGGCCGCGTCGATGTTCTCGATGCTAGTGGCGAGATTGGCGCTGGCCGCGTCGAAGCGCGACATCAGCGCGCCGGCGCTCGCGCGCGCCGCGTTGACGAGCCCGATCGCGGTGTCGAGAGCGGTGGAGGCGCTGCTGGCATTGGTCGCCGTGTCGATCGTCGAGCCGGCGAGACCGAGGCCCGTCGTGGTGAGGTCGGACAAGCTGACGGAAATCGTATCGGCCGAGTCCGTGCCGACCATGAAGTCCAAGCCGGTGCCACCAGCAACATCGAAATCGATGTCCACCGTGCCGTCAGTGATGTCCATGTTCTGGAACGACACGCTCACGCCGAGATTGCGGAAGGTCAGGGTACCGTCGAACACCACCTGCCCGCTGGCCCACGAGGTCTGATAGGTCTCCGTGACCGTACCGTCGGTGAGCGTGAACGTGTCCGTGCCATCGTAGGTCAGATTGTAAGTCCCGGCCGCGGCATTGCCCGCGAGCCGGACAGAAGCGGACCCCGACGCCATGGTCACCGCAACGTTCTCGATGAATTTGCCGTTGCTGCCGTCGAGGAGCGCCTGGCCGTTGAACCGGGTCTGCCCGGCGATGTCGTCGATCTGGGTGCGCAGCTGCGTGAACTCTTCGTTCAGATAGGCGCGCTCGGTGTTGGTGAGCGAACCCGAGGAGGCCTGCACCGCCAGCGCCTTCATCCGCTGCAGGATGTCGGCGACCCGCGCCATGCCGCCGTCGGCCACCTGCAACAGGCTCGTGGCCTGCGTGGTGTTGACCTGGGCCTGCTTCAAGGCCGCGATGTCCGCCTTGAGCTTGGTGCCGACCGCAAGCGAAGCGGCGTCATCGGAGGCCTTCACGATCCGCGAGCCGGAGGAGAGCTTGGCCACCGAGCTCGAGGCCGAGCCGCTGTTCATCTGCAGATAGCGCAGCGCGGTGTTGGCGGCGGTGTTGGTGACGATGCTGTTCGGCATGAGAGGGTCCCTCTACTTGAAGGTTGCTCCAGGCGTCTTGCCCTGCGACCGGCATACCGGCGCGGAACTTTTTGCAGCTATCGTGCCAGGCGGCCGCTCGCCTGCGCTCCGGGCCAGCCGACCGGTCGGCCCGCGCGCGGGCCGGCAAAGTCTTCCGGCTCGCTAGGCAAGCCTTGCCGGTCGCGCCCCTTCGACCGGCAGATTTTGCCCACCAGCCTGCGACCGCGCTTAGGGCCGGAGCTGGATGCGGCGGGTCCCCGGATCGCACCCGCCCACCCGCCCATGGGGCCTTCCTCGCGGCGAGCTTCGGCGCGCGGGTTCGCGGGGGGCGATCCGATCCCGCCTCGGCCGCAGGAGTGGAAGCCCGCGCCGGTGCCGGGGCGGGTCCGGGCGGTCCGCGCCGATTTGGCAGGTCGCCGGCCTGCCCCTCGCAGCCGGTCGGGCGCCGGCCGGAGGCGGGCCGACCGCCTGTCCCGCATGGTCGCGGCGCCGCCCGCCGGAGGCGCTCGGGCCATCGAGGCGAGGCCGTCGGCGCCGAGCAAGTTCGGCCGTTCCCGGGCCGTGGAGGGCGATCCGACCCGCTCGCGCGGCCAAGAGAACGACGCCGCCCGGCAACGAACCGCCGGGCCCGGGTGCGGCGGTCGCGCGGTCGAACAGCAATCGGGACCGGAGGAGACGGGGTCGCAGCGGCTTGGCGACTTCGGCGGCCGCTTCGGGCCGGCTGTCGACCATCGCGGTCATCCGCTGCGTCACGAGAGTCCGACCGAGGCGGTGTCGACCACGGCGCGCGCGACGCTCCGGTGCATTCTTGGGCCGCGCGCCCGCCAACCGCGCCTGATGCATCGGCGCGCCCGAGAGATCGGCCGCGAGGGCCGATCCCCGGGTCGAGGGGCGCGAGGCAGGCGCACTCGGCGCGAAGGATCCGGCCCCTGCAGGATTCCGACCTTCGATCGCGAGCCGGTGGGCATCGGCGGCGGCCGCGAGGAAGCCGGACCGGACATCGTCGCTCGGGACGGACAGCTTCGCCGCCCCGACCATCGTGGACACGACCGGGGACCGCAGAATGGCGCCCGCTCGGGCGAGCCCTCGGGCGAAGCTGCGATCGCCACGGGCGCGTCGTGCCGAGAAACCGCGGCGTACCGGTCGATCGAGGAGACCGGTGCGGCGGGTCGGCACAGGAGAGCGAGCATGCGGAGCTCCTCGTCCGAGAGCTCGAACCGGGCTTTCCAGCTGCGACCGAGACGAGCGAGCAAAGCCGTCGCGTACCGGCGCAGGACCAACGCTTCGAAAAGGCTCCGACCCGGCTCGCTCGGCGCGGGGAGAGAGCGCCCAGGGTCGCCCCGAGATAGTCGAGGATCGTCTCGTGGCACCCTGGCACGTCGCTCGCGAGCAGGTCGGCCACCCCGACACGGACCCGTCCAGCCCACCCGGGCCGCGACATCGCGCTCGCTTTGTTGCCGACCTCGAACGAAGCAGCCGATCGACCGCATGGTCTCGAGCCCGCGCCTCGTTCGGTGGTCGGAGAGACCGCCTTTTCCGTGGATCCCGCGGTGGGCGTCGACGCGTCGGGCGACCAACGGCCCGTGCTCCCCGCCCGGCGCCCGAGCCGCGCCCGGCTCCCCCTCGAGACGGCCCTCCCGTCTCGGATCGGGATGCGGGCGCGAGGAGCGGTCCGTCTCGGTCAAGACGTCGACCGCCCCGTCCTTGCGACACTTCTCCGGGCCGTCCGCTCCTAGGGCAAGCGGACCGCGCCGTGTAACGGGCTTGCGCGATCTCGGTCGACACGTGTTCATCTCCGGGTCGTTCAGCGCCCGGAGGCGAGGATGCCGGATTGGGGTAAACATCCGATTAACGCTGCGATCCTCTCGGCCTGCCTCTGGCTCGCCCTCGCCCGCGCGGCTGCCGCCCTCGAACTCGGCCTGCCGATCCGCTGCACGCCCGGGGTCGACTGCTGGATCGCACACCACGTCGACCAGGACCCGGGGCCGGGAGTGCGCGACGTCGCCTGCGGCCGGCTCGCGTACGACGGGCACGACGGGATCGATTTCGCGATCGCCGACCTTTCCGCGATGGCCGAGGGTGTCGAGGTGCTCGCCGCCGCCGACGGGATCGTGCTCGCCACCCGCGACGGCGAGCCCGACGATCCGGTCGAACGCCGCGGCCGCGAAGCGGTCGCGGGTCGGGAATGCGGCAACGGCGTGTTGCTCGATCACGGCCAGGGCCGCCAGACCCAGTATTGCCATTTGCGGCGCGGCAGCGTGCGCGTCGCGCGCGGTCAGGAGGTCCGCACGGGGCAACCTCTGGGCCTGGTCGGCCTGTCCGGGCTCAGCTCGTTTCCGCATCTGCATTTCGAGCTGCGCGTGGCCGGCCGCTCGATCGACCCGTTCACCGGTGCGGTGGTCGGCGAGGGAACCTGCCCGGGCTCCGGGCCGGGTTGGTGGAAGCCCGAGGTCGCCGCCGCGCTCGCCTACCGCGCCGTCCCGCTCACCGGCCTCGGCGTCGCCATGCGCGCACCCGAGCGTGCCGAGCTCGACCGCGGCGAACACCGGACCGCCGCACTTCCGGCCGACGCGCCGGCGCTGGTAGTGTGGGCGCGCGGCTTCGGCCTCGCCAAGGGCGATCGCTGGCGTTTGCGGCTACTCGATCCGAGCGGCCGCCCGGTCGTCGATCACGAGGCCGAGCAGGATCGCGACCAGGCCTTGGCGATCCGCTGGGCCGGCCGCCGCCGCCCGGAGGCCGGCTGGCCGACCGGGACCTGGCGAGCTTCGGTCGAGGTTCGCCGCGGCGAGCAGAGCTTCGCGCGCGAGCGGACGCTCGAGCTGGTCCCGCCCTGATCGGGCTCAGGCCGGCGCCGGCGCCTCGCCGGTGCCGCCCGCCCCGGTGCCCTCGGCACCCCGCTCGCGGGTGCTGCGGCCGAGCCCGAACAAGCGCGCTACGGTCTCGAGCTCGCCGAGCCGGCGGTCGAGCTCGGCCATGGTGCGCGCCAGATCGGCGGTGTCGTCGTCGAGCCAGACCTTGAAGCTGCGCACATAGGCCAGTTGCAGGGCGCGTCGGCCGATCCGCCCGGCCGGGCCGCGCAGCTCGGCCTCGGCGACCTCCAAGAGCCAGTCGGCGGCGCGATCGAGGTTGGCGATCGTGCCGCAGAGCAGCACCGGATCGCAACAGACCGCACGCCCGGCGGCGCGCAGCCCGTCGCGAAACGGCCGCATCGCCTCGAACCGGCGCATCAAGAGCTCGAACAGGCGCTCGCGCACGCTCATGCCCTCGAGCTCGGCCAGCGGCAGGTCCAGCATCGCCGCATCCAACCGGTGACCGAGTGCCGTCACGAGCGCCCGCCGATCGGGAAAGAGGGCGTAGATCTCGACCAGCGATCGGCCGGTCCGCCGCGCGAGCGCCACGGGACTATAGCCCCGCCAGCCCCGCTCGGCCACGAGCGCCCACGCCTCGACGAGCAGATCCGGCTTGTCGT
>JANWZN010000198.1 GCA_025054575.1 Geminicoccaceae bacterium | reverse complement strand
GACGATCGGCGCGCCGGCCGCAGCACCGGGGCTCGGAGCCGTGGCCGGAGCCGGGACCGCGGGGGCGGGCGAGGAAGCGGCGGCCGGAGCGTTCATGCGTCACCTCGGAGCGGGAGCGGTCCTGGAAGGGGTAGCGCGGGCACAGCCCATTGTTAACGCATAATTAGGGTATCCGCGCTCATCTTCCGTCTCAATCGCATCGAGGCGAAGGTTGGTGTATCGGGGTGCGCATTGAGGCTCCCGTGAACGAAGGGCTCGGCGGATGATCCGGAAGACCATGCGCATCGGCGAGGTGCGCACCTCGATCAAGCTCGAGAACGAGTTCTGGAGCTATCTCAAGGAGGTGGCGGACAGCCGCGGACTCCGCCTGTCGGCGCTGGTCAACGAGGTCGCCGCGGCGACGCCCGACCGCACCAACCTCGCCTCTACGCTTCGGACCTTCGCGCTCATCCACGCGCGGCTGCGCTCCCAGACCCTGCAGAACGAACTCGAGCGACTGTCGCTCGCCGGCAACAGCAACGATCTCGTCCGGGTCCTCGAGGCCTGCCCGCTGCCGGCGCTCATCCTCGACGCGGAGCGTGGCATCAAGGCGCTCAACCGCGCCTTCGCGCTCTGGCTCAACCTCGACGCCAAAGCCACGATCGGCCGCCGGCTCGATACGATCATGATCCTGCGCGGGCCGAACATGAAAGAGATGTGGGCGAGCCTGGTCGACGGCCGGCTCGGGCGCGCCGGGTTCAACGCGACCTATGTCTCGCCCGGCAAGGTGCGCACGTCCCAGGCGCTCGCGATCGGCCTCGGCGGTGGTCAGAGCGAGCTCGCCCGCCGCGGCTACGTGGTCATGTTCGAAACACTCGCCGGGCGGAACTAGCCGCGAACGTCCGCGGGGTTCAGCGAGGAGCGCGCTTGGCCAGGATCCGTTGCAGGGTGCGGCGATGCATGTTGAGGCGGCGGGCGGTCTCCGACACGTTGCGGTTGCACTGCTCGAAGACCCGCTGGATGTGCTCCCAGCGGATCCGATCGGCCGACATCGGCTGGTCGACCGCCGGCTCCGGCTCCTCGAGTTCGCCCTTGAGCGCCGCGATCACGGTTTCGGGCGCCACCGGCTTGGCCAAGTAGTGCGCGACGCCGGCTTTGAGCGCGACCACCGAGGAAGCGATGCTGTCGTAGCCGGTCAGGACGACGACGCGACAGCCGGGTCGCAGCTCCTTGAGCGTGTCGAGGAGCTGAAGGCCGTGGCCGTCTTCGAGATTGAGGTCGAGCACCGCGCAATCGGGCGGCTCCTCGGCCGCGACCTGATAGGCTTCGCCGAGGCTGGCCGCGGTCGCGACCGAGAACCCTTCGCGTTCGAGGGCTCGGACCAGCTGGCGTCGCAGGGGTGCGTCGTCGTCGACCAGCAACACCCGCAGCGGCACGCGGCCGCCCACGGCCGGAACCGGTTGGACCTCGCTCGCCATCCTCGTCAGCCTCCCCTCGACGATCGGTGGCGCCGCCCCGCGAGCCGAAGCCCTCGGCTCAGGTTCCTTCGCGCTCGCGCGGCGCCCGCTTGTTGAGGATCCGCTGCAGCGTCCGACGATGCATGTTGAGCCGCCGGGCGGTCTCCGACACGTTGCGATTGCACTGCTCGAAGACCCGCTGGATGTGCTCCCAGCGGACCCGATCGGCCGACATCGGGTTGGCGGGCGGCGGCGGCAGCCCGCTACCGGTCGACAGGAGCGCATCGATCACGTCGTCGGCGTCGACCGGCTTGGCGAGATAGTCGATCGCACCGGCTTTGACCGCCGCGACCGCGGTCGCGATGTTGCCGTAGCCGGTGAGGATCACCACGCGAGCCTGCGGATGCAGCTCGCGCAGTTTCTTGACGAGCTCGATGCCGCTGCCGTCCTCGAGGCGGAGGTCGACCACCGCGTAATCGGGCTTGATGCTGTGGGCGAGGCTGATCCCGGCTTTGAGACTCTCGGCCGGGAAGACCCGGAAGCCGCGGCGCTCCATCGCCCGCTGCAGGCTGCGCCGCAAGGGCGCATCGTCGTCGACCAGCATCAAGACGGGACCGTCGGCGGGTGGGGTGCGCTCGCCCGCCGACCCCGCGGCACCCGCGGTCCCTCCCCTCGGCTCCAGGCTCATTGGTCGTGTTCCTCCTGAGCACGCTCCAGGTCGGCCAGCGGCCAGACCACGGTCACGCGCGCCCCCTTCGTTTGATTGTCAAAATGGACCATGGCACCGCTGCGGGCAAGCAAGGTGTTGGCGATGAAGATCCCGAGCCCGAGCCCGCCTTCGCCCCGCCGGGTCGTCAGATAAGGCTCGCCGACCCAGTCGAGGAGCTCGGGCGGGAACCCCGGACCGTCGTCGGTGATCTCGAGCACGAGCCGCTCGCGACCCGGCCGGACGGTGAGCACGACCCGGCTCTCGGCGTGCCGCAGCGCGTTGTCGATGTAGTTGGCGAGCGCGTGTCGCAGCGCCGGCGGCAGCACGAGTTCGGGCTCCGCGGCTCCCGCCTCCGCCTCCACGCGGATTTCGAAGCTCTTGCCCGGCCGCGCCAGATCCTCGGCGATGGTCTGCAGGAGCGCGCTGAACGGGGCGCGTGCGTAGCGCGCGCCGGACGCGTCCTGCGGCCGCCGACCGAGGGTCTGGAGGATCTCGCGGCAGCGTTGGGCTTGCGCCAGCAGCTCGCGCGCCTCCTCGGCGAGCGGGCTGTCGGCCGGCAGCTCGCGAACGAGCTCTTTCGCGATCACCGAGATCGTGCCCAGGGGGCTGCCCAGGAGGTGGGCCGCAGCTGCGGCCTGGCCACCCAGGGCCGACATCTTCTGCTCGCGGGCGAGTGCCCGTTGGGTTGCGGCCAAGGCCGCGGCGTGGCGGCGGGCCTCTTCGGCGATACTCCAGGTGAACATGGCGACGAGGATCGCAGCGAGCCCGAGCCCGGTCCAGACCGCCAAGAGATAGAGCCCGGGCAGGACGAGCGGCCCGCCCCGAAACGGCAGCCCTTCCGGCAGAACGGCGAGCAACGCCGCGCCCAGGACGGCGAGGAGCGTGAGCATCACGGTCGGCATCATGCCGAGCGTCGCCGCCCCCATCGCCACGGGCACGAGCAGGAGCACCGCGAAGGGATTGTGCAGCCCGCCCGTGAGCAGAAGCAGATAGCAGAGCTGCACGACGTCGTAGGCGAACAGCGCGGTCGCCGGCCACTCGCCGAGCCGAGCGGCAGCGCGGAAGGAGACCACGAGCGCCAGGTTCAACAGCGCGGTCAGCAGGATCGCCGGCAGAATGGGTGCCAGCGGAAGCTCGATGCCTAGCGAGAAGTGGACGAAGAGCACCGTGAACAGTTGGCCGACCACCGCGATCCAACGCATGGTCGCGATCGTGTGCAGGCGCACACCACCCGGCCCGGTGGTGGGGCCGAGCACGCGCGCGAGGAACGCCGCGAAGCGCTGGGCCGCGCCGGGCCGGCCGAGCCCGCTGCTCGCTTCGAGGTTCGCCTGCCGCTGCACCGCTGCCATGCTCCCCTCCGCCACGCCGCAACCGGCGGCCGCGTGTCCGAAGGGCGACGTCCGACGGTCGCGAAGCATCGCGGCCGGTCGGCCGAGCCCATCATGATGTGCTCGCCGATACGCCGGCGTCGACCCGATCGGCATCACGTGTCAAGAACCTCGGCCCGAGGACCCCGGACGCTCGCGATCGGGGCCAGCCTCGCCCTCCGGCTCGAACGACGATTGCATGGTCGCCGCAGACCCCACCGCACCACCGCGCCCCGTCGCCCTGATCGGCGCCGGTCAGATCGCCGCGACGCACGCGGCCGCACTCGTCAGGAGACGGGATCTCCGGATCGTGGCGGTGGTCGATCCGGTTCGGGTGCGGGCCGAGCGGCTCGCCCGCTCCTGTGGTGCGGCCGCCCTATTCGGCACGCCCGAAGAGCTGAGGGCGAGCGGCCTCTGCCGCGCGGCACACGTGCTCGTGCCCCCCTCGGCGCATCGCTCGGCCGCCGAACCCCTGCTCGCGGCCGGCATCGACTGCCTGGTCGAGAAGCCGCTGGCGGCGAGCAGCGCCGACGCGCGCGCCCTCGAGGACGTGGCAGCACGAGCCGGCGCGGTGCTGGGCTGCGATCAGAACTACCTGTTTCACCCGGCCTTTCGCCGGCTCCAGCGGACGCTGGCCGCGGGCCGTCTCGGGCGCATTCGGCACGTGGCGGCAGTCTTCCACATGCCGCTTCGCCAACTCGAGGCCGGTCAGACCGGGCACTGGATGTTCAAGAGCGCGCTCAATCTCCTCCTCGAGCAGGCGGTCCATCCGCTTTCCTTGCTCGACGCGCTGCTCGGACCGTTGCAACTGCTGGACGCGCGTCCCGGACCGCCGCGCGCCCTCGGCCCCGGCCGCGACCTCGTCACCAGCTGGCAGCTCGCGCTCCAAGGCGAGCGCGGCACCGCCCAGCTCGCCTTCGCCGTCGGCACGCGTTGGCCGATCTGGCAGATGGTGCTGGCCTGTACCGACGGCACCGCGCGGCTCGACCTGGTCGACGGCCGCTTCGAACGCCTCGAGCCGACCCGTTACCACGAGGCGGTCGACCGGTTTCTCCGCTCGAGCGGCACGGCACTCGGGCTTTTGGCCGAAAGCGCCCGCGACCTGTTGGCAGTGACACGCTTCCAGCTCGGCCGCGGCCCGCGGCCGGATGCCTTCTTCGCGACGATCGCGGGTGCCGTCGACGCCTTTCACGACGCGCTCGCGGCCCGCTCAGCGGGACCGCTCGCGG
>JANWZN010000197.1 GCA_025054575.1 Geminicoccaceae bacterium | reverse complement strand
CGGCTGCACCTTGGTGTCGGGATGCGCGTCCATGAAGGCCTTGGCCTTCTCCGGGTCGGGCTTACCGGTCGCCGGATCGGGTGCGCGGGCGCGCAAGAGGCCGAGGAAGGTGTCCGGATCCTTGGCGGCGAAGACCGGGGTCGAGAGCATCACGAAATCGTGTTCCGCACCGCCCGGCAGCTCGATGTGAAGGGCGAGGCCGCGGGGCGTGCGGCTCTTGTCCGATACCTTGGGGTTGCCGCCGGCCATGGAGAAGCGGGCGGTCACCCGCCCCTCGCCGGCGAACAGCGGGCTCGTCGAGAGGGCGCGGGCCTCGGCGGTCGGCAGCCAGCGGCCCTCGGCGCAGACACCCTTGGCGTGCGAGGCGCGCAGGCCCTTGTGCTTGCCGAAGACGGCGTTGAGCGCATCGACCAGCGCCTCGGGCGTGGCCTCGCCCGCGCCGGCGAGCGCGGGCGCCGTGGCGATGGCAGCGAACGTGCTCAGGACGAGCGCGAGCCGGCGATTGCTCATAGGGCGTTCCTCCCTGATCTCAGCGGCACGAGAAAAGCTCGATACCACATGAATCTTACACGGTCCGGCCGGTGGGGCCAACCGGGGGCGCCGCGGCCGGGCACGGGTCGTCTTCGCGGTCGGGGCGGATCGTGGCATCGCTCCAGGGCGGCCAATCGAGCGAGGACGGCGAAAGGTACGGCGATGGTCGGGTCGGATCCAGCCGCCGCGCCGGAGCCGGCGGGGATGGTGGAGCCCCCGGGGCGGCCACTCCCGGCGGGGCCGACGCGGCTCTTCCCTTTGGCGCGGATCCGCGGGATCGTGGCGGCTCGCGATCCGCAGGCGGCGGCGGATCGAATCCGCCGGGCGACCCTGCAATGGCTCGAGCAGCGCGCCGGCAAGCTGCCACCCGAGGCGTGGAATTTCGGTCCGTTCGGCGTGGATCACGGCGGCTCGATGGCGGAGGTGGCACGCGCCGAGAGCGCCCAAGGCGAGCTCTGGGCCGCGCGATTGCGTTATCCCGACGAGTCGTTTCCGGGGCGGGTCTGGCGCACCGAGATCACCTTGGCACGGGGTGCGGCCGAGCTGCGCTTCGGCCTCAAGCTCGACCTCGCCGCGCGCGAGGAGAGCCCCGTCCTCGAGGTCTCGGTTCCGCGCATCGCGCGCTACGTCGTCGGCAAGATCGGACTTCGCGCCGGCTCCTCGCTCGTCGGGCTCGCCCCGCGCCGCTGCGAGGACGGGAAGGCGCTGGCCCTGCATCTGCGGCATCCCGACCGCGCGCTCCCGGCGATCGTGATCTCCTTCGTCGAGGGCCAAGAGCAGCCCTGGACGGCGATCCTGCAGCCCAAACGGCTGGCCGAGCGGCTCGCTGGCATCGCCGAGGTTCACCTCCTCCCGGTCAAGCAGAGCTTCGAGCTGTCCGGCGCACTCGGCAAAGCCTGGGGGTGCTATCTCGGTGCAGTGCGCGTCTATCGCGCGCCCTTCGATCCGGATCGCGACGGCTGGACGAGGCACCCTTTGTTCCTTCCCGAGCGGATCCGCAGCTTCGAGCAGGACAGCGGAACGCCCTTCCAGATCCATCTCTCGCTGCTCGTGGCGCGCGAGAGCCTCGGCCCGGCGCGGCCCGAGCTCGAGGTTCCGACCTTCGCCCGGGTGCAGGATCGGGCACGGGAGATCCGGCTGGCCGAGGCCCGCGCCGCCGGGCAGACGACCGAAAAGCTCCTGGAGCTGGCCGAAGAGGAGATCCGCGGCCTGAAGCAGCGGGCTGCCGAGCAGGAAGCGCAGTTCGAGACGCGACGCGGGGAGCTCGAGATCCTCCTCGACGAGGCCGAAAAGGAGCGCGACGAGGCCTTGCGCGAACTCCGTGCCGCGCGGCTGCGGATCGCGATCTTGGAGGAGCGGCTCGCCGGGGCGCAGGGCGACGCGGATCGCGAGGTGCCGGCTCTGACCGACTACGCGGCGCTCGAGGCGTGGGCCGAACGCCATCTGGCGGGTCGGCTCGTGCTGCTGCCGCGCGCGATCCGCGACGCGAAGGACGGCCTGTTCCAGGACGTCGCCCTGGTCGGCCGCGCGCTGCTCTATCTCGCGGGCCCCTATCGGCGCATGCGGCTCGCGGGCGGCGAGGAAGCCCGGCGGGCGAACAGCGAGGCCCTGGCGGTCCTGGGCCTCGAGAACAGCTCGGTCGGCGGCGACTTGCAGCTCCACGCGGATCGCTTCCGCGTCGACTGGCGCGGCCAGAAGCGGCTCCTCGACCAGCACGTGAAGAACGGCAACGCCCGCGATCCTCGCTACTGCCTGCGCATCTACTATTTCTGGGACGAGCAAGAGCAGTTGGTCGTGGTGGGCGCGCTCCCCGGCCACATCCGCACCGGTGCCACATGAACCTCGAGTCGAGCCCCGCCGAACCGCGCTTCCGCCCCCTGCCGCTTCCTGGCCTGCGCCGGGAGCGGGCGCTCGGACGCGATTTCCTGCTGGTCGAGCCCGAGCTCCTGGCGGCACTCGCCGAGACCGCCTTCGCCGAGGTCCAGCACTTCTTCCGGGCTTCGCACCTGGCCCAGCTGCGCGCCATCCTCGACGATCCCGAGGCCTCCACAGGCGACCGCTTCGTTGCCATGGAGCTCCTCAAGAACGCGGTCGTGGCCTCGGGCGGGCTCTTTCCGAGTTGCCAGGACACCGGCACCGCCACCGTCTACGGCTGGAAGGGCGAGCGCGTCTTGGTCGAGGGCGATCCGGTGGCCGCCCTCGAGGCCGGCATCGCCCGCTGCTGGGCGAGCCGCAACCTCCGCTCCTCGCACCTGGCACCCCTCTCCATGTACGAGGAGCGGGACACCGGCACCAACCTGCCGGCGCAGATCAAGCTCTACGCCGGCAATGGCGACCGGCTGCGGCTGCTCTTCCTCGCCAAGGGCGGCGGCTCGGCCAACAAGACCTTCCTCTTCCAGGAGACCAAGCGCCTCTTGGACCCCGACCGCCTGCTCGCCTTTTTGGAAGAGAAGATCCGAACCCTCGGTACCGCCGCCTGCCCGCCCTACCACCTCGCCATCGTGGTGGGCGGGCTCTCGGCCGAGCAGTGTCTCGAGACGGTCAAGCTCGCTTCCGCGCGCGCCCTCGACGACCTCCCGGCCACGGGCGACGCCACGGGCCGGGTTTTCCGCGACCGCGAGTGCGAGCGCCGGCTGCTCGAGCGCACGCGGCAAATCGGCATCGGCGCCCAGCTGCTCGGCAAATATCTCTGCCACGACGTCCGCGTGATCCGCCTGCCGCGCCATGCCGGCTCGTTGCCCGTGGGCCTCGGCGTCTCCTGCTCGGCCGACCGGCAGATCGAGGCCTTCGTGACGCCCGACGGCGTCTTCCTCGAAGAGCTCGAGCGGGATCCGGCGCGCTTCCTGCCGGACCGCGCGGTCGATCTCGCCGAGGCCGTTTCGATCGACCTCGACCGGCCGATGGCGGCCATCCGCGCCGATCTCGCCCGACTCGCCGTCGGCACGCCCGTGCGGCTCACCGGCACGCTCATCGTGGCGCGCGACCAGGTGTTCGCGGCCCTCGCCCGGCGCCGCGCCGCGGGCGAGCCGCTGCCCGCCTATCTACGCCACCACCCGATCTACCACGCCGGGCCGGCACGGGCACCCGAGGGCTTTCCCGCGGGCTCCTTCGGGCCCACCACCGCGGCGCGGATGGATCCCTACATGCCGGATTTCCAGGCCGAAGGGGCGGCGCTGGTCACGGTCGCCAAGGGCAACCGCTCCGCGCTCGTGGTCGAGAGCTGCAAGAAGAACGGGGGCTTCTATCTCGCCGGGATCGGCGGGGCGGCGGCGGTTACCGCGAAGGACTGCATCCGCTCGGTGGAGGTGATCGATTTTCCCGAGTTCGGCATGGAAGCCGTCCACCGCATCCGGGTGGACGGCTTCCCGGCCTTTCTCGTGATCGACGACAAGGGCCACGATCTCTACGGGCGGTCCGGCCCCGGCTAGCGGAGCCGCCCGCCGGATCGCGCCCGGCCCCGTCAGGCGCCCGAGACGGCCCGCTTGCGGCCGGTGATCATCGCTCGCACGAGGTTCTCGCCCTCCCGCCAGCTCTCGGCCAACACCCCCAGCACGTGCAGGCCGATCAGAACCAAAAGGCCGTTGGCGGCGGCCTCGTGGACCTCCTCGAAGGCGTGCGCGAGCCCACCGGCCGTCGCTTGCGCCAGCCAGCCCGTGCCGGCCGTGAGGAGAAGGGCTGCGAGCAGCACGAGGATCATCCAGCCGGCGAGCGGGTTGTGGCCCAGATGACGCGGTGCGGTGCCGTCGAGCAGGCCCCGCGCGTAGGCCAGGACCTCGCGCGGCGGCCGCACGAAATCGGCGAACCGGGCATGGCGGCTGCCGACGAAGCCCCAGACCAGCCGGACCGCCACGATCGCCAGGACCGCGTAGCCCATCACTTCGTGCACGCGCTCGGACTCCTCCGCGGTCGCCCAAGCGAGTGCCACCGCGATCGCGAGGCTCCAGTGCAGGACCCGCACGAGCGGGTCCCACACCCGGATCTCGCGGGCGCGGTCAGTTGCCGCGGCTGCCATCGGTGCTTCCCGGAACCGCCGGAGCGGCGGGCGGGGTCGCGCCGGTCCGAGCCGGCAGCCGATCCCGCTTGCGCTCGAGCTCGACGAGCTCGAAGCTCTTGGGATCGTACTTGGCCTCGACCCGGAAGCCCTCGCGGTCGTAGCCCTTGGCCTCGTAGCAGCCGTCGTCGACCTTGACCTGGTCGATCCGCTGCCAGCC
>JANWZN010000196.1 GCA_025054575.1 Geminicoccaceae bacterium | reverse complement strand
AATTGCACGAGGATCGGGAACGCGACGCCGTGTTCGTCACCGAAGACGCGGTCCACGTCGTGGAAGCGACCGTCTCGCGCGCCAAGCAGAAAGCTATCGACGACTGCAAAAAGACTGCCCGCCTGATCGAAAGCTTGCGAAAGCGCCACCCCGACAAAGACATCCGCGGCTGGCTCGTGACCCGGGACACCCCAACTGCCGAGCAGGTCGAGGCCGTCAGAATGCTGGGCGGTTCGCGGGTCCGTATCGTCTCGTTCGACCGATTCTGCAAGAAGCTAGTCGATGTTTTCTCGTATCTTCAGGCGCGCACCGATCACTATTTCGGTAGTGCGAGAAACCTCGCCGATCTGGACGACTTCGAGGCCGTTGGCCCGTACGTTCCGGTCGCGTTCGAGCGCATCGATCGCGAAGACGACGTGACCGGCCGTTCGCGTGTGGACGACGTGATCACGGCCCTTCGAGCCGGCGAAAAGATCGTGTCGACGGGCGACTACGGATCCGGGAAGAGCATGGCCTTGCGCGAGATCTTCTTTCGTCTGAAGGCACAGCGGGAGGCCGGGGGGCTCGACCGGTTTCCGGTCTATGTCAATCTGCGCGACCATTGGGGTCAATCGAATCCCTCCGAAGTGCTCGAACGCCATGCTCGCCGGATGGGGTTTCCCTACCCCTATCAGTCGGTCCGTGCCTGGAAGGCCGGTCTTGCGATTCTTCTCCTCGACGGCTTCGACGAACTCGCAGCCGAAGGTTGGAGCGGGCGACAGGATCGTGTGCGCGAGATTCGCCGCAAAGCGACAGCCGTGGTGGCCGCTCTCGTCAAGGAAACGCCGAAAGAATCCGGAATCGTGGTCGCTGGCCGCAGCCAATACTTCGATTCGACGGAGGAAATGATTTCGGCGCTCGGCTTCCCGAAGTCGGTAACACACTTGAATGTCGGCGATTTCACCGAGGAGGAGGTCCGGCTCTACCTGGAGAAACTCGGACAAGTCGTCACGGTGCCGGATTGGCTGCCGTCGAGACCGTTGCTCTTGGGACATCTCGCCACTCGCAACCTTCTCCGCGGGTTGAGCGAGGAGGCGAAGCAAGCGCGCGGACGCGGCTGGCACGCCCTCGTCAACATGATCTGCGAACGCGAGGCGGCGCTGCCGCAGGCGGAGATCGAGGCCCACGAACTCCGCGACGTGCTGGCCCGGATCGCCACCAAGGCCCGTGGGACCGAAGACGGTCTGGGGCCACTACGACCTGAAGATCTCTTCCGAGCCTATCAGCAAATCATGCGGACCGAGCCCGGGGATGCCGCGCGACCGCTGTTGCTCCGCCTGCCGGACCTGGCGGGGGCGTCGGCCGCGGAAGCGGGCTCGCGGAAATTCGTGGACGGCGATTTCGTCCAGGCCGCCGCCGCCTTCGATATCGTGCGCTTTCTGCAGAGCCACGACCTCCGGCAGCCCGAACTGAAGGAGGTCGAGGCGCCGATCGAGCCGCTCGGTGCGGAAGTCGCGTCGATCGAAGCGCGCGAGCGCGAGATCGAGGCCAAGCAGGTCTCGGAAGCGGTTCGCCTCGCGGCTCAGGACCCCGACGCGCACGTTCTCGCTCTGGATTGCCTTCGTGTCGCCGAGCAGCTCGATGTGCTCGATCGGTGCCCGGATGTCGTCTTGGACGGCATCGAGACACCCGAGATCGACCTCGCCGAGGACTGGCCGATCCTCGCCCGCGCCGAGTTCCAGGACTGTGTCGTCCACGACCTGCGCGTTCCGGAACGGCCGCCGAGGCCACCCACTCCGCGCTTCCGCAAAAAGTGCATCTTCGGCTTGGTCATCGGTCGTACCGGACAGAAAGATCTTCCCGAGGGTTGGTTCGACGACAGCTGTGCGTTCGAAAAGTTTACGAGCATCGATCCCAACACAGCCTCGATCATGCGCTCCAACCTGCCGGTGCCGGTCAAGGTCCTCCTCACCGTGTTGAAGAAGCTGTTCCGTCAGCGCGGCGCCGGCCGGCGCGAGGGCGCCTTTTATCGAGGACTCGATTCGCAAGCGCAGCGGTTCGTGGCAGCGGTGCTCGAAATCGTGAAGAGCGAAGACCTGGCCGAGCCGACCCTCCAGAACCGGACGAAGGTCTGGGTGCCCCTGAGGTCGGCGCAACAGCGCGTGCTCGAGATCCTGGAGGCGCCGTCCCGATCCCGGGATCCGGCGATCGAAAAGGCCAGGCGCCTCTGTTGAGGACGCAGCGGGCTCGTGTGGCTCCCTCGCGGACCGGGTCGCAGCGAGCCGGCGGTCCGACTTCGCCTCACGGGCCTACGCAGGATCGCCGGCGCCTGCGCGAGTGATGGCGGCGAATCGGGCGGGTCGAGGCGGCAAGCGGGGGCGGACGGAATGTCGCGGGCCGCGCTCTCGGGCTGGACCGGCCGGCCGAGCGCGCTAGGCCGGAAGCCGTTCCCTCGCCCCGCGAACCGCCCGGGAGCCGCGCCGTGACCCGCTTTTCGATCGACGCTCTGTTGCTCGACGTCGACGGCACGCTCGCCGAGACCGAGGAGCTGCACCGGCTCTCCTTCAACCGCACCTTCGCCGAGGCCGGCCTGCCCTGGTCCTGGTCGGTCGAGACCTATCGGCGGCTCCTGGCCACCACCGGCGGGCGCGAGCGCATCCTCGCCTGGATCGCGGAGGTCGAGCCCGAGCGGGCGGCGCGCCTCGAGGGCCCGAACGACCCCTTCGTGGCCGCCCTGCACGCGCGCAAGACCGAGCTCTACGCAGAAGGCGTGGCGCGCGGGGAGGTGGCGCTCTGCCCCGGCATCCCCGAGCTCCTCGCGCGCGCCCGCGAGCTCGGTCTCGCCCTCGCCATCGCCACGACGACGAGCCGGGCCAATGTCGAGGCGCTCTTCGGCGCGCATCCCGAGGCGCTGCCGCGGGCCGCGTTCGCCACCCTGGTCTGCGGCGAGGACACCAAGCGGAAGAAGCCCGACCCCGAGGTCTACCGCCTCGCCCTCGAGCGGCTCGGTCTGCCGCCCGGGCGGGCGCTGGCAGTGGAGGATTCGCGAAACGGCGTGCTGGCGGCCAAGGGAGCGGGCGTCCCGGTCGTGGCGATCCCGAGCCTCTACACGGCGGGCGACGATCTGGGGGCGGCCGACCAGGTGCTCGCCTCGGCTTTCGAGCTTTTGCCGCTCGTCGGCCGGTGAGCCGGGGCTTCGGCCCGGGGTGCGGGATCGCGCCGGACACGGTTGCCGACGCCTTCGTCCTGTGCCAAGGGAGCGCGGTCGAGGTTCCCCGTCCGGTCGGACCGGCCGCGGCGGGGCGAAGAGGGAATCCGGTGCGGCCGTGCGCCCGACGGCGTCGACCCAAGCCGGAGCTGCCCCCGCAACTGTAGGCGGCGAGTCGCGGTCCGACACGCGTCACTGGAGGCCCCGCGCCTCCGGGAAGGCCAGGACCGGGGCGATGACCCGCGAGCCAGGAGACCTGCCTCGACGGCCGGGCGTTCGCGGGCGGAGGGCCTTCGCAACGCGCCGACGCGCCGAGCCCGCCCGGATCGCGCCGCGGCGGTCGCGGCACCCGTCGCGTCGCCGTCCTTCCGACCGTCCCCCGGCCCAGCCCCGGGACAGCGGCGGATGGGACGCGACCGATCCTTCTCCGATCCCCGACCGGCGTGGCCGCCGGGCCGTCTGTCCCTGTCGTCCCTCGCGACAGGAGACCCTTCGCATGCGCTTCGACCGTTCGACCCCGCCGCCGCTCGCGGTGGCGACCCTCGGCTGGCCGCGGATCGGCCCCCGCCGGGAGCTCAAGACCGCCCTCGAATCGTTCTGGGCCGGGACGATCTCGGAGGGCGAGCTGCTCGCCGCCGCCGCGGCGCTGCGGGCCGCGAGCTGGGCCCGGCAGCACGGGCTCGGCGCCGATCTCGTGCCGGTCGGCGACTTCTCGCTCTACGACCACGTGCTCGACACGAGCGCCATGGTCGGCGCGATCCCGGCCGAATACGGCTGGACGGGCGGGCCCGTCCCGCTCGCGACCTGCTTCGCCCTGGCGCGCGGCACCCGCGGCCGTCCGGGGGGCGACCTGCCCGCCCTCGAGATGACCAAGTGGTTCGACACGAATTACCACTACCTGGTTCCCGAGCTCGCGGCCGGTCAGCGCTTCCAGCTCGCCTCGACCGCGCTCCTCGACCAGACCGCCGAAGCGCTCGCGCTCGGCTGCCGGCCGCGACCGGTGCTGCTCGGCCCGGTCACCTATCTGCGCCTGGCCAAGGCCCGCGGCGGCGGCTTCGATCCGCTCGCGCTGCTGCCCGGCCTCCTGCCGGTCTACCTCGAGGTGCTGCGCCGGCTCGCGGCGCTCGGGATCGGCGCGGTGCAGATCGACGAGCCCTGGCTGGTCGTCGATCTGGGCGAAGCGGAGCGGAACGCCTTTCGGTCGGCCTACGCGACCATCGCCCGCGAGGTTCCCGACATCGCGGTGACGCTCGCCGCCTGGTTCGGGCCGCTCGCCGACAATCTCGAGCTCGCCCTGGCCCTGCCGGTGGCCGGGCTGCACCTCGATCTCGTGCGCGGTCGCGAGCAGCTCGAGGCGGTGCTGCCGCGGCTGCCCGCGGGGCGTCGATTGTCGCTCGGGGTGGTCGACGGGCGCAACGTCTGGCGCTCCGATCTCGAGGCGCTGCTCGACCGGCTCGAGCCCGTGGTCGAGCGGCTCGGCGGCGAGCGATTGGAGCTCGCCCCCTCCTGCTCGCTCCTCCACCTGCCGCTCGATCTGGCCCTCGAGACCGACCTTGACCCCACGATCGTTC
>JANWZN010000195.1:3922-4762 GCA_025054575.1 Geminicoccaceae bacterium | reverse complement strand
GTTGGTGCTGACTTCGGCCCAGGCCTGCGGCCACTGCTCGCGGCTCGGCAGATCGCTGCGCTGGACCGCGTGGACGATATAGCTACCGCTCGAGGCGCTCAACCGCAGCACGTAGCTGCGGCCGCGCTCGAGCGTGTGCGCCTGAGCGAAGCGGCGGTAGACCCAGCCGGCCGGCGCGCTCGAGCCGTCGCCGGCGACGTTGCGGGTCTGCGGCAGCGCGCTGCGCGGCACGGCGAGCTGTTCGAGCAGCGCACCTTCGAGGGTCTCGAGCCGGACGACGAGGTCGGAGGGCGTGCCGCTCTCCCACCAGACCCTGAGCCACAGGCCGTCGATCTTGCGAGTATAGTCCGTGACCGTGAACCGCTCGCGGACCATGACGGTGCCGCCGAAGCTCTTCTTGAGCCCGGGCAGGCCGGCCGTGGTCGGATTGCCGGTCGTCACCCCGTCCGACCAGACGAGCTGGAGGAAGCCGCCATGCTCGTTGCCCGGCTGCCAGAGGCCCGAGACCTGCTGATGGATCGTGCCGGCATCGCCCTCGTAGGGGCCGCCACGAAGGTTCTGGCCGGTCGGGATCGGTACCTCGGCGCGATGGTGGACGACCGCGCAGCGTCCCGAGGCCGCCAGCTGGTACCAGACGAGATGGTAGGCCCGGCCCGCCTCGATCGGGACCGGCTGCTCGAAGCTCCACAGCGGCCGCGGACCCTGAGCGGCGAGGCTGCCCGCCCCGCCGTTGATCGCGGTGGTGCCGATCGCGAGGCCCGAGGGCTTGCCCTGATAGTCGGTCTCGACCTTGACGACCACCTCGCCGCCGTCGCCCGCGGTGATCTGACAGGGCCAGCG
>JANWZN010000195.1:3295-3917 GCA_025054575.1 Geminicoccaceae bacterium | reverse complement strand
CCGAGGGCTTGCCCTGATAGTCGGTCTCGACCTTGACGACCACCTCGCCGCCGTCGCCCGCGGTGATCTGGCAGGGCCAGCGGACCGCGGCGAGCGTGCCCGTGCGGTCGGCGAGGAAGCGCTTGGCGACCGGACCGTTCGGCACCGGCTGTCGGGGTGCGAGCGAATCGGCGTGATAGGGATTGCCGTAGAAGCGATCGGCGAAGGGCCGATCCTGCTCGGGCGAGGTCTCGGCCGCGCGGGCCTCGACCAGGACCGTCGCGGTGCCGATCGAGCTCTTGCCGTCTTTGCTGATCTCGAAGGTGAAGCGGGCGGTCCCGGTGAACCCGGCGGGCGGGGTGTAACGGATCCTGCCGGCCTCGATCACCGCCGTGCCGGCCGTGGGCGTGCCGACCGCAGCGAGGGTGGCGCTGCCGCCGCCGGGCAAGAGGGCCGCCGCCAGCGGGTCCAGGACGACCGAGGTGGCGAGCGCCGTGCGCGCGACCAGCGGGACCGCGACCGGGGCGGTCGCCGCATCGCCGAACGCGTCCTCGCCGCCGAGGCCGTAGAAGGCGCGCGGGGTGCGCTGGTTGTCGTGCTCCATCGCGAGCCAGCCGGCCGGCAGGGCTTGGGCGCGGAACCG
>JANWZN010000195.1:0-3285 GCA_025054575.1 Geminicoccaceae bacterium | reverse complement strand
TAGAAGGCGCGCGGGTTGCGCTGGTTGTCGTGCTCCATCGCGAGCCAGCCGGCCGGCAGGGCTTGGGCGCGGAACCGGATCTCGTCGATCAGGCCGCGCCAGCGGCCGGCCGAGCTCTGCATCGGACCGGTGCCGATGCGCAGCGGTCCCCGCCCGATCCGGGTCGGGCCGAGCAGGGTCGTGCCGGCCGTGTAAGACGGGGTGTCGGCCCGGCCGTCGATCAAGAGCGTCGCGCCCTCGCCCCGATCGAAGACCAGCGCCAGCGCGCGGACCTGATCGTCGGCGCTGCCGGCACCGCTCTCGTAGACGATGCGGCCGTCGGCCAGGGCCATTTCGACCGTGAAGACCCTGGCCTGGGCGCTGTAGGCGCCGCGGGCGTTGTGGCGCAGCACGAAGGCCGCATCCGGATCCGCCCCGGTGATGGGGCCACAGATCATCAGGCCGTGATGGCTGTCGAGCCGGTCGCTCTTGAGCCAGAGCTGAGCGGTGAGTGCGCCGTGGCCGTCGAGGAAGCTCGCGTCGGCGAGGGCGAGCTCGCTCGCCGTGCCGTCGAAGCGGCCGGCCGCACCGACCGGGCCCTCGGCCGTGCTCACCGCCGTGGCGGTGAGGTTGCGCCCACGGCCGGTCCGGTCGGTCGGATCGGGCAGGTGCCAGACCGCGAGGTAATCGCGCCAGGTGGCGGCGGGATCGGCCTCGCTCGCGGCGAGCCCCGGTTTGCCGTAATAGAGGAAAAGGACGAGATTCTCGCTCGGCCGCAGCTCGCTCAACCGGACCCAGGCGACCAGACGGCCGGCGACCGGATCGTAGCGCTCGAGATCGTGGGGCAGCTTGGTGCCGTTCTCGAGCTCGAAGCGCAGGTCGAAGCCCTGCGCGCTCTCGACCCGGCCGCCTTGCGCCGTGCCCCGGAGCCAGGGACCTTCCTCGAGGACGAGCAGCGGGAAGCCCGCGAGCGGAGTGGTGCTGCGCACCATCTGCTGGGGGATCACGATCCGCCGGCGGTAGCGATAGCCGTTGAGGAAGGTGGTCGGAGCGGTCGGCTGGGTGACGGTGACCGTGGCCGTGGCGCTCGCGGTGGCGCCACGCGCGTCGCGGACCGTATAGGTGAAGCTGTCCCGGCCGACGAACCCGGCATCGGGAGTGTAGGTGACGCGCTGGTCGGCGGCGACCGCAAGACGGCCGCGCTCGGGTACGCTCAGGCCGACGAGGGTGAGCGGATCGCCGTCGGGATCGCTGTCGTTGGCGAGCAGGTCGATCGTGACCGGGGTGCCGGCCTCGGTGGTCGCGCTGTCGTCGCGCGCCACCGGCGCGGCGTTCGGCCGGCTCACGAGGATCTCGACCTCACCGGTGGCAAGCCCGCCGCGGCCGTCGCTGACCGTATAAGTGAAGCGGTCGGTTCCCTCGAAGCCCGGGGCGGAGGTGTAGGTCACACGTCCCTGGCCGAGGACGGCGAGGCTGCCGCGCTCGGGCGTGCCGAGCGCGGTGAGGGTGAGCGGATCGCCGTCGGGATCGCTGTCGTTGGCGAGCAGATCGATCGTGACCGGCGTGCCGGTCGTGGCGGTGACGCGATCGCGACCGGCCACTGGTGGCCGATTGGGGGCGCCGACCCGAACCCGGACCGTGGCGGAGGCGCTCGCACCGCGGGGATCGCGCACCGTATAGGTGAAGCTGTCCTCGCCCGTGAATCCCGTCCGCGGCGCATAGCGCAGCCGCTGATCCGGTAGCACGGCGACGCTGCCTTGGGCGGGCGAGCTCAGCGCGACCAGGCTCAAGGGATCCCCGTCCGGGTCGGAGTCGTTGGCGAGGACGGGAATGTCGACCGTTCCGCCGGGCGCCACCTGGGCGGTGTCGTCGGTGGCGACAGGGGGAAGGTTGGGCCGGACGACGCGGATCGTCACGCTGGCGGTGGCGGTGGCACCGCTCGCATCCCGAACGGTGTAATCGAAGCTGTCTTCGCCCACGAACCCGGCGGCCGGGGTGTAGGTGAAGGTCTGGCCGGTCGGATCGAAGGCGACCGTGCCGAAGCTCGGTTGCTGGAAGGCGATCACGACCAGGCCGCCGGGCTCGTCGTTGGCGAGCGGGGCGATGGTGACGGCGGCGTCGCGCGCCGTCTCGACGAGATCGGGTCGGGCGATGGCCAAGGCGGGATCCTTTCGCGCGCGGCGGACGCCGCGGGAGTGCACCTTGGTAGGTATACTATCCTTCCATAGGTATCGCGTCAAGACCCGTCGCCGGGTCTCACTGCCGGCCCGATGTTCGACGAGGGCCCGCGCGGGGCCGGGAAAAGGCGGCTCGGTGAGCGCCGCGGCGACCAGCGGCGTTACCGGAAGACGAGCATCTCGGATCCCCGTGTCGCCCGCCTGCAGCAGTTCACGGGACTGCGACCCCGGCCCACGCCCGGGCGGGGGTGCTGGGGCTGCGACCGATCCCCATCTCTGGCGTGGTCGGGCTCCTCCGAGCGGGGCCCGTGCACAGGGGAGCGAGACGATGGACTTCAAGTCGTTGATGCCGTTCGGCCGGCGCGAGCTCGCCGAGGATCCGTTCACGGCGATGCGTCGCGAGATGGATCGCATGTTCGAGGAGATGACCAAGAGCTTCAGCCTCGCTCGACCGGCCTTCGGCATGGGCCTGATGGCGCCCAGGGTCGACATGCGCGAGACCGACACCGCGGTCGAGGTCCAGGCCGAGCTGCCCGGCGTCACCGAGAAGGACGTCGAGGTCCAGCTCGCCGACGGCGTGCTCACGATCAAGGGCGAGAAGAAGCAGGAGCGCGAGGAGAAGGAGAAGGGCTACTACCTCATGGAGCGGTCCTACGGCTCCTTCCTCCGCCAGATCCCGATCCCGGTCGAGGTCGAGGAGGACAAGGTCGAGGCCAAGTTCGACAAGGGTGTGTTGACGATCACCCTGCCCAAGAAGCCCTCGGCCGAGGCCAAGGCCAAGAAGATCGAAATCAAGACCGGTGGCTGATCATCTAGCCTTCGCTATTCGAGCCGGTTCCGCGCGAGCCGGCTCTTTCTTTTTCGTCAGCGCCTCTGGGGGTCGAGCAGCCGCAGCGACATTCGCGCGGCATCGCAGGCCTCGCCCGCCGGGCAACCGGTGAGACGATCGGTCACGACCCCCAGCGCCTGCATGAAGGCAGAGCCCGTCACGGGTCCCAGAAAGCGGAAGCCGCGGGCCCGGAGCTCGCGGGCGAGGGCTCGGCTCTGTGGGCTCTCGGTGCGGGCGGCGAGCTCGGCGCGGCGTTCGGGTCGCCGATGCCGGGTCGGATCGGGAGCGAAGCGCCAAAGG
>JANWZN010000194.1 GCA_025054575.1 Geminicoccaceae bacterium | reverse complement strand
GCTCGAGACCCGGGTGGCGCGGCCCGCGGACCGGGCGGGGCCGAAGGAGGGCATCGGGACGCTCCGAGCAAGGCGGCAAGCTCGGCGGCCATGATGACCCGATCGGGTGAAGAGGCCGTTAACGCCGTGGTGCTTCCGTCGCGGGCCGCCAACGGTAGCAGAGCCAGTAGGCGAGGCCCACGAGCACCCCGCCGCCCAGGATGTTGCCGAGCGTCACCGGCACGAGATTGGCGAAGAGGCCCGCGACGCCGACACCTTCGACCCCGTGCAGGATCGCCACCGGGATCAGGTACATGTTGGCGATCGAGTGTTCGAAGCCGAGGGCCACGAAGGCCGAGATGGGAAAGACGATGGCGAGGATCTTGCCGGTCACCTCCCGCGCCGCGAAGGACAGCCAAACCGCCATGCAGACCAAGAGGTTGCAGAGCACGCCACGGACCAGGGCCTCGACCGGGCCGATCGCGATCTTGGCCTTGGCGATCGCAGCCGTGGTCGCGAGCATGCGCCCCTGGCCCAGCGCGAGCGCATCCGCCAGCCAGACGAGCACGGCGATCCCGAGCGCGCCCGCGAAGTTCGCGACATAGACGATCGCCCAGTTGCGCGCGAGCTCGGAGAGCCGGATCCGGCCGTCGATCCAAGCCATCACGAGGAGATTGTTGCCGGTGAAGAGTTCGGCACCGGCGATCGCGACCATGACGAGGCCCAGGGAAAAGGCGATCCCGCCCAACAGCCGCGACGGCCCGAAGCCGAGGCCGGGATCGGTCGTGACGAGCGTGAAATAGAGCGCGCCCAACGCGATGAAGGCGCCGGCCAGGACACCCAGGGTGAAGGTCTGAAGGAACGGCAGGCGGGCTTTCGCCACACCGGCGCGCTCGACCCGTTCGGCGATCTGGGCCGGGGCGTAGGCGTCGATCTCGAGCGTCTCGGGTAGGCGGGCGGGCGGTGGCGCGTCCATGCTGTTCCTCGACCGGTCGGTTGGTATCGCGTGCCCGGGGCGACGGGCGCGTTCAGCGCTCGGCACGCGGGAGGGCGGGCGGCCTGGGCACACCGAGCTCGGCCAGGACCGCCCGCAGCCGGTCCGGGTAATCGGTGATGAGCCCGTGCACGCCCTGGCCCACGAGCCGCCGCATGTCGGCCGGTTCGTTGACCGTCCAGGGGATCACGCGCAAGCCGAGATTCTCGGCGCGGCGGATGTCCAGCGGCTCGAGCTCGGCGAAGAAGGGCGACCAGATCCGGCAGCCGGCGGCGGCGACCAGCCGCGGCACGCTGTCCCCGTGCTCGGCGAGCCGCAGGCCCGCGGTCCAGCTGCCGTCCGCGAGATTGTCGAAGCGGCGTTGGCGCACGGTCAGGCAAGCGGTCGGCACGTCGGGGGCGATTGCCCGGACGGCTACGAGCGTGCGCCAATCGAAGCTCTGCACCGTGCTGCGGTCGAGGAGGTCGAGCCGTCGCAGGACGGCCACGAGGAGCTCGGCGAAGCGCTCGGGCGCGGGCGCGAGCTCGGGGCGGTCGGGGCGGATCTTGGTCTCGAGGTTGAGCCGGATCGTCCGTGCCCCGCGCGCCTCGAGCAGGCGGGCGAGCGCGTCGAGGGTCGGCATCCGCTCGCCGTCGACCGGGCGCTGCTCCGGCCATTGCCGGGCGTAGCCGCTCGCGGGGTCGAGCCGGCCCACGTCCAAGGCCTCGAGCTCGGCCGCGGCGAGCGCGCGCACCGCCGGCCCGGGCGGGCGCAGCCAGCGCCCGTCGGGGGTGCGCACCTTGGCCGGGTCGAGCTCGAGATCGTGGCCCAGGAACAGGACGTCGTCGCGGCTCGCCACGAGGTCGAGCTCGAGCGTGGTGACGCCGAGCGCGAGTGCCCGCTCGACCGCGGCCAGCGTGTTCTCGGGCGCCAGCCCGCGGCCGCCGCGATGCGCCTGGAGATCGAAGCCGGCGGCGGGTCGAACGAGTGCCCCCACGAGTAGGAGGGCCACGAGGCCCGGGACGGCCGCGGCCGCCCGCCCGAGGGCGCACGCGCCGGCCGAGGCGGGCCGTCCCGCCGATCGTCTCCATCCCGCCATCGCTTTATGGTAGCAGAGGCCGAGCAACGATCGGGCCGACATCGGATGTCCCTCCTCGAGGCCTTCGCCGCCTGCGGTGTGCGCGAGCCGACTCTGCATCGCGATCCGGACCGCGCGGTCGAGCGGATCGGCGAGCTCTACGAGGCGGCGAGCGGTCGGCTGCGCGCGGCCTTCGAGGCGTTCGTCCGCGGCCGGCCGGTGGACGGGCCGATCGACGCCTTCTACCCGTTCGTGGGCGTGCGCGTGGGCCCTGCCGACCTCAACCTCGACGGCCGGCTGGCCTACGGCGTCCTGCACGAGCCGGGTCTCTACGGCACCACCCTCACCCGGCCGAGTCTGTTCGCCGAATATTATCGGACCCAGCTCGGCATCCTGATCAGCAACCATCGGCTTCCGGTCGTGGTCGGGATCTCGCGGCGGCCGATCCCGCTCCCCTTCGTCGTGGAGGAGGCGACCGCCGGGCTCGATCCCGAGCGGGCGCAGGAGCTGCAGTACCGGTTCCCGATGCCGGATCTGTCGATGACCGACGATTCGATCGCCAACGGGACCTTCCGCCGGGCCCCGGGCGAGCCGGCGCCGCTGGCTTTGTTCACCGCCGAGCGGGTCGATTATTCGCTCGCCCGGCTGTTGCACTATACCGGCACGCGGCCCGATCGCTTCCAGCGCTTCGTTTTGCTCACCAACTATCAGCGCTATGTCGACCATTTCCTCGAGCTCGGCCGGCGGCTCGTGGCCGAGGGCCGCGAATACGACCGGCTGGTCGAGCCCGGCAACGTCACCACCCCGCCCGAGCCCGGCGAGGAGCCGGGCGAGCCGCCCCGCCACCTGCCGCAGATGCCGGCCTATCATCTGACCCGCCGCGACGGCCGCGGGATCACGCTCGTCAACATCGGCGTCGGCCCCTCGAACGCGCGGACGATCACCGATCATCTGGCCGTGCTGCGGCCGCATTGCTGGCTGATGCTCGGCCATTGTGCCGGCCTGCGGCGCAGCCAGCGGCTCGGCGACTACGTCCTCGCGCACGGCTATGTCCGCGAGGACCACGTGCTCGACCAGGAGGTACCGGCCTTCGTACCGATCCCGCCCATCGCCGAGATCCAGGTCGCGCTCCAGGAGGCCGTCGCACGGGTCACCGGGCTTTCGGGCATCGATCTCAAGACGCGGATGCGGACCGGCACGGTCGCGACCACCGCCAACCGCAATTGGGAGCTGCGCTACGACGAGCTGTTCGAGCGCTTGAACCAGAGCCGGGCGATCGCGGTCGACATGGAGAGTGCCACGATCGCGACCAACGGCTTCCGCTTCCGGGTGCCCTACGGGACCCTTCTGTGCGTCTCCGACAAGCCGCTGCACGGCGAGCTCAAGCTCCGGGGCATGGCCAACGCCTTTTATCGCGAGCGGGTCGAGCAGCATCTCCTGATCGGCCTCGAGGCGATGCGGATCTTGCGCGAGCAGGGCCCCGAGCGGCTGCATTCGCGCAAGCTGCGGAGCTTCGACGAGCCCGCCTTCCGCTGAGCCGTCGGCCCCTTGGCGAGCGAGCGGGGCCGGCCGCGATCGGCTCGCCCGCGGCCGGTTCAGGGGCCGCCCATGGCCGCCACCAGCAGCCCCGCCACGCGGGTCCACAGCCCGTCGCGGCTGTCGGCGAAGGCGTAGAGCGCGGCGATGCATCCCACCGCCACGAGCGAGCCCAAGAGCGCGTACTCGGTCGCCGTGCTCGCTCGCCGCTCGTCGCGGAGCCGCGCCAAGCTCCGACCCGCCGAACTCCAACCCGATGCGAGCATGAGGCCGCCCTCCAGCCGGAACGCCCCGATCCTAGCGTCCAGGCGTCAACGAACCGTTAAGCCGCCAGCGCCGCTCGGCCGGCGACCGCCTCGGCTGCGGCGCGCAAGAGCCACGGCCCGGCATCGGGCCGGTGCATGCCTTCCGCGAGCCGCCGCCGCCAGGCGCGGGCGCCGGGCAGGCCGTTGAACAGGCCCAACATGTGCCGGGCGATCGCCTTGAAGGGCACGCCTTCGCGGGCGCGCGCCTCGGCATACTCCGCCATCGCCTCGATCACCGCCGTCCGCTCGAGCGCGGGCGGCGGGGCGGCGAAGGCGGCGGCCTCGAAGCTGCGCAGGCTCCAGGGATCCTCGTAGGCCTGCCGGCCGATCATGACGCCGTCGGCCCAGAAGAGCGCCTCGCGGACCTGCTCCTCGGTGCGCAGGCCGCCGTTGAGCACGATCCGCAGCTCGGGAAAACGCTCCTTGACGAGCCGGACGAGCTCGGGTCGCAAGGGCGGGATCTCGCGGTTCTCCTTGGGACTGAGGCCTTCGAGCCAGGCCTTGCGGGCGTGGACGATCACGGTCTCGCATCCCGCCGCCGCGATCGCCTCGACGAAGCGCAACAGGCAATCGGGCTCGGGGGCGTCGTCGATCCCGATCCGGCACTTGACGGTCACGGGAATGCCCACGGCCGCGCGCATGGCCGCGACACAGGCGGCCACGAGCGTCGGCTCGGCCATCAGGCACGCACCGAAGCGGCCCCTTCGCACGCGGTCGGAGGGGCAGCCGCAATTGAGGTTCACTTCCTGAAAGCCGGCGGCCTCGACCAGCAGCGCGCAGCGGGCGAGTTCGGAGGGCTCGCTGCCGCCGAGCTGGAATGCGACGGGCCGCTCGGCCGGATCGTGGGCGAGATGGCGTGCGGCATCGCCGAACAGCAGCGCCCCGGTCGTCACCATCTCGGTGTAGAGCCGGGTCCGCGGGGCCAGGAGCCGATGAAAGTACCGACAG
>JANWZN010000193.1 GCA_025054575.1 Geminicoccaceae bacterium | reverse complement strand
GTTCGCCGGGTCGGCGTTCTCTCCGTCGAAGGCGGCGATGCGCACCGGCGTCTTCGGCACCAGGGCGGGGTCGAGGAACTCGCTCACCTCCGCAACACCCTGCATGCCGCGGGCGGCGTGGGCGAGCGCGATCAGGCCGTGCGTCTTGCCCCCGCCGAAGGAGGTGTCGAGGCGGAAGATGGCGGCGACGGCTCCGCCGCGCCCCGACAGGCGGGCGCAGACGTTGCCGAGCAGGTTCTTCAGCCCGCGCGTGGGGTAGGTGTTGGCGAAGAAGAGACGCGGATCGGCGTAGACGGGCGGTGCCCGGCCGTTCAGCACCTGGGCGAGGTCGGCGGCGAGCTGGGCGTCCTCCAATCGGCCGCCGCGCACGTCCTCGCGCGGCGTGCACAGATCGAACAAGGTGCTCGGCATCGATCCTCGCGCTCCGCGCCGCCCACCGCCCGCTCTTTGAAGCAGACGACGCCCTTCGCCAGCAAGTCGAGACGAAGCCCCCCTCGACAGCGCGCGCCCCGCGCCCCTAACCCTGGGCACGAGCGGGGGCGAGGGGAGGAAGCGTGATCGCGGCGTCGGCGCGAAGGCTGTGGGACGGCAAGGCCGGGCCGGTTCTGGTCGTGGTCGCCGCCATCCTGGCCTTCTGGTACGCCATGGCGGTGGTCTTGAACGCCCCGCAGATCCGCGACCGCTGGGCGCGCGAAGGCCGCAGCGGTGCCGCGAGCGAGCTCGTGGCCGAGGCCTGGGCCATGGAGCGGCCGGTCCTGCCCGCCCCGCACCAGATCCTGGTCGAACTGAAGAAGACGGTCCTCGACCTGCCGGCCACCTCCCGCCGCTCGCTCCTCTACCACGCGGGCGTGACGCTCTCCTCCACGCTCCTGGGCTTCCTGCTCGGCACCGCCCTCGGCATCGCGCTCGCGGTGGCGATCGTCCACAGCCCCACCCTCGACCGCGCGCTCCTCCCCTGGATCGTCGCCTCGCAGACCGTGCCGATCCTCGCCATCGCCCCCATCATCGTGGTCGTGCTCGCCGCGGTGGGGCTCACCGGCCTTCTGCCCAAGGCCTTGATCAGCACCTATCTCTGCTTCTTCCCGGTGACGATCGGCATGGTGAAGGGGCTGCGCTCGCCCGAACCCCTCCAGCTCGAGCTCCTGCGCACCTGGAACGCCGATGCCGGCCAGGTGCTGCGTTACTTGCGCTTTCCCGCTTCGCTGCCGTTCCTCTTCGCGAGCCTCAAGGTCGCGGTCTCGATCGCGCTCGTAGGCGCGATCGTGGGCGAATTGCCGACCGGGGCCGTGGCCGGGCTCGGGGCGCGGCTGTTGACCGGCTCCTATTACGGGCAGACGGTGCAGATCTGGGCCGCCCTCGTCATGGCCTCGCTTCTGGCGGCGCTGCTCGTGGCGGCCGTGGGCCTCGCCGAGCGGCTCGTGCGCGCCCGCCTCGGAGGTGCGGCTTGAGCCGGCCCGCGAGCGGGGAGGAGGCCGGCACCGGTGCCCTCGTCGCGGCCGTGGTGGCGCTCTTCCTGCCGCTCGGCTCGGCCGGCTGGTGGTTCGCGCAGCCGGCGGCGCTCCTTCTCGTGCTGGGGTTCGTCGCGGTGCTCGCGGCGACGCGGGGCGAGGGCACCGGCCTCGGCCGCGGGCTCGTCCTCGCCACGGCCGTCCTTCTGGCCTCGGCGGCCCCGCTCCTGGCGATCGATCCGGCCGACCCGCCGGGTCTGCAGGGGCCCGGGATCTGGCTCTTGCTCGTGGCCCTCTTCCTCGCGGCCTTCCGGGCGATGGGGCTCCTCTCGGCGGCGACCGCCCGACAGGGGCCCGCAGCACTCCTCGTGCCCGCCCTTTTCGGGGTGGGCGTGCTCTATGTCTGGGAGCTGCTCGTGCGCGGCTTCGGCATTCCCGGGGTGCTCCTGCCGCCGCCCTCGGCGATCGGCCGGGCACTCGTGGCGCATGCCGACGTGCTGCGCGCCGACTTCGTCCAGACCTTCGTGCGCGCCGTGATCCCCGGCTGGGCGATCGGCTGTGCCGCGGGCTTCGCCGTGGCCCTGCTCGCCGATCGGATCCCCTTCCTCGCGCGCGGGCTCCTGCCGCTCGGCAATCTGGTGGCTGCCCTGCCGATCGTCGGCATCGCCCCCATCCTCGTCATGTGGTTCGGGTTCGACTGGCACTCGAAGGCCGCGGTCGTCGTGGTCATGACCTTCTTCCCGATGCTCGTGAACACGCTCGAGGGGCTCAGGGCCGCGGGCAGGCTCGAGCGCGATCTCATGCGCTCGTATGCCGCCTCGTATCTTTTGACCTTGTGGAAGCTGCGCTTGCCGACGGCTGCCCCCTTCGTCTTCAACGCTTTGAAGATCAACAGCACGCTCGCGCTGATCGGTGCGATCGTGGCCGAGTTCTTCGGCACGCCCATTGTCGGCATGGGCTTTCGGATCTCGACCGAGGTCGCCAAGATGGCGCTCGACCTCGTCTGGGCCACGATCGCGGTGGCCGCGGTCTCGGGCTCGGCCGCGTACGGCCTCCTGGCCCTTCTGGAACGGCGGCTCACCTTCTGGCATCCCTCGTTTCGACGCGTGGCGGGTTGAGGCGGACGGAGGGGCCGGCCGCCGCCGCCGAACGCAGAAGAAGAGGAGGGCGCGGATGCGAGCGGTATGGCTGGCCGGCGTGGCGACGCTGGCACTCGTGACGGGGACGGCCGAAGCGGCCGACAAGATGACCCTTCAGCTCAAATGGGTCACCCAGGCCCAGTTCGCCGGCTACTACGTCGCCAAGGACAAGGGCATCTACAGCAAGTACGGGCTCGATGTGACGATCAAGCCGGGCGGGCCCGACATCGCCCCGCCGCAGGTGATCGCCGGCGGTGGTGCGGACGTGATCGTCGAGTGGATGCCGGCGGCCCTCGCCGCGCGCGAGAAGGGCCTGCCGCTCGTCAACATCGCGCAAGTGTTCAAGAAGTCGGGCATGATGCTGACCTGCCGCAAGGAGACCGGCATCAAGGACCCGAAGACCGACTTCAAGGGCCGCACGCTAGGCGTCTGGTTCGCCGGCAACGAATATCCCTTCCTCTCCTGGATGAGCCAGCTCGGGCTCTCGACCAAGGGCGGGCCCGACGGGGTGACGGTCCTCAAGCAGGGCTTCAACGTCGACCCGCTCCTGCAGAAGCAGGCCGACTGCATCAGCACGATGACCTACAACGAATATTGGCAGGTCATCGATGCCGGCTACAAGCCCGAGGACCTCGTCGTCTTCAAATACGAGGACCAGGGCGTGGCCACCCTCGAGGACGGGCTCTACACGCTCGAGCGCACGCTCGCCGATCCGAAGGCGGTCGAGCGGCTCGGCCGGTTCTTGAAGGCGTCGATGGAGGGCTGGGCCTGGGCGATCCAGAACCAGGACCAGGCGGCGATGATCGTGCTCGACAACGACACGACCGGGGCGCAGACCGAGAAGCACCAGAAGCGGATGATGGGCGAGATCGCCAAGCTCATCGACAAGGGCGGCTCCAAGGGCATCGGCTATCTCGACCCCGAGGACTACGAGCGGACGGTCAAGGTGCTGTTGGCCGGTGGTTCGGATCCGGTGATCTCGAAGCCGCCCACGGGTGCTTGGACGCACGCGGTCTGGAACGCGCAGCCCAAGTGATCCGCTCGCGACCCCGGCGGGCACCCGCCGCCCGCCGGGGGTTGCTTTGTATATACAGGAACCGTAGACCTACGCGTGGTCGGTGCCGAAGAGCACTGCCGGGGAGGCTCGGGCGGAGGTTGCTGCCGCTGAACGTCTGGAGCGTTTCCCCCTGTTCGCGTGGCTGCCAGCCAAGGCGGAGGCCAATCTTGCGAAGCATGGTGTCGACTTCTCGGATGCGGCCCGCCTGCTGGCGATGGAACCGCTGATCGTCGCGGGAAAGGATGGCCCCGATGGCGAGAAGCGCCACAAGGCGATCGGCTTCTACAAGGGTCGTTGGCTCACGGTCGTCTTCGTCCGACGCGGCGACGTCTACCGCATCGTCTCGGCCCGCCCGGAAAGCCGAGCCGAGCGACGAAAGGCTCGTGCGCTTCTCGATCCTCGATCTCCCACCGAGTAGGACCGATTGGCAGCGAGTCCGGAGAATGACGGATGCCCGGATCCGCGAGGCGATCGCTGCGGATCCAGATGCGGCGTCGGAGTGGACCGACGAGGATTTCCGCCGCGCCAGGAGGCCCAAAGGCCGGCGCAAGCGTCCCATCTCGATCAGGATCGACCAGGACGTGCTCGCTTGGTTCCGGACGCTCGGGCCCGGCTGGCAGAGCCTCATCAACGTGATCCTGCGCGCCTATATGGAGCGCCACCGCGATTCCGTCGCGGCGCAGGGCGCCGAGCACGGGACGGCCGAGGATCCGGCCGGGGGATGAGCGGATCACCCCCCGAGCTGCCGCCGCTCTTCTTCTTCGGCACGCTCATGGACCCGGACATTCTGGGGCTCGTGATCGGCCGGCGGGTCGAGGAAGGCGAGCTCGAGCCGGCGCGGCTTACGGGCTTCCGTCGGGTGCGGGTCGCGGGTGCGAGCTATCCCATGCTGGTGCCGGACCCCGAGGCCTCGGTCGAGGGGCGGCTCTGGCGTGGCGGGACGGCCAGCGAGCGGGCGCGGCTCGACGCCTACGAGGGCCCCGGCTATCGGCTCGAGCCGGTCGTGGTCGAGGCCAGAGGCGGCGAACGGGTCGAGGCGCTCGTCTATCGCGCGGTCGAAGGTGCGCTGCGGCCGAGCGGGGAGCCTTGGGAGCTCGCCCTCTGGCAGGCCCGCTTCAAGCCGCTCTATCTCGCGCGCGGCGAGGACCTTCTCGGCGCCGAGCTGCCGTGAGCCGCGGTGCCCTTCGGGCCAACGCGATC
>JANWZN010000192.1 GCA_025054575.1 Geminicoccaceae bacterium | reverse complement strand
GGCGATTGCGGCGGAGCGCGGCGAGCGCATCGCCAAACGGATCGCGCGGGCGGGCCTCTGCTCGCGGCGCGAGGCGGAAGCGTGGATCCGCGCGGGCCGAGTCGCGGTCGACGGGACGGTGATCGAGAGCCCGGCGCTCGACGTGACACCCGAGCAGCGCGTCACGGTCGACGGCAAGCCCCTGCCCGAACCCGAGCCGACCCGCCTCTTCCGCTGGCACAAGCCGCGAGGTGTGGTCACCACGAGCCGCGATCCCCAGGGCCGGCCCACCTATCTCGAGCGGCTGCCGCCGGGCTTGCCGCGGCTCGTCCCGGTCGGTCGGCTCGATCTGAACTCGGAGGGTCTCCTCCTCCTCACCAACGACGGCGAGCTCAAGCGCCGGCTCGAGCTGCCCGCCACGGGCTGGACCCGGCGCTATCGGGTGCGCGCCTTCGGCACGGTCGACGAGGCAGCACTCGCCCGGCTGCGCGACGGCATCACGGTCGAGGGCGTCACCTACGGGCCGATCGAAGCACGGCTCGACAAGGTCCAAGGCGCCAATGTCTGGCTCACCGTCGCGCTCAAGGAGGGTAAAAATCGCGAGGTGCGCCGCGTGCTCGAGCATCTCGGGCTGAAAGTGAACCGGCTGATCCGCATCGCCTACGGCCCGTTCCAGCTCGGCAACCTGCCCGTGGGTGCCATCGAGGAGGTGCCGCGCAAGGTCCTGCGCGAGCAGCTCGGCGCAGGCCTGGGCGAGGGCGGCCGCCGGCGCCCGCCGCGGCCGGCGGCGAGCCGGTGAGGATCGTCGCCGGCCGGCATCGTGGGCGGAAGATCCAAGCCCCGCCCGGGCTTTCGACCCGGCCGACCTCCGATCGCGCGCGCGAAGCGCTCATGGGCATCCTCGAGCGGGGCGAGCCGCCGCTCGCCGGCTGCCGCTTCCTCGATCTCTTCGCCGGCAGCGGGGCGATCGGGCTCGAGGCGGCCTCGCGTGGCGCGCAGACCGTGCTCCTGGTCGAGCAGGATCCCGACGCGGTCGCGGCCATCCGGCGGAACATCGAGCATCTCGGCGAGGCCGGGCGGGTCCGGCTGCTGGTCGCCGATGCGAGCCGGCTCGGGCCCGCGCGCGAGCCCTTCGACATCGTCTTCCTCGACCCGCCCTGGCGCTCGGGCCTGGCGCGGCCCTCCCTCGAGGCGCTCGCGGCCGGCGGCTGGATCGCGCCCGGCGGCCGGGTCGTGGTCGAGCTCGCTCGCGAGGACGTGTTGGAACCGCCCGCCGGTCTCGAGCCCGAGGACGAGCGCCGCTACGGCAAGACCCGTTTCCTTTTTCTCCGCTCGAGCGCGCCGCGGCCGTCCGCGCGCCGACGCGCGCGCCCGCGTCCGCCACCAGCGCCCGGGGCCGAGCCCGCCTGAGTCGGGTGCTGTGCGGTCCGCCCCCGGTCGAGCCGGCCTTCCCCCTTGCCGAGCCGGCGAGCTCGGGCGCATCTGGCGAGCGAGAGCCAGGGGCGAGGGACGGTGCTGACGCGCGAGCTGATCCGATCCGGTTGGGTGCAGGCCATGGTGCGCGCCGCGGGTGCCTCGGGCGTGCTCGACGAGCAAGAGCTCGCCGCCTCGCGCGCCGCCTGTCTGGGCGCCCGACCGCCTGGCACCCCGATCTGGGTGTTCGGCTACGGCTCGCTCATCTGGAACCCCTGCTTCCACCATGTCGAGCGTCGCGTGGTGCGGGTCGCGGGCTGGCACCGCCGCTTCTGCCTGTGGACCAGCCTCGGCCGCGGCACGCCCGAGCGTCCGGGCCTCATGCTCGGGCTCGAACGCGGCGGCTCGTGCCGGGGCGTGGCCTTCAAAATCGCGCCCGAGGAGGTGGAGAGCGAGCTCGAGATCGTCTGGCGGCGCGAGATGGTGACCGCCGCCTACCGGCCCGTCTGGGTGGCGGCGAGCGGCCCGGAAGGCCGGCTCGAGGCGATCGCTTTCGCAATCGACCGCCGCCACCCGCGCTACGCCGGCCGCCTGCCCGAGGCGCGGATCGTCGAGGCGCTCGCGACCGCCAAGGGGCCGCTGGGTCCCTGTTGCGAGTATCTCTTCAACACGGTGGCGCATCTCGACGCGCTCGGCATCCCGGATCACCGGCTGCACCGTCTAGGCGAGCTCGTGCGTCGTCGGCGCGCGGCGGCGAGCGAGGCGTCGAGCGAAGCGTCGAGCGAGAGGGCGGGCGAGCAGGCGCCGCGCGCGCTCGACCCGGCGACCGCCGAGGGTTGAGCGAAGGTTAACGCCCGGTCGTACGACCGTGCCGTTAGGTTCCTCTTAAGCAAGTCCTTCTTCCCGGCCCGACCGATATCGGCGGCAGTTCGCAACCGCCGCCGTGGGCCTTCCGCCGCGAGCGGGATCCGGGAAGGACGACCGTGAGCAGGATCATCTTCGCGCGCAGCTTCGACCGGCTCTTGGACCCGAACGAGCCGCCCGCGACACAGGCCTGGATCCGGGATTTCGACACGACCAACTTCCGCTGGTCCGTGCGACCGTTCAGCGGTGCCGACGTTCCGCGCGTCAAAGGGTCGCTCCAAGGCGCGCCGGGCAACAAGGTTCTCGAGGTCGGCGTCGCCGACAAGGGCTTCGGCAAGGTCGGTGCGCTCGCGCTCTCGGTCGACGACGCGCTCATGGGCCAGCTCGGCCGGATCAACGTCAAGAACTTCGCCGACGTGCGCGTCGATCTCGGCGACGGCATCTTTCCCGGGCCGGAGATCGGCCGCGAGGTGGTCGTGCGGATCACCAACCTCGTCCGCGGCTCGCTCGATGCGACCGACATGGACGGGCCGCTGCGGCTGCACCTCGACTTCCTCAACAACGGGATGACCAAGCCCAACCTGTTCACCGCGAACCTGACCGGTCACGACGACTGGGTCGAGGTCGGCTCGGGCTGGCTCGGCAGCGGCCGAAAGGCGATCCAGGCCTACAACGGGCGCGACACCGAGATCCGGATCGATCTCGGCAACGGCGACGACACCTATCTCGCCAACGTCGCCTTCGCCGCGCGCGACTACGTCGTGGGCGGCTACGGCAACGACAAGATCTATGCCGGCTCCGGCAACGATCTGATCTTCGGCGACCAGGACGAGCGCGGCTTCGCTTCCACGATAGACGTCAAGGTCGAGATCGCCTTCCGCTCCGAATCGGCCGACTTCCGCAACACCTTCGGCTGGTACGATCGGGTCACGGGCGAAGCGCACATCCTGTTGGCCAACACCGATCTCGACAGCGACCCGAACGTCCTGCGCTTCGCGGCCGAGCTGAACCTCACGCTCGAGCAGTGGCGCAACATGGAGTTCTTCATCGTCCCCAACGGCTGGGCCGAGAATCCCTGGCTCGCCGAGGGCGATCCCGGCCAGCTCGAGCTGCGCGTGGTCCGCGAGGGGGGGCGCTGGGTCCTCAAGGAGCTCGAGAGCGGTACGATCCTGCGCGGGTTCGACGGCGTGGACGCGCTCTTCACCCAGACCGGCAAGAACCCGGAGGGCTGGTACGCCGGCCATCTCGTGGACCTCGACGGCGGCGCGCGCGACTTCGCGCTGCGCTTGGAGGACCTGCCCTCGCGCTCGCGCGACTTCGACGACGCCGTGTTCAGCGTGCGCACGCGGGTCGAGAGCGGCCTGCCGGGCAACGACCACCTGAACGGCGGGGCGGGCGACGATCACCTCTGGGGCGGCAAGGACCACGGCAGCTACGCGCTCAAATACCTGATCGACGGTGCCTTCGACCTGTTCGGCCAGACCTATGCCGCATCCGACGCCTTCGCCCACGCCTATGTGAACGAGTTCGGCAACATCGTCGTGACCATCGGCGGGGCGCTGCAGGCCCTGGCGCTCATCGAGCTCGGCGACGGCGAGCGCGCCTTGATGCTGATCCAGCTCACGGGCGAGCTCTACGGCGAGGCCGAGGTCACGATCACCAACGACTTCTTGGTCGACACCTTCGCCACCTTCAATGGCGGGGTGAACGTGCAGGTGATCCCGGTCGAGGATTTCACAGGCCCCCTCGTGCTGTTCAATGAGGTCCAGATCCGGCCGGGCGACATCCTGTTGGGCGAGGCCGGCCGCGACACCTTCTGGTTCGACGACGGCGACGGGGTCGATTTGATCATCGACTTCAAGCGCGGCGTCGACCAGCTCAAGCTCGAGCGGGGCGAGCCGATCCGCCAGACGGTGGTGACAGACGTCCGTTGGGGCCGGGGTCTTCTCGTCGAGCACGGCGGGGACGGCGATGCGGTCTTCCTTCTCGGCATCGAGCAGCCCCTCGCCCTCGTGAGCTCGGGTGCCGGCTACGACACCTACAGCTGATCCGGCCGCTACACCTCGCGGAACGACGGTGCGCGTTCCCTCGCTTGGTGTCATCGAGGAACACCGGACATGCCACGGCTGCGAACGATTCTGTTGGCGACGACGGTCCTGACCTTTTCTCCGCTCCTGCGCGCGGAGACCCGGCTCGATCCCACCGACCTCGAAAGGATCGTCGCCGCGGGGCTGCGCGAGACCCGTTTCCAGGTCGACGGGCAGGCCAACGCGCGCGCGGACGGGACCGAGTCGCGATCCTTCGCCCGAGCCACGATGGCGGCCGATCGGCGGGCGATGTCGGTGCGGGCGACGAGCCGAGCCGGCGCTCGGTTCCCCTGACCCGGCGGCTACGCCCAAAGGCGGATCCACTCCCGCGCTCTTGTCGGCCATCGACAACCGACGCACGCTCGCGCTCGGTGATCGGGGTGGGCCCGACAGTCACCGGACGAGCGCGACATGCGAAAAGCGAGCCTCGGAATCCTGCTCGCGGCTGGCCTCTCGGCGGCTACGGCATCCGGAGCGCGCGCCGAGGACCTCGTGCTGTCGACCGCGGAGCTGGACGCCATCGTCGCGGGGG
>JANWZN010000191.1 GCA_025054575.1 Geminicoccaceae bacterium | reverse complement strand
GGGAAGCGGCCCGGATCCTGGGCGCGCGGGATCCGACGAGCCTCGTCGGGGTCGACCCGTTCGAGCTCATTCTCGAGCCGTACCGCGATCGCATCCGCGCGCGCGCCGCGCACCTGCTCGCGGGCGGTGGGCCGGCGCCGCCGGTGCAGATCGAGATGCGGCGCCTCGACGGGAAGCCCGTGACGGTCGAGACGGTGAGTGCCGCGGTCCGCGACGCCGGCCGACCGGCCGTGCAGATCGTGCTGCGCGACGTCACCGAAGAACAGCGTGCCCGCCATGCCCTCGAAGAGGCGGAGGCACGCTGGCGAAGCCTGGTCGAGCTCAGCCCCGAGGCGGTGATGCTGATCCGAGACGGCCGCTTCGTCTTCGCCAATCGGCGAGCCGCCGAGCTCGTCGGGGCGAGCGATCCGCAGGAGCTCGTGGGCCGCGCCCCCGCCGATTTCGTGCTCGACGAGTTCCAAGCGATCATCGAGGAGCGCGCGCAGCGCCTCCTGCGCGAGGGCGGCCGGCTGCCGCCGGTCGAGATCAAAATCCGCCGGCTCGACGGGCGGATCCTCGACGTCGAGGCCTCGGCCGTCTCGGTCCTCGACGGCGGTCTGCCGACCATCCAGAGCGTCGTGCGCGACATCACCGATCGCAAGGCGCTCGAGGCCGAGCTCTGGCGGCGGGCCCACCACGATCCACTGACCGGCCTACCCAACCGCCTCTTGTTCTTCGACCGTCTCGGCCGGCTCTTGGCCCTCGCCGAGCGCGAACACCGGCGCGGGGCGCTCCTGCTGCTCGACCTCGACGGCTTCAAGGCGGTCAACGACGCGCACGGGCACGATGCCGGCGACGCGCTGCTGCGCGCCGTCGCCCGTCGGCTGCAGCGGGTCACCCGTCGGTCCGACACGGTCGCCCGGCTCGCCGGCGACGAGTTCGCGCTCCTCCTCTACCCGGTCGCCGACCCCGCCGTGGTCGAGCGGATCGCCGAGCGGATCGTTCGCGCGCTCTCGGCACCGGTCCGTCACCGCGGCCGCGTCCTCAGGACGGGAACCAGCATCGGCGCCGCACTCTTTCCGGACGACGCCGCCGATGCCGAGGTCCTGGTCAAGAACGCCGATCTGGCGCTCTACCGGGCCAAGGCCTCGGGCCGTGGCGGCATCGCCTTCGTCGACCTGCCGATGCGCCTCGAGCTCGAGCAGCGGCGAAGCGACGCCCAGGCGCTGCGGCTGGCGCTGGAGCGCGGCGAGCTCGCGCTGCGATGGCAGCCTCGGGTCGAGCTCGCGAGCGGCCGCTGGCCGGTGCTCGAGGCGGTGCCGATATGGCCCACGGCGCCGGGCGGTCCGCGCGAGGCCGAGCGGCTGATCGGACTGGCCGAGGACGCCGGTGTCGCGTTCGAGCTCGCGATCCGTGTCACCGGCCTCGCCCTCGAAACGCTCGCCGGCTGGGAGGCCGCTGGTCTGGCACCGGCGCGGGTCGCCCTCGAGCTGACCGGCGCCCAGCTCGCCGTCGACGACTTGGTGGGGCGTGTCCTGGCCGAGCTCCAGGCACGCGGGCTCGAGCCGGGGCGGCTCGAGCTCCAGGTCGCCGAACGCGAGCTCCTCGGTCGCCACGGCGAGGCGGCGGAACGCGCGCTCGCCGCCTTGCGGGCGGCCGGCGTCGTCGTGGCGATCAACCGTTTCGGGGAGGGCTCGATGCCGCTGCGGCTGCTGCTGGGCGGCCGGGTCGACGCCGTGCTGCTCGCGACCGATCGGGTGCGCGCCGCGGTGGATGACGGCCAGGCCGCCCTGCTCGTCGGCGCGATCGCCGAGCTCGGCCGTGGTCTCGGGATCGAGGTCGGCGCCTCGGGCATCGAGAGCGAGCAAGAAGCGGCGAGCCTCGCAGCACTCGGTTGCCGCTACGGCCGCGGGCCGCTCTGGGGCCCTGCGATGTCGGCCGAGCAGATCGCCGCGGCGCTGCGTTCCCGATCGGGCTCGCCTTGCGCGTGCGCGCTGTCGAGCGAGCCGATCCTGCCGCGCCCGAGCGGCGAGCACCGGCCCTTGCCGTGCTGAGGTTCGCCTCGACCGGGGAGCTGGCCGCGTTCGCTCGGGGCCGGCCGGCGCCGCCTCACTGGACCGTGTCGGGGCCCCGCAGATCGCGCGGCCCCGCCTCCGGCAGGATGCCGAGCCGCCGGGCGATCTCGGCGTAGCCTTCCTGGACGTTGCCGAGATCGCGCCGGAAGCGATCCTTGTCGAGCCGCTCGTTGGTCCGGGCGTCCCACAGCCGCATATTGTCGGGGCTCAGCTCGTCGGCCACGACGATGCGCATGTCCTCGTCTTCCCACAGCCGGCCGAACTCGAGCTTGAGATCGACCAGCCGCAGCCCGGCGCCGGTGAACAAACCGAGCAGATAGTCGTTGATTCGAAGCGTGAGATTGAGGATCTCGTCGAGTTCTTGGTAGGTGGCCCAGCCGAACGCCGTGATGTGCTCTTCGCTGACCATCGGATCGCCGAGCTGATCGTTCTTGTAATAATATTCGACGATCGAGCGGGGCAGGGGCGTGCCCTCTTCCAGTGCGAAGCGCTGTGCCAGGCTGCCGGCGGCGACGTTGCGGACCACGACCTCGAGCGGGATGATCTCGACCTCCTTGATCAGCTGCTCGCGCATGTTGAGCCGGCGGAGAAAATGCGTCGGGATCCCGATCTCTCCGAGCTTGAGCATCAGATACTCGGAGATACGGTTGTTGAGCACGCCCTTGCCGGTGATCACGGCGTGCTTCTTGTTGTTGAACGCGGTGGCGTCGTCCTTGAAATACTGGATGAGGGTCCCCGGCTCCGGGCCCTCGTAGAGGATCTTCGCCTTGCCTTCGTAGACTTGCCTGCGTCGAGCCATGACCGATCCGCCTGGTGCGCGCCCGAGACCATGGCGCGGCGCATCGCCGACCGGCACGCGCAGCGGCCGGACCACCGCCGATATAGGCGATCGCGCCGCCGTCTACAACGACGCGCCGCTCAGGCCCGACCCTCGCGCCACCAGGCGGTGGCCGCCACCCCGAGCAAGAGCGCGAGCGCGAGCCAGGGCGGCAGCAGCGCCATCCGCGTGGCACCGGTGACGGTGTAGGCCTCGTTGGCAACGAGGCCCAGCCAGCCGCGCCCGGCCGTGCGGCGATCTTCGGGTACCCGCCGCAGCTCCGGCACCCCGTCGCGCGCGAGCCAGCCGACCGCCCCGCCGGTCGCCTCGACCACCGGTCGCAGCCGCTCCTCGCTCGCGCGCAGCTCGGCGAGCTCGACCGGCGAGAGCGGCCGCGGCATCACGTGCGCGGTGTGCGTGCCGTCGTTGACCCGCCAGATGCCGTCCTCGGGGGCCGGCAGCCGGGCCCGCCCGATCCCGTCGGCATCCGGCTGCAGCCGCAGCTTCTGGGTGACACCCGAGGGGGCCACGACCTCGACCTCGACCGGCTCGTCGCGGAGCGACCGCCGGACGATCTCGATGCCTTCGGCGTGCGGCTCGGCCACGAGCGTCTCTTCCTCGAGCTCGGGTTCCTTCATGAGCCAGTGCACGAGCCGGCGCAGGAGCTGGGCCTGCGGCCCGCCGCCTTCGAAGCCGCGCTGCCAGAGCCAGTGATGGTCGGAGAGGAGCTGGGCGACCCGACCCTCGCCGACCCGCTTCAAGAGCAGGAGCGGACGCTCGCCGGCGCCGGTCATGACCACGGTGGCGTCGCCCGGCTCGACGTCGACCTGGCGCAGCCAGCGACCCCAGCCCGGCTTTTCCGGATCCTCGGCGAGCCCGTGGGTGACCGGATGGCGCCGGCCGATCGCGGTCAGCATCGGCTGGAACGGTCGCTCGATCACCTCGCCCGACGGACGGCCCGGCAGCACGCGTGCGAGCGGCGTGCGATAGAGGCCGGTCGGGGTCGCGAACTCGGGCCCGGCCGCCTCGAGCAGAGCACCGCCGCGCTCGACGTAGCGGGCGACGTTCTCGAGATAGGGCAGCGGCAGGAGCCCGCGCCGGTTGTAGCGGTCGAAGATGACGAGATCGAACTCGTGCAGCTTGAGCTCGAACAGCTCGCGCGAGGGGAAGGCGATCAGCGCGAGCTCGCGAATCGGGGTGCCGTCCTGCTTCTCGGGCGGCCGCAGGATCGTGAAATGGACGAGGTCGACCGCGGCGTCTGCCTTCAACAAGTTGCGCCAGACGCGCAGACCGGGATAGGGCTGGCCGGAAACCAATAGCACCCGGAGCCGATCGCGCACGCCGGTGATCGCGACCGCGGTCCGGTTGTTGAGCGTGGTGAGCTCGCCCGAGCGCGCGGCCACCTCGATCTCGAGCACGGTACGGCCGGCCCGATCGAGGGTGAACGGCAGGCTCGGCCGCTCGCCCGAGCGCGCCTCGAGCTCGGCCAGCACCCGGCCGTCGCGGCGGATCGTGAGGCGGGCCGGCTGGCCGGTCCCGGCGGGCAGATCGTCGAACCCGAGCGTGAGCCGCTGCGGCTCGCCGACCATGGCGAAGCTCGGTACCTGCTCGACCACGAGCCGGCGGTCGATCTCGTCCGGTCGACCGGTGAGGAGCGCGTGCAGCGGTGCGCCGAGCTTGGCGGCCGCGACCTCGGGCGGCGGCAGGTCGTGGATCAGCCCGTCGGTCACGACGATGACAGCCGCGAGCCGCTCGCGATCGAGCTGGCCCAGGGTCTCGCCGAGCGGGCGGAACAACAAGGTTCCCTCGACCGCCCCCTCGAGCTCGATCTCCTTGACCTGGATCCGGCCGAGGGCGGCGAGCCGCCGGCGGAGCTCGGCGGCCGCCTCCTCGAGCTGCTGCGGGCGTTCGCCCAGGCGCTGGCTGGCCGAGCGGTCCAACGCCAAGACCACGAGGTCGTCGAGCGGCGCCCGCTCCTCGCGACGCAGCACGGGGTTGGCCAGTGCCAGAAGAAGCAGGGCC
>JANWZN010000190.1 GCA_025054575.1 Geminicoccaceae bacterium | reverse complement strand
GACGCGACCGCCGCCCCGGTCCTCGATCTCGGCCTCCCGGAGACGACGAGCGCGATCGGCGACCGCGCCTTCGCCGCCGACCCCTCGCTCGTGGGCCGGCTCGGCCGGGCCTTTTTGCGCGGGCTCGGCGCCGGCGGCGTGCTGGGCGTCGTCAAACATCTGCCCGGCCACGGGCGCGCCCGGGTCGACAGCCATCGCGAGCTGCCGCGGGTCGACGCGTCGCGCGCGCTGCTCGAAGCGAGCGACTTCCGTCCCTTCGCCGCTTGTGCTTCGGCCCCGCTCGGCATGACCGCGCACGTCCTCTATCCGGCCCTCGACCCCGAGCGGCCCGCCACCCTCTCCGCTCGCATCGTGGCCGAAGTGATCCGCGGCAGAATCGGCTTTCGCGGCCTGCTGCTGAGCGACGATCTCGAGATGGGTGCCTTGGACGGCCCCTTGAGCGAGCGCGCCCGCGCCGCGCTCGCCGCCGGCTGCGATCTCGTCCTCGCCTGCTCGGGCGAGCTCGCCCGCAACGCCGCGCTCTTGGCCGCCCTGCCACCCGTTGCGGCGGCCCTCGAAGAAAAACTCGCGGCCCTCGCCTGCCGCCCCCCTCCGGAAGCACCGTTCGATGCGGAGGCGGCGGCGGCCGAACTGGCCGCGCTCGTCGGGCTCTCCTGAGCGATGCCCGATCTCGCCCAGATCGGCCACACGCTCTCGGTGTGGCTCCTGCCCGTGCTGTTCGCGATCACGCTGCACGAGGCGGCGCACGGCTGGACCGCCGACAAGCTCGGCGACGACACCGCCCGCCGGCTCGGCCGCGTCACCGCCAACCCGCTCGCGCACGTCGATCCGTTCGGCACCGTCGTGCTGCCGGGGGTGCTCGTCCTCTTGGGCTCGCCCTTCGTGTTCGGCTGGGCCAAGCCCGTGCCGGTGGCCTTCCATCGCCTGCACCGCCCCAAGCGCGACATGGTCCTGGTCGCCGCCGCCGGGCCGGCCGCGAACATCCTGATGGCGGTGCTGGCCGCCTGGGCGATGCACTTCACCGACCTGCCGCCGGCCCGGCTCGGCGAGTGGCTGCACGCCAACTTCAACAACGCCGTCCTCGCCAACGTCTTCTTGGCCGCCTTCAACCTCATCCCGCTGCCGCCTCTGGACGGCGGGCGGATCCTGACCGGCCTCTTGCCCGGCTTCCTCGCCTGGCGCTTCGCTCGGATCGAGCGGCTGGGCCTCTTGATCCTGCTCTTGGCCGCGGTCGTGGTCCCGCTCGCCGCGCGCGAGCTGGGCTACGCCTTCAACCCCGTGCTCTGGGTCCTGATGCCGATCGCCGAGGCCCTCTTCGCGCTCGTCTTGGCCCTGGGCTTCTGGTGAGGGTCCGGTGAGCTTCGCCCCGGCGCGCGCTTTCGAGGTCCGGCTCGACGGGTTCGAGGGTCCCCTCGACCTCCTGCTGGAGCTCGCCCGCGCCCAGAAAGTCGACCTCGCCAAGATCTCGATCGTGGCCCTGGCCGACCAGTATCTCGACTGGCTCGAGCGGGCCAAGGAGGCCCGCCTCGCGGTCGCGGCCGAGTATCTCGTGATGGCCGCCTGGCTCGCCTACCTCAAATCCCAGCTCCTGTTGCCGCCGGCCGAGCGCGCCGCCCCCGATCCGGTCGAGGAAGCGAACGCGCTCGCGGCTCGGCTCGCCCGGCTCGATGCGATCCGGGCGGCGGTCGGCTGGCTCGAGGCACGGCCGCGGCTCGGCCGCGAGCGTCTTCCCCGCGGCCGCTTCGAGCCCCTGCCGGTCGAGGTGCGGCCGCGGTGGGTCGCGAGCCTGGCCGAGCTTTTGGCCGCCGGCGCCCGGCTCGCCGCCCGCGGCGCCCCCGATCGGCTCAGGCTCGAGCGGCCGCGCCTTCTCACCGTCGAGACGATGATCGAGCGGCTGGCGCTGCGCCTTTCGGGCATGGAATGGCGCGAGCTCGCGAGCTTCCTGCCGCCCGGGCTCACGAGTGGGCTCGAGCGGCGCGCGGCCGTGGCAGCCGGGCTCCTGGCCGGTCTCGAGCTCGCCCGCCAAGGCGCCATCGAGCTCGAGCAGCCGGTGCCCTTCGGGCCGATCCTGATCCGGAGACGCGCATGATCGATCGCGACGGCACGCCCCCGCCCGCTTGCGAGCTCGCCGAGGCCTCGGCCCCGTTCCTCGGCCCCGCCTCGACCGAAGGATCCTCCATCGATCTCGAGCCCGAGCGCGCCCCGCCCGCGGGCGCGGCCGAGATCGCACCGCCCGCCGAGGTCGATCCGCTGCGGCTGGTCGAGGCCTATCTGTTCGCCGCCCCCGAGCCGGTCGAGGAGCGCGAGATCCAGGCACTTTTGGGTGCTCGAGCCGAGGCGCGCACGGTGCTGCTGGCGCTCGAACGGTCGCTGGCCGGGCGCGGCGTGCGGCTCGAGCGCCAGGGTCGGGCCTGGGCGTTGCGCACCGCCCCCGACCTCGCACCGTTTTTGACCCGGATCCAGCGGCCGGTCCGCCGGCTGTCGAAGGCGGCCATGGAGACGCTCGCCGTGATCGCCTGGCAGCAGCCCGCCACCCGTGCGGAGATCGAGGCGGTGCGCGGGGTGAGCCTCTCGGCCGGCACGCTCGAGCTCCTGGTCGAGCTCGGCTGGATCGCACCGCAAGGCCGGCGCGAGGCGCCCGGCCGCCCGGTGACCTGGGTCACCACCCGGGCCTTCCTCGACGCCTTCGGGCTTGCGAGCCTGCAGGATCTGCCGCGGCTCGACGAGCTCGCCCAAGGCGGCCTTTTCAAGGCCCCGGCCGGTCACTAGATCGCATCTCCGACGGGCCGGCCGGAGCCGGCCTCGAGGCCTCGGGGACGGAATGGCCACGGCAGCGATCCTCGCCCGCGAGCCCTGGCGGCAGGGTCTGCGCGTCGCCGGGCTCTCCCACCGCTTCGGCTTCCGCCGGGTGGTGGACCATGTCGACCTGGCGGTGCCGCCGGGCGAGATCCATTGCCTCGTGGGTCCCTCGGGCTGCGGCAAGACCACGATCCTGCGGCTGATCGCCGGGCTCGAGATCCTCCAGGAAGGCGAAATCGCGATCGACGGCAAGGTGGTCGCCAAGCCCGGCTTCGCCGTGCCGCCCGAGCGCCGCCGGGTCGGCCTCATGTTCCAGGACTTCGCCCTCTTCCCGCATCTGCGGGTCGAGGAGAACGTGGCCTTCGGCCTCGCCCATCGGCCGCGCGGCGAGCGCGAGGCGCGGGTCAAGGAACTGTTGCGTCGGGTCGACATGGAGCGCCACGCCAAGGCCTATCCGCACACGCTTTCGGGCGGCGAGCAGCAGCGGGTGGCGCTCGCCCGAGCCCTCGCCCCCGCCCCCGACCTCATGCTCCTCGACGAGGCCTTTTCGGCGCTCGACACCACGCTCAGGGCCCAGGTCCGCGAGGAGACGATCGCGATCCTCAAGGAAACCGGCACGCCCACGCTGCTCGTCACCCACGACGCCGAGGAGGCGATCCGCGTCGGCGATCGGATCCACGCCATGGAGCGCGGCCGGATCGTCCAGAGCGGCACCCCGGCCGAGCTCTATCTGCGGCCCGAGGATCTGTTCGTGGCCGGTTTCTTCGGGCCCGTGAACCGCTTTTCCGGAACCGTGCGCGACGGCTTCGTCGTCACCCCGGTCGGGCGGATCGCCGCCCCCGGCCACGCCTCCGGTGCCGCGGTCGAGATCGTCGTCCGGCCGGAAGGCGTCGAGCTGGTCCGGCCGCGCCCGCCGGCCCCGGTCCGAGCACTGGTCCTCGAGCGTCGCGACCTCGGGCCCGTCCATCTCGTGCTCTTGCGCATGCCCGACGGGGCCGTGGTCAAGGTCCGCCGCGATCGGCCGTTGGACATCGCCCCGGGCGAGGAGGTGGAGGTGGTGCTCGACCCCGCGCACGTCTTCGTCTACCCCTCGCACGGCACCGGCTGAGCCCGGCCGCGGTTGCGCGGCCTCTCGCCTTTTGCCAGAGTCCTGCGCCGGTCCGGAGCCGGGCTGCGGTCGGCCGGGCGGAGTTCAAGGCATGCTCGATCTCGGCTGGTCGGAGATGCTGGTCATCCTCGTGGTGGCCCTGATCGTCATCGGCCCCAAAGATCTGCCCAAAGTGGCGCGCCAGATCGGCCGCTGGACCGGCAAGGCGCGGGCCATGGCGCGCGAGTTCCAGCGCTCCTTCGACGACATGGCGCGCGAGGCCGAGCTCGAGGAGATCAAGGCCAACCTGCAGAAGATGAACCCGCACAGCATCACCCAGACGATCCGCGAGACGGTCGACCCCAAGGGCGAGCTGGACGAGCTCGCCCGCAAGCTCGACGTCCGCGAGGATCTCGAGCGCGCGAGCCGGCTCGAGGAGCCGCCCGCGGCGGCGGTCGAGCGGCGGCCGGGCGAGCCTGCGCCGAGCCCGGAGGGTCCGGCTCCGGCCCTGGCGGGCTCGGCCGAGCGGCAGTCGGAGCGGGGCTGAGCCATGGCGATCATCAAGGACATCGACGATCGCGAGATGCCGCTGCTCGATCATCTGATCGAGCTGCGCAACCGGATCATGTACGCGGTGATCGCGCTCGTCCTCGGCTTCGTCGTGTGCTGGTTTTTCGCCGAGCCGATCTACCGTTTCCTGGTCCGGCCCCTGGCCGACATCTACGAGCAGATGGGCTACCACGATCGGCGGATGATCTATACCGGCCTGACCGAGGCCTTCTTCACCTACCTCAAGGTCGCCTTCTTCGCCGGTGCGTTCATCACCTTTCCCTTCGTGGCGGCCCAGCTCTGGCTGTTCATCGCACCCGGCCTCTATCGCCACGAGAAAGAGGCGCTGCTGCCGTTTCTCGTCGCCACACCGGTTCTGTTTTTCATGGGTGGCGCGTTCGTCTACTACTTCATTTTCCCCGCGGCCTGGCAATTCTTCCTGAGCTTCGAGACGACCGGG
>JANWZN010000018.1 GCA_025054575.1 Geminicoccaceae bacterium | reverse complement strand
GATCGCGATCGCCCGTTCGAGACGGGCCCGCTGCTCCTCGGACGGCTCCTTGGTGTCGGCGAGGTCCTCTTCGGCGTTCTTGAGCGCCAGCTCCGCGCTCGCGCGGTCGAGCTCCTCGAGCGGCTCCGCACCTTCGGCCAGTACGGTGCAGCCCTCCTCGCTGACTTCGACCAAGCCGCCCGCGACGAAGATTCGGCGGGTGACCTTGCCACCCTCGTAAAGGGCGATCACGCCCGGCCGCAGCAGCGAGACCAGCGGGGCGTGCGCCGGAAGCACGCCGAAGTCGCCCTCCGCCCCCGGCAGCACGACCATTTCCACGGCCTCGCTCGCCAGCACCCGTTCGGGATCGACGAGCTCGAGGTTGACGGTCTCGGCCATCGGCCTCAGACCTCGGCCGCCAGGCGCTTGGCCTTCTCGACCGCCTCCTCGATGGTGCCGACCATGTAGAAGGCCGCTTCCGGCATGTGGTCGTAGGCGCCGTCGCAGATGCCCTTGAAGCCCTTGATGGTGTCTTCGACCTTGACGAACTTGCCGGGCGAGCCCGTGAACACTTCCGCCACGTGGAAGGGCTGCGAAAGGAAGCGCTGGATCTTGCGGGCGCGGGCGACGGTGAGCTTGTCCTCTTCGGAAAGCTCCTCCATGCCGAGGATCGCGATGATGTCCTGGAGCGACTTGTAGCGCTGCAGGATCTCCTGCACGCGGCGGGCGACCTGGTAGTGTTCCTCGCCGACCACCGAGGGCTCGAGGATCCGCGAGGTCGAATCGAGCGGGTCGACCGCCGGATAGATGCCGAGCTCGGCGATCTGGCGCGAGAGCACGGTGGTCGCGTCGAGATGGGCGAAGGTGGTGGCAGGCGCCGGATCGGTCAGGTCGTCGGCCGGCACGTAGACCGCCTGGACCGAGGTGATCGAACCCTTCTTCGTCGAGGTGATCCGCTCCTGCAACGCACCCATGTCGGTGCCGAGGGTCGGCTGATAGCCCACCGCCGAAGGGATGCGGCCCAGGAGCGCCGAGACTTCCGCACCGGCCTGGGTGAAGCGGAAGATGTTGTCGACGAAGAACAGGACGTCCTGACCTTCTTGGTCGCGGAAATATTCGGCCACGGTGAGCCCGGTCAGGCCCACGCGGGCACGAGCCCCCGGCGGCTCGTTCATCTGGCCGTAGATCAGCGCGACTTTCGACTTGGTGCTGTCGTCGAGGTTGATGACCCCCGACTCGATCATCTCGTGGTAGAGATCGTTGCCTTCGCGGGTCCGCTCGCCCACCCCCGCGAAGACCGAAACACCCCCGTGCGCTTTGGCAATATTGTTGATCAGCTCCATGATGAGGACGGTCTTGCCCACGCCGGCACCGCCGAACAGGCCGATCTTGCCGCCCTTCGGGTACGGGGTGAGGAGGTCGACGACCTTGATGCCGGTGACGAGGACCTCGGTCTCGGTCGACTGATCGACGAAGCTGGGTGCGGGTGCATGGATCGGCGCGGTCGCCTTGGCGGCGAGCGGGCCGCGCTCGTCGACTGGCTCGCCGATCACGTTGAGGATCCGCCCCAGCACCTCGCGGCCGACCGGCACCGCGATCGGTGCGCCGGTGTCGATCACCTCCTGGCCGCGGGTGAGCCCGTCGGTGGAGTCCATGGCGATCGTGCGGACCGTGTTCTCGCCCAGATGCTGGGCCACCTCGAGGGTGAGCTTCTTGCCCTGGTTGTCGGTCGTGAGCGCGTTCAGGATCGCGGGGAGCGCGCCATCGAACTGGACGTCGACCACGGCCCCCATGACCTGCGCGATCCGGCCGCGCGCTACGTTCGCCTTGACCATCGCTCGACCCCTTTTCCCGGTTCTCGGCGCGCGACCTCAGACGGCCTCGGCACCCGAGACGATCTCGATGAGCTCTTTGGTGATGTTGGCCTGGCGCTGGCGATTGTAGCGCAGCGTCAGCCGATCGATCATCTCGCCGGCGTTGCGGGTGGCGTTGTCCATCGCCACCATCCGCGCGCCCTGTTCGCTCGCCGCGTTCTCGAGGAGCGCGCCGTAGATCTGAACGGCGAGATTGCGCGGCAAGAGCTCGGCCAAGATCTGCTCTTCGCTCGGCTCGAACTCGTAGATCGCCTGGACGCCCTCCCCCGCCGCCGCGGCCTCGGGCGGCTCGACGGGGACGAGCTGCTTGAAGGTCACGACCTGCGACATGGCGCTCCTGAAGCGGTTGAAGACGATCGTGGCGACGTCGAACTCGCCCGCCTCGTAGAGCTCCAACACCTTGCGCGCGATCCGCTCGGCATCGGCGAAGGCGATCCGTCGTTTGCCGGCGATCCCGTCGATGAACTCGACGATCAGGTCGCCATATTCGCGCCGGAGCATGTCGCGACCTTTGCGGCCGACGCAGATGAGCTTGACCTGCTTGCCCTGCTCCTTGAGCTCCTGGATCCGGCGGCGGGTCGCACGGACGATCGAGCTGTTGAAGGCACCGCACAGGCCGCGATCGGCGGTCGCGACCACGATCAGATGCACCTCGTCCTTGCCGGTGCCGGCCAAGAGCGGCGGTGCTTCGCCCTGATCCTTCACCGCCGCCGCGAGGTTGGCCAGCATCGCCGCCATCTTGGCGGCGAACGGCCGCGCCGCCTCCGCGTGCTCCTGGGCCCGGCGCAGCTTCGAGCCGGCGACAAGTTTCATGGCACTCGTGATCTTGCGGGTCGCCCGGACCGAGTTGATCCGGGTTCGCATGTCCTTGAGGCTGGGCACGGGCGCTCGCCCCCTGGCTCAGGCGAACTTCTTGCTGAAATCGTCGAGCAGCGCGCGCAGCTTCTTCTCGGTCTCGGCGTCGAGGTCGCCCGTATCCCGAATCGCCGCCAGGATATCCTTGCCGCGCTCGCGCAACTCCTCGAGGAGCTCGCGCTCGAAGCGCTGGACGTCGGCGACCTTGATGCTGTCGAGATATCCGTTAACGCCGGCGAAAATCGAGCAGACCTGCTCTTCCATCGGCATCGGCGACAGCTGCGGCTGCTTCAAGAGCTCGGTCAGCCGCGCGCCGCGGTTCAACAGCCGCTGGGTGGCGAGGTCGAGATCGGAGGCGAACTGCGCGAAAGCCGCCATCTCGCGATACTGCGCGAGCTCGAGCTTGATCCGCCCGGCGACCTTCTTCATGGCCTTGGTCTGGGCCGAGGAGCCGACCCGCGAGACCGAGAGGCCGACGTTCACGGCCGGCCGGATGCCCTGATAGAACAGGCCCGTCTCCAGGAAGATCTGGCCATCGGTGATCGAGATCACGTTGGTCGGGATGTAGGCCGAGACGTCGTTGGCCTGCGTTTCGACCACCGGCAGCGCGGTGAGCGAGCCCGAGCCGTGCTCTTTGTTCATCTTGGCCGCCCGCTCGAGCAGCCGCGAATGCAGGTAGAAGACGTCACCCGGATAGGCCTCGCGTCCGGGCGGCCGGCGGAGCAGCAGGGACATCTGGCGATAGGCGGTCGCCTGCTTGGACAGGTCGTCGTAGACGATGACCGCGTGCATGCCGTTGTCGCGGAAGTACTCGCCCATCGCGCAACCGGCATAAGGCGCCAGGAACTGCATCGGCGCCGGATCGGAAGCGGTCGCCGCCACGACGATCGTGTAGTCGAGGGCGCCGTGGTCCTGCAGCGCCTTGACGAACTTGGCGACCGACGAGCGCTTCTGGCCGACCGCGACGTACACGCAGTAGAGCTTTTTGGACTCGTCGTCGCCGGCGGCCTCGTTGTAGCGCTTCTGGTTGACGAAGCAGTCGAGCGCGATCTGGGTCTTGCCGGTCTGGCGGTCGCCGATGATGAGCTCGCGCTGGCCGCGGCCGATCGGAATGAGCCCGTCGATCGCCTTCAGGCCGGTCATCATCGGCTCGTGCACCGAACGCCGCGGGACGATACCCGGGGCCTTGACCTCGACCAGGCGGCGCTCGGTCGCTTGGATCGGCCCTTTGCCGTCGAGGGGATTGCCGAGCGCGTCGACGACCCGACCCAGGAGTCCCTTGCCGACCGGCACGTCCACGATCGACTTGGTGCGCTTGCAGACCGAGCCCTCGCGGATGTTGCGGTCGTCGCCGAAAATCACGACGCCGACATTGTCGGTCTCGAGGTTCAAGGCCATCCCGCGGGTGCCGTCCTCGAACTCGACCATCTCGCCGGCCTGGACCTCGTCGAGGCCGTAGACGCGCGCGATGCCGTCGCCGACCGAGAGCACCCGACCGACCTCGGCGACCTCGGCCTCGGTGCCGAAGCTCGCGATCTGCTCTTTGAGGATCGCCGAGATCTCGGCGGCGCGGATGTCCATCACCCGATCCCTTTCATCGTCGTCTCGAGCTGCTGCAGCCGGCGGCGGAGCGAAGCGTCGATCATCCGCGAGCCGACCCGCACGGTCAGGCCGGCCAGAAGCGAGGGATCGACCCGGGTCGCGATCCGGACCTTGCGTCCGGCGAAGCGGCCCAGTGCGGCGCGCAGGCTCGCCAGATCCTCCTCGGCCAGCGGAGCCGCGGAAACGATCTCGGCCGTAGTCTCGCCCTTGGCCTCGGCGAGCCGCTCGCGAAAGGCCGCGATCACTCGGGCGAGTGCCCCCAGCCGGCGATGATCGGCCAGCACGCCCAGCGTGTTGCGCACGAGCTCGCCCAGGCCCACCCGCTCGCTCACCGCCAGCACGGCCCGCCGCTGCTCGGTGCGGCTCGCGACCGGGCTCGCCAGGATCCGCACGAGATCGGGGCTCTCCGCGAGCAGGCCCTCGAGCCGGTCGAGGTCGGCGGCCACCGCGTCGAGCGCGTCGCGCTCGCGGGCGAGCTCGAACAGGGCCGCGGCATAGCGTTGCGCCACACCCGACGACGCGGCTGAACTGACTGCCACCCGGTGCGTCCCCGCTTTTCTCGTATGCTGCTCGTGCCGGAGCTGGCGATCGCCCGAACCGGCTCCGCCGAAAGGCGGCGGCCGCTTAACACGGTTGTCCGGGAGCGGCAAGCGAGCCCGTTTCGAGCTCTGCGCGGGCGCGTTGCCGCAGGTGCGAACACGCATGCGGGGTCGTGCAGCGGGTCGATCAGCCCGGTCGACCGGCAGCGACGAGCTCCTCCACCCAGGCCGGCACGATCCGACTCGCCGGGCCCGGCCGGCGCTCGGCGAAGCGGTCGCTCGTCTCCGACGGCTCGAGGTTGAGCTCGACGGTGTGGGCGCCAGCTGCCAGCGCTCGTTCGACGAACCCCGCCGCCGGCCAGACCCGGCCCGAGGTGCCGATCGCGGCGAACAGGGTATAGCGCGCGAGCGCCGTGTGCATGTGCACGAGGTTCAGAGAGCCGGCCCGCTCGTGGAGGTCGTCGACGTTCTGGGTGACCAATAAGAACGGTCCGTTCCAGGCCCTTTCGAGCCGGGCGAGGGCGAGGTGCGCCGGATTGGGCCTCACGCCCCCGAGCGCCCGTCGCCGGGCGTCGTAGAAGCGGAGCACGCGCTCGGGGTCGCGGGCGAAGGCCCGAGGCGTGGCGACGTCCTCGACCCGCTGCCCTTCCCAGAGCCCGCCCGCGCCGCGAAAGGTCGGGAGGCCCGATTCGGCCGAGATCCCCGCGCCGGTCAGGATCACGATGGCCGCACGCCCCGGCATCGAGCGGTCTCCGCGCCTTCGGGCGAGGCTGGCTCCGGCGGTAGGACTCGAACCTACGACCCAGCGGTTAACAGCCGCTTGCTCTACCGACTGAGCTACGCCGGAACGCGTGGGCTTCTAGCAGCGCCCGAACCGCTACACCAGAGGCCAGCAGCGGTTGGAGGCCCGGGCCGGAATCGAACCGACGTACGCGGATTTGCAGTCCGCTGCATGGCCACTCTGCCACCGGGCCCCAGCACGTCACTTAAGGGGGCTCCCGGAACGGGTCAACCGGCGGCGTCCGTCCTCGCCGGCCGAACGGTCCCATGGCCCGGGCGATCGGCCGCGACCCGACCGGCTTGCCGGCCTGCCGCGAGCGCGCCAAAGAGCGCGGCGTCCGCGCCTGTGGGGACTTTCGCATGTACGATCCGGCCGAAGCGCGCCAGCGGATGGTCGAGAACCAACTCAAGCCCAATCGGATCACCGACCCACGCCTCCTGCGCGCGATGGCCGAGATCCCGCGCGAGCTGTTCGTCCCGCCGACGCTCAAGAACGCGGCCTATGTCGACGAAGACATTCCGCTCGGCGACGGCGCGTTCCTGATCGAGCCCCTGGCGCTGGCCAAGCTCGTTCAGGCGGCGCGGATCGCCCGCGAGAACGTCGCGCTCGTGATCGGCGACCCGACCGGCTACGCCGGTGCCGTGGTCGCCCGGCTCGCGGCGACGGTGATCCTACTGGTGAGCGATGCGGAGCAAGCGGCCGCGATCGACCGCCGAATCCTCGAGGTCGGCGCCGAGAACCTGCTGGTCCAGGTCGGCGACCCGCGTGCGGGCCTACCCGAGCAGGCCCCGTTCGACGTCATCCTCCTCGTCGGCGCCGTCCGCAGCGTGCCGCAGACGCTGTTGGACCAGCTCGCCGACGGTGGCCGGTTGGTGGCGGTGGTGAGCGACGGCCGACCCGGCGAGGTCACCGTCTTCACCCGCGTCGGCGACGCCTTCGGCCGGGTCGTGGTCGACGATGCCCGCATCCCGGAGCTCGTGGCACTGCGCCCGGCGCCTGCGTTCACCTTCTGAGCCGCGGCAGCCGCCTGTCGTCCGGTCCGGCAGCTGGCCGGCGACGGGCGGGACCGGCAAGCGCCGTTTTCTCCTATTAGTTGTTGTCAGCCCGAGCTACTAGCGCAAAGAGAGAGAGCATGGTATCCCTGCGACCATGCTCAGGGCCCTGCGCTGCGGTTCGCTCCTGCTCGCCACGCTTGTTGCGCCGGCGACGGCGGCCACGCTCGAGGAGGTGCTGGCCCGGGTCTACGAAACGAACCCACGACTGGCCGCGGCCCGCGCCCGGCTCGAGGCGATCGACGAGGAGGTACCGAAGGCTCTCGGAACCGCCCGGCCGCGCCTTTCTGCCCGCTCCACGGCCGCCTCGAGCCGCGTCGAGACCAACCGCGGTCGGCAGGATCTCGGAACCTTCCGCCAGGTCTTGGCCCTCGAGCAGGTGCTCTACACCGGTGGCGAGACGCCGGCACTCGTGAGCCGCGCCGAAAACGCGGTCCGTGCCGAGCGGGCCCGGCTGTCCGCGGTCGAGCAGGACGTGCTCTTGGAGACGGTCGCCGTCTACGGTGCGGTGCTGCGCGATCGTGGCATACTCGAGCTCGCGCGGGCTAACGAGACCGCGCTGCAACGCCAGCTCGCCGCGACCCGCGATCGGTTCCGCTTTGGCGAGGTCACCCGTACCGACGTCGCCCAAGCCGAGACCCGGCTCGCCCGGGCGATCGCGCGCCGGCTCGAGGCCGAGGGCGAGCTCGCCGTCGCCAGTGCCGATTTCCTGCGGCTGGTCGGCGGTCCGCCCGGCGAGCTCGTACCGGTCGGCCTGCCAGCGCCGCTACCGGCCTCGCTCGAGGAAGCCCTGGAGGCGATCGAGACGCACCCGCTCGTGCGCGCGGCCCGCTTCACGCTCGACGGGGCCGAGGACGACATCGCGGCCGCGCTCGCCGCCTTGAAGCCGCGCATCGTCCTTCACGGAGAGGCGGCCTACGCCCGCGATCCCGACGTCACCTATTCGTGGCAGAGCGAGTTCTCGCTCGGCGCCACGGTGACGGTGCCACTCTACCAGGGTGGCGGCGAGCATGCGCGGGTCCGCCAGACGCGCAAGACCGTGTTGCAACGCCGCTACGACCTCGACGACACCCGCCGCGCGGTCGGCCGCGACATCGCGGCCGCTTGGCAGAATCTCGCAACCGCGCGCGCTCGGCTCGCCTCGATCGCGACCCAGATCCGCAGCGCCGAGCTCGCCCTCGACGGGGTCCGGACCGAGGCCTTGACCGGAACCCGCACGGTGCTCGACATCCTCGATGCCGAGCAGGAGCTGTTCACCGCCCGGGTCGACCAGGCGCGCGCGGCCTACCAGGAGGTCGTGGCAGCGCACGCGTTGCTCGCCGCGACCGGTGTGCTCGGGGTCGAGCGGCTGCGGCTGCCGACCACAGCGCACGATGTGGAGGCACATTACAGGACCGTCCGCGGCAAATGGTTCGGCACGGGCGCGAGCAACGGTGCGCGACGACCTTGATCGGGCGCGCGCCAGGGGCGAGAAGCCCGGTGTCGGATCGCGAGAGGCGCGGCAGCGCGAGCGCATGGCGGAGGTGACGAGCATGTCCGACCGCAAGGACCCGCAAGAGCCGTCGATGGAGGAAATCCTCTCCTCGATCCGGCGGATCATCGCCGACGAGCCCGAGGAACCGGTGCGCAAGCCAGCCGAAACCGGACGGCCGACCGCCTTGGCCGCGGTCGAGGAGGAAGAGCTCGAGCTCACCGAGATGGTGGCCGAGCCCGCGCCCCGCGCCACTCCGCCGATCTCGCAACCACCGCCGACCGCCGCGGCGCCGCCGATCGCGGCCGCCGCCCCTCTCCGACCGACCCAGCCACCGGAGCGCTCGAGCATGCCCGCGCAGGACGAAGCATCCCTGGTCTCGCCGACCACCGCGCAAGCGAGCACGAGCGCGCTCGCCCGGCTGGCGCGCGCCGCTGCGAGCGAGGAGCCGCGCCCGCTCGCCGGCGCCGGCCGCACCGTCGAAGAGCTCGTGATCGAGCTGTTGCGCCCGCAGCTCAAGGAATGGCTCGACAAGAACCTGGCCCAGCTGGTCGAGCGGGTCGTCGAGCAGGAGGTCAAGAAGCTCGCTCGTCGTGCCGAGCTGATGTGAGCCCGGCGGGCTTCGCGGCGGGCTTCACCATTTATTAGGGCGAACGGGGCAGGCTGCGGGTCGCATCGCTCGGCCCGGAGACCGCCCTATGCCCGAACCCGCAGCCGCTCTCGGCAACGTGCTCGCCGTCAACGGCAGCGCACTCGTGGTCGGGGTCGACCGCGCCGCCGGGGCGGGGCAGCGGCCGCTGACGCTGGGCGAGCTCGTGGCGCTGCCCGCAGGGTCGAACGTCGCGATCGGGATCGTCCACGCGCTGCGCCACGGCCGCCGGGCCGAGGATCACGCGATCGCCGACGTCCAACTCGTGGGCGAGGTCGTACAGGCCGGCGGCGCACCGCGCTTTCGCCGCGGCGTCTCGGTCTTCCCGGTGCTCGATGCGCCGGTCCGACGGGCCGACCCGGTCCTGGCCGCGGTGGTCTTCGCGCCCCCCACCGCGACGAGCGTGCCGGTCGGCCGCCTGTCGAGTGCGCCCGACGTGCCCGCCCATCTCCTGGTCGATGCGATGCTCGGCAAGCACTTCGCGGTGCTGGGCAGCACCGGGTCCGGCAAGTCTTGGACCGTGGCGCGCATCCTCAACGCGGTATTGGAAGTCTGCCCCGCCGCCCACATCGTCCTGCTCGACCCGCACGGCGAGTACGCGGCGGCCTTCGGTCCGCGCGCCGAGGCGCTCGATCTCGCCAATCTCGAGCTGCCCTATTGGCTCATGAACTTCGAGGAGACGGCAGCGATCCTGGCGCCCCAACGCGACGGCCGCGGCTACACCGAAGCTTCGATCCTCAAGGAGGCGCTGCTCGCCGCACGGCTCGCCTGGGCCAAGGGGAACGGCGGTGCCGGCGGCCCGGTCACGGTCGACACCCCGATCCCCTACCGCCTGACCGACCTCGTCAAACTGATCGACGAGGCGATGGGCGCTCTCAACAAGGCCGAGGGAGCCGCACCCTATCGTCATCTCTTGACCCGGATCGAGAGTATCCGCGCCGATCGTCGCTACGCCTTTCTCTTCCAGTCGCTCTATGTGCGCGACAACATGGACCAGGTCCTGGGTCGGCTCCTGCGGTTTCCCGTGGAGGGCCGCCCGGTCACCGTCATCGACCTCTCGGGCGTGCCCAGCGAGATCGTCGACGTCGTGGTCTCGCTCCTGTGTCGGATGCTGTTCGAGTTCGGCCTGTGGAGCGAGCGCGGCCGGGCGACCCCGCTGCTCTTGGTGTGCGAAGAGGCCCATCGCTACGTCCCGGCGAGCGCCGACCTCGGCTTCGAGCCGAGCCGCCGCGCGATCGATCGGATCGCCAAGGAGGGCCGAAAGTACGGCGTCTCGTTGGGGCTGGTCACCCAGCGGCCGGCCGAGCTGTCGCCCTCCGCGCTCTCTCAGTGTGGCACCGTCGTGGCCCTGCGCATGGCCAACGAGCGCGATCAGGCCTTCGTCCGCACCACCCTGCCCGAGGGCTCGGACTGGCTTTTGGCCAGCCTGCCGGCGCTCGCCACCGGCGAGGCGATCGTGCTGGGCGAAGGGGTCACCCTGCCGATGCGAGTCCAGCTCGATCCGTTGCCGCCCGGCGCCCAGCCCGCGAGCCACACCCCGGCTTTCAGCCAGGCTTGGCGCGAGGATCGGGCCGGCCTCGATCTCGTCCGCGACACCGTCCGCCGCTGGCGCGAGCAGCGCCGCTGAGCCTGCCCGTCCTTGTCGAGCCCGGCCGGCTCGCGTAAGGGCACCGCTCGCGTGGTCGACCGGCTCGGCCGCGGCGCTCTTGGATCGTCCCCGATGCTCGACAAAACCTACCGACCCGCCGAGGTCGAGGCCCGGCTCTACACCGCCTGGGAGGCGTCCGGCGCCTTCCGGCCTCGCGGCGAGGGCACGCCCTATTGCATCATGCTGCCGCCACCCAACGTCACCGGCAGCCTCCACATCGGCCACGCGCTCGACCACACGATCCAAGACGTCCTGATCCGTTTCCACCGCATGAAGGGGCGCCGGGTGCTCTGGCAGCCGGGTACCGATCATGCCGGCATCGCCACCCAGATGGTGGTCGAACGCAAGCTCGCGGCCGAAGGCAAGGATCGCCGTGCCATGGGGCGCGAGGCCTTCCTCGCCGAGGTCTGGGCCTGGAAGGAGCAGTCGGGCGGCACCATCGCGCGCCAGATGCGCCGGCTCGGCGCCTCCTGCGATTGGACCCGCGAGCGCTTCACCATGGACGAGGGGCTCTCGCGCGCCGTCCGCCGCGCCTTCGTGCTCCTCCACCGGGCCGGCCTGATCTACCGCGACAAGCGGCTGGTCAACTGGGACGTGGCCCTCGAGACCGCGGTCTCCGACCTCGAGGTCCAGAACCGGGAGGTCGACGGCAAGCTCTGGTACATTCGCTATCCGATCGAGGGCGAGCCGGATCGGTTCGTCACGGTCGCCACCACCCGGCCCGAGACGATGCTCGGCGACACCGGCATCGCCGTCCATCCGGAGGACGAGCGCTACCGCGATCTCGTCGGCCGCTGGGCGATCTTGCCGCTCGTCGGGCGCCGCCTGCCGATCCTGGCCGATCCGGCGAGCGATCCCGAAAAGGGCACGGGCGCGGTCAAGATCACCCCCGCCCACGATTTCAACGATTTCGAGGTCGGCCGCCGGCACGGCCTCGAGGCGATCGCGATCTTCGATCGCCGCGGCCGCGTCAACGACAACGCGCCGGAGCGCTATCGCGGCCTCGATCGGTTCGAGGCCCGAGCCCGTATCGTTGCGGACCTCGAAGCCGAGGGTTTCTTGGTCAAGGTCGAGTCCTGGCGCCACAGCGTGCCGCACGGCGACCGCTCGGGCACGCCCTTGGAGCCCTTCCTCACCGACCAATGGTTCTGCGACGTCGAAGGGCTCGCCAAGCGGGCGATTCACGCCGTCGAAGAGGGTCTTACCCGCTTCGTACCGAAGATCTGGGAGACGACCTTCTTCAACTGGCTGCGGGCGATCCAGCCCTGGTGCATCTCCCGCCAGCTGTGGTGGGGCCACCAGATCCCAGCCTGGTACGGGCCGGACGGACGGATCTTCGTGGCCGAGGACGAGGCCGAGGCGGCCGCCCTCGCCCGCGCCCATTACGGCCGCGAGGTGGCGCTCGAGCGCGACCCGGACGTGCTCGATACCTGGTTCTCCTCCGCACTCTGGCCGTTCTCGACCCTGGGTTGGCCCGAGCGCACGCCCGAGCTCGCGACCTTTTATCCGACCGACGTCTTGGTGACCGGCTTCGACATCATCTTCTTCTGGGTGGCACGGATGATGATGCTGGGCCTGTTCTGCATGGACGAGGTGCCCTTCCGCGACGTCTACATCCACGGCCTCGTGCGCGACGAGCGCGGCAAGAAGATGTCGAAGACCCAGGGCAACGTGGTCGATCCCCTGGAACTCGTCGACAAATACGGCGCCGACGCGCTGCGCCTGGCCCTCTTGGCCGCCACCGAGCAGGGCCGCGACGTCCGCTTCGGCGAAAGCCGAGTCGAGAGCTGGCGCAATTTCGTGACCAAGCTCTGGAACGCCGCCCGCTTCTGCGAGCTCAACGGGCTCCGCCTCGATCCCGCCTTCGACCCGACCACCTGCCGGCTCGCGCTCGACCGCTGGATCGTGGGCGAAGTCGCGGCACTGACCCGGACCGTGGGCGATGCGCTCGCCGAGTATCGGCTGAGCGATGCTACGATGGCGATCTACCACTTCGTCTGGGACACGTTCTGCGACTGGTGGATCGAGCTCGCCAAGCCGGTGCTCGCGGGCGAGGATCCGGCGGCACGCGAGGAAGCGCAGAAGGTCGCGGGCTTCGTCCTGGCCCGCGTCCTCCATCTGCTCCACCCGATGGCGCCGTTCGTGAGCGAGGAGCTCTGGCGGGTTCTGTTCGGGGCACCGGGCGGCATGCTCATCGTCGCCAGCTGGCCCGAAGAGCCCGCCCCCTTCCGCGATCCGGAAGCGGCCGCCGAACTCGATTGGCTCGTGCGCGTGATCGGCGGCATCCGGGCCGCGCGCAGCGAGCTCAACGTGCCGCCGGCGGCCAAGCTCCGCCTCCTCCAACACGGCGCCTCGCCCGAAACCCTGGCTCGCCTGGAGCGCCATCGCGACGCGTTCGCGCGTCTCGCCCGGGTCGATTCGATCGAGCTCGAGGACAGGCCGGTGCCCAAGCAAGCGATCGTCGTGGTGGTCGACGAGACCACCTTCGCGCTCCCCGTGGGCGAGGTCGTCGATCTCGAGCGCGAGCGCCAGCGGCTCGGGCGCGAGATCGCCAAGACCGAGGGCGAGATCGCCAAGCTGCAGGGCCGGCTCGAAGATGCGAGCTTCCTCGCGCGTGCCCCGGCCGAGGTGGTCGAGGAGAGCCGCGAGCGGCTAGCCGAGCTCGCGGCTGCGCGCGCCCGCCTCGCGACGGCGCTGGCGCGGATCGCCTGAGGCGAGCGGGAGCACCGGCGATGACGCTACCGCTCACGGCCGATCCGCACGGCAGCCGACCGATCCACCTCCTGCCGGCCCGACGCTTTTCCGAGTGGCTGGCCGAGCAGCCGGCGGCGCGCGCGAGCTGGCTTGCCGGCATCGGTTTCGAGGCCAAGCCCGGCAAGACGGCCCTTCTTCCCGGGCCGGACGGCGCCCCGGCCGCGGCGGTCTCGATCGCCGGCGAGCCGGCGAGCCTCTGGGACGTCGCCTCGGCCGCCTGCGCCGTCCCGGCCGGGACCTGGCGGCTCGACGACCCGCTCGGGCTCGTCGATCCCGCCGAGGCGGCGATCGGCTGGTCGCTCGCCCTCTACCGGTTCGAGCGCTATCGCAAACCCGCCGAGGCGATCCCGCGGCTCGCCGTCGCCGACTCCGGCGCCCGCAGACGCGCCGAGACGATCGCGGGATCCGTCCGGTTCGCCCGCGATCTCGTCAACACGCCCGCCAACGAGCTCGGCCCGGCCGAGCTCGAGGCCGCGGCGGCCGAACTCGCGCTCGCGATCGGCGCGAGCTTTTCCAGCATCGTCGGCGAGGCTCTGCTCGAGGCCGGCTATCCTCTGATCCACGTGGTCGGGGCCGCGAGCCCGCGGCCACCGCGGCTGATCGAGCTCGGCTGGGGCGAGCCCGACGCGCCGCGCGTGACTCTCGTCGGCAAGGGCGTCTGTTTCGATACGGGCGGCCTCGATCTCAAGCCCTCCTCGGCCATGCTCTTGATGAAGAAAGACATGGGCGGAGCGGCGCTGATGCTGGGCCTGACCCGGGCGATCGCGGGGCTCGCCCTGCCGGTCCGCCTGAGGGTCCTGATCCCGGCGGTCGAGAACGCGGTCGGTGGCCGCGCCTTCCGACCCGGCGACGTGCTGCGTTCGCGCAAGGGCACGACGGTCGAGATCGGCAACACCGATGCCGAGGGCCGGCTGATCCTGGCCGACGCGCTGGCCGAGGCCGATCGCGAGCGCCCCGAGCTCCTGATCGACGCCGCGACCCTGACCGGTGCGGCGCGTGTCGCCCTCGGTCCCGAGCTGCCGGCCCTCTTCACGCCCGAGGATCCGCTCGCCGCCGAGCTGCTGGCCGCGGGCGCGCGGGTGGCGGAGCCGCTCTGGCGCCTGCCGTTGCACGCGCCTTACCGAAAATATCTCGACAGCCGCGTCGCCGAGATCAACAACGCCGGCCAGAAGAGCTTCGCCGGTGCGATCACCGCCGCCCTGTTCTTGAAGGAGTTCGTGAGCGAGACCCGCGCCTGGGCGCATCTCGACGTCTTCGCCTGGAACGACGAGAGCCGACCGGGTCGGCCCAAGGGCGGCGAGGCGACCGCGCTGCGACCGCTCCTGGAGCTGCTCGAGCGTCGCTACCGACCGGGCTGAGAGCGCTCGCAACGAATCGGAGGAGACCGTGACGTCGAGCCGACGACCGCCCCCCTCGCGGATCGACTTCCCGTGGCTCGTGCCGCTCGAGACCCGCTGGCTCGACATGGACATCTACGGTCACGTCAACAACGTCGTTTATTACAGCTATTTCGACACCGCGATCGCCCATTTCCTGATGGGCGAGGCCGGTCTTGATCCCTGGCGCAGCCCGGTGGTCGGCTTCGCGGTCGATTCCGGCTGCCGTTTCCACACGCCCTTGGCCTTTCCCGATCGGATCGAGGCCGGGCTTCGGGTCGCCCGGCTCGGCAGCTCCTCTTGCCGCTACGAAATCGGCATCTTCAAGGCCGGCCGCGAGCCGGCCGCGGCCGACGGCCACTTCGTTCACGTCTTCGTCGACCGCGCGAGCCAGCGGCCCGTGCCCATTCCCGAGCCGATCCGCGCGGCCCTCGCCCGCCTGCTCCAACCCTCGCCCGGGAGCTGATGCTTGCTGATCCTTTGCCCTACGGCTAGCAGGTGCGCGGGGCATTGGAGGCGGCGGCGGTGGAGGAGCGGGCGCGTATCCGCATCAACCTCGCTCAGCGGGAGCTCGAGATCGAGGGGCCGCGCACCTTTCTCGAAAGCTACGGGGAGCGCCTGGAAAGGCTCTTGGCCCTGCTCGAGACGGCTCCACCGACCGGTTCTGCGCCCGGGAGCGGGCCGGCCGCTGCGATCGAGGACCCGCTCGAGAGCTTCGGCGCCTTCATCCAACACCTGCCGGCGAGTGCCACCGATGTCGATCGGATGCTGGCCGCGGGCTATTGGGTCCAGCGACGTAGCGGCGACGACACGTTCGCAACCGCCGAGGCGAGCAAGCGGCTCGTCGAGCACGGCTTCAAGATCGGTAATCCGTCCCAATGCGTGAAACAGGCCCAGCTCGCAAAGAAGGTCTTCGTCCACCAGCGCGGCCGCTACCGCGTCTCGCAGCAGGGCCGGACCTACCTGCGGCAGATCATGGGCCCGGTGATCGAGGCCTGAGGCGGCGCATCGCGGCGATGGTGCGGACGCGTCGCCTGCGGCTCGTGCTCGGCCTGTCCCTGCTGCAGGCCGCGATCTCGCCCGTGGTGCCGGCTCAGGAGCCGGCCGCACTCTGTGCCGCGCTCGCGATCCCCGAGGAGCTCGCCCTCGCCTGCGAGACGCTGCCCGGCGGCCAGAACGGCGTCCTCGTCCGGCCGCGCGAGGGCGGCTTCGCGGCCTTGAGCCGGATGACGCTTCGCAAGCTCGACCCGGCCGCGGACGCGCTCGCCTGGAGCGATCCAGCGGCCTGGCTCGAGCGTCAGATGACGCTCGACACGGCGGGCTTCGCAGCCGCTCTCCGAAAGCTCGTCGACGATCCGGACAGTCCCTTGGCGGGCGAGGGGACGCGGGCCGCGGTCGACACGCTGCTGGGCGCGATCGACCGGCTCGGCCGACTGGCGCTGCAGGCCTGCGAGAGCCCGCAGCTCCGCCGCGACGGCCGGCATGTGATGAGCTGCCGCTTCGCCGCTGGCGGCTTCGGGCTGTTGCTGGATCTCCAGCTTCTGCGCCGCGGCGAGGAACGTTGGGCCGTGCAGCTGCGAACCATGAACGAGCAGCGGCTGCGCCACTTCCAAGCACTCGCCCACGCTTTTTCACCCTGAACCCGGCCCTCTCAGCGCCGCCCGTCGCGATCGCCGGCCTGCGGCGCCGGCAGGAGCTCGGCGCCCGTCTCCTCGTCCGCTTCGCGCTCGACGACCGGCACGCGGTGCCGCTCGTCGAACCAGTCCAGGAGATCGCGGTCGCGGCAGAGGGCGGAGCAGAAGGGTCGATAGCGCGGTTCGCTCGGTCGGCCGCAGACCGGGCAGCGCCGCCCGCGCACCGCGCGCTGGCTCGGTTCGGACCTATCGGCCATCGCCGTCATCCAGGACGAACCCGCCGGGGCCGAGCGTCGGATCCACCGCCCGCTCGACCCGCGCCGACAGCGGCGCCCAGGCCGAGCGTGCCTCGCCGTCGAGATAACGGGCCAGATCGGCTGCGATCCGCAGGCGCCGCGCGCCGGTGCGGTGCAGCAGGCCCAAGAGTTCTTCTGCCCGCGCCCGCAGCGAGGGGGCACGGCCCGTGCCCCCGCAGCAGGGACAAGGTCGGGTCAGGAGCTGGTCGAGCGAGCGACCGCGCCGCGCTCTGCCGATCTCGACCAGGCCCGTGGCCGTCATCGGGTGGATCTGGACCGGTGCAGGATCTTCGCGAAACGCCCGCGCCAGCGCCTGCTCGAGGCGCTGGCGCTCGTGGCGGCTCTCGAGGTCGACGAAGTCGACGAGGATCGTGCCGCCCAGATTGCGCAGCCGCAGGATCCGCGCGATCTCCTGCGCGGCCGCGACGTCGGCATCGAGCGGGGCGCGCCCTCCCCCGTCGACGTCGATCGCGACGAACGCCGAGGTCGGCTCGACGATCAGCCGGCCGCCACCCGGGATCGGGATCTCGCGCTCCAGCGCCCGCTCGAGCTCGGCCGCCACGCCGCTCTGCTCGAAGGCACTGCGGGTCGGATCGAGCCGGACGAGTGCCAGCTCGTGCGCGGCGAGCGGTCCTTCCAGCAGCGAACGGGCCCGCGCCAGAAGCTCCGCATCGGCGATCTCGATCGTCCGCAGGCTCGGCGCCAGCGCGTTGCGCAGGAGGGCCTCGAGCGGATGATCGTCACCGGCGAGCCGTCCGGGCTTCTTCTTCTCGGCTGCTTCGGCCTGGAGCGAGTGCCAGCGCGCTTCCAGTCGGGCGAGTTCGGCGCGCAGTACCGCATCCTCGACCCGTGCCGCGTGCCGGCGCAGGCTCACGCCGCGGCCGGGAAAGAGCGTCTCTCCGCGCAGCCGCAAGGCCTCGCGCTCCGCTCCCCGCGCCGGTCCGGTCTCGGGCCCGATCCCGTGCGGTCGCCACAAGAGATGAAAGCCCATGAGCCGGAGATCGGTCGTGACCCGCGCCCCCTTGTCCTCGACCGCCTCCCTGAGCCCCTGGACGATCAGCCGCTCGCCCTCGCGCACGAGCTTGGCGATCGGCTGCCGCTCGACCACCCCTTTCGCGAACCGCGCGTCCTTGGCGGTCAACAGCGCCGGCCGGTCGAGCCCGATGTCGAGAAAGGCGGCATTGAGCTTGCGATCGACAGCGCTCACCCGGGCGAGGAAAAAGGCGTCGCCGACCTGCTCGCCGGCCGCGTCGACGTCCTGGATCTCGACCAGCCGCTCGCCATCGAGCAGCGCGCCGCGCACCCCGAAGCCGGTGGCCTCGACCACGAGCCGCGTCACTTCGGCCATCGCCACCCCGCTCCCTCGAGCAGCGCGATCGTTTCGACGAGCGGCAGGCCTACAACGTTCGCGTAAGAGCCGTTGATCGCCGGGACGAAGGCGGCGGCTCTGCCCTGGATCGCATAGCCGCCGGCCTTGCCGTGCCACTCCTCGCTGTCGAGGTAGCGCGCCCGCTCGAGCGCCGACAATCGCTTGACCTTGACGATCGTGGTCACGAGCCGCTCGCCGATCCGACCGTCGGGCGCGATCACACAGACCCCGCCCAAGACCCGGTGGCGGCGGCCGGAGAGGAGATCGAGGCAGGCCGCGGCGGTCGCCCGATCCGACGCCTTGGGCAGGATCCGCCGGCCGCAGGCGACGACCGTATCGGCCGCCAGGATCCAGGCCGGCAGCCCGCCCAGCCGGTCGCGCGCGGCCAGCGCCTTGGCGCGCGCGAGACGGCGCGCATAGGCACGCGGCAGCTCGCGCGGCAGCGGCGTCTCGTCGACCTCCGGCGGCTCGATCCGATCCGGCTCGATCCCGACCTGGCGCAAGAGCGCCAGACGACGCGGAGAGGAGGAGGCGAGGACGAGCGGGGCGCGGCCACTCGTACTTTGGTGCTCACTTGAAGCGATAGGTGATGCGCCCGCGGCTTAGATCGTAGGGTGTCATCTCCACCGTCACCTTGTCGCCTGCCAACACCCGGATGCGATTCTTGCGCATCCGACCGGAGGTGTGCGCCAGGATCTCGTGGTCGTTGTCGAGCTTGACGCGGAACATGGCGTTGGGCAGGACTTCGGTGACGGTGCCACTGAATTCGATCAGATCCTCTTTCGCCATTCGTACTCCCGACAGGGCCGTTTCGCCGCCCGAGGCGGCGCCTTTCTCATGGGGATGCGAAGCGCACCGGTCAAGGAGCGGCGAGCCGATGGCAGTGCGAGCGCTGCCGTTCCCACGGCGCGAGTTGCTCCTCGCGCTCCCGATCGTCGCGATCGGTTGCGCGCGCGAGGCCGTGCCGGAACGCCAGCCGCGCCCGGGCGATCGGTTCCGGCGCGTCCAGCTCGGTGCCATCGAGCCGCGCGCCCGCCATCTGGCGCCGATCGTGCCGATCTTCCGCGCCGCGCTGGTCGAGGCACTCCGCCGCACCCGCGGCGTGGCCGACGCCGGCGACGAGGCGGCGACCGCGCGCAGCGCCGACACGATCCTCGTGCGCGGCGAACTCGCCGATGATGCGAGCCCGCTCGTTGCGGTCGCCACGACCGCCAGGGTCCGAACCCTGGCCGGACGGTTCGAGCTGGTGGCCCCCGACGACACGGTGCTCCAGCGCTTCGCTGGCTTGCAGCGCTACGCCGGCGGCCCGGGGGTGCCGGCGTTCAGCGCGCAGGGCTGGTTCGATCTCGCGGTCGAGTTCGGCGGTACCGTGGCCGCGGCGATCGGCCGCTGGCTCGAGGGCGGGGCCGCCGCGCTGCCGGCCGATAGCCGTACCCGCAACGGCGAGGCCCTTACCCGTGCCGCGTGAGCGGTAGGCCGTGCTCAAAGCGTGGGTGCCGCGAGCGGCGGGAAGCGATCGCGGATCCGAGCCTGGAGATGATCGCGCAGCGAGCGATAGGCGGCGAGCCGCTGTTCTCGGCTACCCTCGACGAGGCTCGGATCGGGCACCCGCCAGAATTCGACCTCGCAGGCGCTGGCGCTCGTGAGTTCCAGCGCGCGATGGTGCGCTTCCGGCGACAGGGTCACGACCAGATCGAAGAACGAGTCGTCGAGGTCGTCGAGCGTCTTCGGGCGGTGGCCGGAGAGATCGAGGCCGATCTCGTCCATCACCTCGACGACGAGCGGATCGCGCGCGCCGCGGCGCACCCCCGCACTCTGGACGAACACCCGCTTGCCGTGCAGCGCCTTCAGAAGCGCCTCGGCGATCGGCGAGCGGATCGCGTTCATCGAACATACGAAGAGCACGCTGGCCGGCAGCTCGGACATCGGCCGGGCCCGGTCTCAACCACGGATGTGGAGGACGCAGACGAGCGTGAACAGGCGCCGGGCGGTGTCGTGGTCGAGCTCGACCCGATCCTCGAGCGCCTCCCGCAACAGCTCCGCCCCCTCGTTGTGGACCCCCCGTCGAGCCATGTCGATCGTCTCGATCTTCGACGGCGTCGCCCCCTTGATGGCCTGAAAGTAGCTGTCGCAGATCAAGAAATAATCCTTGATCACGCGTCGTAACGGCCGCGCCGACAGCTCGAGCACGCAATGCTCGGCCGAACCGGTCGCTGCTACATCGAAGACGAGGTTGCTCTCCTTGAGCGAGAGCACCAGCCGGTAGGGGCTCGCCGGTCCGTTTTTGAGCCGGAACCGGTTCGCCTCCAAGAGATCGAACACCGCGACCGCGCGCTCGTGCTCGACCTCGGGCGACCAGCGGACGATGCTCTTGGCGTCGAGCTCGATCGCGACGATGTCGCGCTCGCCCTTCACCCCGAAGCTCCGAGCCGGAGCCTCACCGCCGCCGCGTGCGCCGGCAGGCCCTCGGCACGGGCGAGGGTGACGGCCGCCGGCCCGAGTCGCTCGAGCGAGCGCACATCGCAGCCCAGTATCGTGGTCCGCGTGAGGAAATCGTAGACCGAGAGCCCGGAAGCGAAGCGTGCGGTTCGCCCGGTGGGCAGCACGTGGTTCGGTCCGCCCACGTAATCGCCGATCACCTCGGGTGTGTGATGACCCAAGAAGATCGCACCGGCCCGCTGGATACGAGCGGCCAAGGGCTCGGGCTCGGCCAGGCAGAGCTGGAGATGCTCGGGAGCCAGGCGGTCGACCAGCGCGGGCGCGTCTTCCAGCCGTTCGAGCAGGAGGATGGCACCGTGATCGCGCCAGGCGGCGCGCGCCACGGCCGCCCGCGGTGCGGCTTCGAGCAGGCGGTCCACCTCGAGGGCGACCGCGTCGGCGAGCGGTTCGTGGTCGGTGATCAAGATCGCCTGAGCGCGCTCGTCGTGCTCGGCCTGGGCCAACAGATCGGCCGCGATCCAGGCCGGCTCGGCGCTCCGATCGGCGAGGATCACGACTTCTGAAGGCCCCGCGATCATGTCGATCCCGACTCGGCCGAACACTTGGCGCTTGGCCTCGGCCACATAGGCGTTGCCGGGGCCTACGATCTTGTCGACCGGCGCGATCGTCTCGGTGCCGAAGGCGAGGGCCGCTATCGCCTGCGCTCCGCCCACCCGGTAGACCTCGTCGACCCCGGCGATGGCGGCTGCCGCGAGCACCGCTTCGTTCACTCGGCCCTCGGGCGTCGGTACGGTCACCACCAGGCGCCGGCAGCCCGCGACCTTGGCCGGGATCGCGTTCATCAATACCGAGGACGGATAGGCGGCCGTGCCGCCCGGAACGTAGAGTCCCACCGAATCGATCGGCTGCCAGCGCAGGCCGAGCCGAACGCCCTCCGGGTCGGTCCAATAACGATCGGTCGGCATCTGCTGTTCGTGGAAGGCGCGGATCCGTGCGGCCGCGAGCTCGAGCGCTGCTCGGAGTTCGGCCGGGATCGCGGCCAACGCCTGCGCGAGCGCCGCTTCGGGTAGGCGCAGCTCGGTGGCGGACAGCGCGAGCCGGTCGAACCGCCGGGTCAGATCGAGCAGCGCCCGATCGCCGCCCCCGCGAACCTCGGCCAGGATCGCCGCCACGATCTCGCGGACGTCGACCGCCTCCTCGCGCCGGCTCGCGACCAGCCGGTCGAAGGCGGCGGCGAAGCTCGGCTCGCGCGCATGGAGCCTAACGGGCATCGGTCGCCATGTCGACGTAAGTGAGCTGAGCGAAATGATCGCACGGTGTCTTGGTGCAGAGTACCGGCTCGCCGAAATCCTCGAGCCGGCAGCGGATCGAATCGGTCCGCAGTTGGATCCAGACGTCGCCCTCGAACACGAGGTCGATGTGGATCAGGTGGCGTTTGCCCGGTTCCGTGGCGATCGTCAGCAGGACAAGCTCGCGATCGAGATCGTTCGCGTCGAGCCCGCGATACTTGACCTCGCTCACGTCCTCGATCGTCAGCGCCGAGAGGCATTCGGTGAGGCCCTCGCAGCGGGTCGGATCCGGCTGACGCTCGCGCCGATAGCGGGTGAAGGCCGCCGCGAAGCGCCGCTCGCCCGGAAGAAAAGCCATCTCCCGCAACGGTATCCGCGCGTCCTGCAGGCACGCGGCGATGACCGCGAGATCCTCGGGGTCGGCCGCTTTGAGCTTGAGCTTGTCCGACATGGTCCGTTTCCCGCCCGTCAAGGCACCCGCTCGATGCGGGCGCCGACCGCGCCGAGCTTCTTCTCGAGATGCTCGTAGCCGCGGTCGAGATGATAGATGCGGTTGATCTCGGTCCGTCCCTCGGCTGCGAGGGCGGCGAGCACGAGCGAGACCGAGGCCCGCAGATCGGTCGCCATCACGGGTGCGCCCTTGAGCCGCTCGACCCCGCGCACCATGGCCGAGCCGCCGTGGACGGTGATCTTGGCCCCCATCCGCATGAGCTCGGGTACGTGCATGAAACGGTTCTCGAAGATCGTCTCCGTGATCATCGCGGCCCCGCGGGCGACGGTCATGAGCGCCATGAACTGCGCCTGGAGGTCGGTGGCGAAGCCCGGATAGGGCCGGGTCATCACGTCGACCCCTTCGAGGACGCCGTTGGCGCGGCCGACCTCGAAGCCGTTCTCGGTCTCGACGAGCTCGACACCGGCCTCGACCAGTTTTTCGCGCGCGGCCCCCAAGAGCTCCAACGGCGCGTTTTCGATGCGCAGACGGCCGCCGGTGATCGCCGCCGCCATCGCGTAGGTGCCGGCCTCGATCCGATCGGGCAGGATCGAATGCGCGGCACCGCCGAGCCGCGCCATCCCTTCGATGGCGATCACGCTCGTCCCGGCCCCCTCGATCCGCGCCCCCATCGACCGCAGCAGCAGTGCCAGGTCGACGATCTCGGGTTCGCGCGCGGCACCGACGATCCGGGTGGTCCCGCGGGCGAGACAAGCCGCCATCATGAGGTTTTCGGTGGCGCCGACCGAGGGCTGCGGGAACTCGATCTCCGCACCGACGAGCCCGTGCGGGGCGCGCGCCGCGACATAGCCGTCGACCAGATCGATCGCGGCCCCCATCCGCTCGAGGCCCTTGAGATGGAGATCGATCGGCCGCGGGCCGATCGCGCAACCGCCCGGCAGCGACACCCGCGCCTCGCCACCGCGCGCGAGCAGCGGCCCCAGCACGAGCACCGATGCCCGCATCTTGCGCACGAGGTCGTACGGTGCCTCGCGCGCGAGCAGGGTCGGGGTGTGCAGCCGGACCCGCCCCGGCGCGCCGCCGACATAAGTGGCCGAGGTGCCGATCCGTTGCACGAGCCGCAGCATCGAGGTCACGTCGGCGAGTTCGGGCACGCCCTCGAGCTCGATCGGCTCGTCGGTCAAGAGCGAGGCCGCGATCAGCGGCAGGGCCGCGTTCTTGGCCCCGCTCACGCGCACCGTGCCGGAGAGCGGCGTCCCGCCGGTGATCAGCAAACGATCCATCCGCAAGCGCCCCGTATCAGAGCCGCGGCAGGGTCACGCCCCGCTGGCGCATGTACTTGCCACCACGATCGGCATAAGAGACCTCGGGCGGGCTGTCGCCTTTCAAGAACAGGAATTGGCAGATCCCCTCCTCGGCATAGACCCGGGCCGGGAGGGGCGTGGTGTTCGAGATCTCGAGCGTTACGTGACCTTCCCATTCGGGCTCGAGCGGGGTCACGTTGACGATGATGCCGCAGCGGGCATAGGTGCTCTTGCCCAGGCAAATGACCAGTACGTCGCGCGGGATCCGAAAATACTCGACCGTGCGGGCGAGCGCGAAGCTGTTGGGCGGCACCACGCAAGACGGCCCAGTGCGCTCGACGAAGCTCTGGGCGGAGAAATCCTTCGGGTCGACGATGGCGTTGTCGACATTGGTGAAGATCTTGAACTCTGGAGCGAGCCGGGCGTCGTAGCCATAGGAAGAGAGCCCGTAGCTGATGCAACCCTGCCGCTGTTGGCGATCGACGAACGGCTCGATCATACCGTGTTCGAGCGCCATCCGGCGGATCCAGTGATCGGGCATGATCGCCATGCGCGGGCCTCGCTGCGGGTCGCCTGGATGTAGGCAGTGGCCGGCACGGCCTCAACCGTCGCCGCGCTCTTCCTCTACCGTCGCGTCCGCTCTCGCGCGGCCGGCGCGGGCCCGCGCCTGCTCCTTGCGACGGCGGAGATTAGCGCGCAGCGCGGCGGCGAGCCTGGCCGCGCGGTCCGGATCGCGCGGCGCTGGCGCGCGCGCGCTGCCGATCGGGCCGTGCTTTTCGCCCACGCCCGACGCTTCACCCTCGCTGCCCGGCCGATCGCCCGCCACCTCTCCCTCCGAAACGGCCCGCGCGGCTTGCGGACCAGCCCCGAGTATGGCATGGCTCCCGTTGCCGCAAGCACCCCACCCGTGCGGGTGCCGTTTCGGGCTGCCGTAGCTCAGTCGGTAGAGCACGTCCTTGGTAAGGACGGGGTCGCTGGTTCGATTCCAGTCGGCAGCACCACGCCGCGAGCCGATCCTCCTTGCCGCTATCGCCGACCCTGTGCACGAAACCGAAACGACGCGCGACGGCCTCGCCCGGCGATCGGCGCGATGTTTGCAAAGGAATCGACGCGGGCGTACGGGTCCGATCGGCTCCGCCGTAACTCCCCGCGGCGGCCGCCCCGGCGCCCGCCCAATCCTCGGGCCCGCCCTGCCTTCCGATCGTGCACGGAGCGCCTAGCCCCATGGTCATGCACGTCGCCCTCCACCATCGGACGAGCTACCGCTACGACCGGCTCGTGACCCTCGGGCCGCAGCTCGTCCGCCTGCGACCGGCGCCCCACTGCCGCACCCGCGTCCTGTCCTATGCGCTCTCGGTCCGCCCGACCCGCCACTTCGTGAACTGGCAGCAGGACCCGCACGCCAACTGGCAGGCCCGCTTCGTCTTCCCGGACAAGACCGACCATTTCGAGGTCGAGGTCGACCTCGTGGCCGAGATGGCCGCCATCAACCCGTTCGATTTCTTCCTGGAGCCGAGCGCCGAGCAGTGGCCTTTCGTCTACGAGGCCAAGCTCCACAAGGACCTCGAGCCCTATCTCGAGACGGTCCGGCCGGGCCCGCTGTTGCGCGAGCGGATCGCCGCGATCCCGCGCAGCCGCACCGGCACGGTCGCCTTCCTGGTCGAGCTCAACCGCAGGCTTTCGCAGGAGATCCGCTACCTGATCCGCATGGAACCGGGCGTCCAGACGCCCGAGGAGACGCTCGCCCTCGGCTCCGGCTCCTGCCGCGATTCGAGCTGGCTGCTCGTCCAGATCCTGCGCCATCTCGGGCTCGCCGCCCGGTTCGTCTCGGGCTACCTCATCCAGCTCGCTCCGGACGTGAAGGCACTCGACGGCCCCTCCGGCCCCGAGGCCGACTTCACCGACCTCCACGCCTGGGCCGAGGTCTATCTGCCCGGTGCCGGGTGGATCGGTCTCGACCCGACCTCGGGCCTCCTGGCGGGCGAGGGCCATCTGCCGCTCGCCTCCACCCCCGACCCCGAGACCGCGGCTCCGATCAGCGGCCTGGTCGACCCCTGCGAGGTCGACTTCTCCTTCGCGATGTCGGTAAGGCGGATCTGGGAACAGCCACGAGTCACCAAGCCTTACACCGACGAGCAATGGCACGCGATCCTCGAGGCCGGCGACCGGGTCGACGCGGCGCTCGAGCGCGGCGACGTCCGCCTCACCATGGGCGGCGAGCCGACCTTCGTCGGCATCGACGATCGCGACGCACCGGAGTGGAACACCGCCGCCACGGGCCCGGCCAAGCGGGCCCGCGCCGACGATCTCGTCCGCCGCCTGTTGGCCCGCTTCGCCCCGGGCGGGCTCCTGCACCACGGCCAGGGCAAATGGTACCCGGGCGAGCAGCTGCCGCGCTGGGCCTTCGCCGTCTACTGGCGCAGCGACGGCGTCTCCTTGTGGAGCCGCCCGGAGCTGATCGCCCGGGAAGACGCGCCGACCGGCGCCGACGTCGCCGCCGCCGAGCGCTTCGCCCGCACCCTCGCCGAGCGCCTCGGCGTCGATCCCGACTGCGCCCTGCCGGCGTTCGAGGATCCGGCGCATTTCCTGCTGCGCGAGCACCAGCTGCCCGAGAACCTCGACCCGCTCGACAACCGCCTCGAAGACCCGATGGAGCGCCAGCGCCTCGCCCGGGTCTTCGACCGCGGCCTCGACGTGCCCGCTTCCTTCGTCCTGCCGCTCCAGCCCTGGCAGGGCCGCGACCGTCGCGTGCGCTGGAAGAGCGAGCGCTGGACCACCCGGCGCGGCCGGCTCTTCCTGATTCCCGGCGATTCGCCGGCGGGCCTGCGCCTGCCGCTCGGCTCGCTGCCCTGGCTCGAGCCCGAGGAATGGCCGCACGTCGTGCCGCTCGATCCGTTCGCCGCGCATGCCGCGCTCCCGGCCCGCCCGCCTGTCCAGCAGGACCGACTCGCCCGGCCGCAGCCCGCACCGCTCGGCGCCCCGGGCGGCGGTGCCCCGGTGCGCACCGCGCTCGCGGTCGAGCCGCGCGACGGCATCCTCCACGTCTTCCTCCCACCGCTCACCGGCGCGGAGGACTTCGTCGACCTGATCCAGACGATCGAGAGCACCGCGGCCGAGCTCGGCCAGCCCGTGCGGATCGAGGGTTACACCCCGCCGCCCGACCCGAGGCTCAACGTGATCAAGGTCACCCCCGACCCGGGCGTGATCGAGGTCAACATCCACCCTGCCCGCACCTGGCGCGAGCAGGTCGCGATCACCGAGGCGCTCTACGAGGAGGCCCGCCTCGCCCGGCTCGACACCTGCAAGTTCCTACTGGACGGCCGGCTCGTCGGCACGGGCGGCGGCAACCACATCGTCGTGGGCGGGCCGAACGCGGCCGACAGCCCGTTCCTGCGTCGCCCCGACCTGTTGGCCTCGCTCGTCACCTATTGGCAGCACCATCCCTCGCTCAGCTACCTCTTCTCCTCTCTCTTCATCGGCCCGACCTCGCAAGCCCCCCGCATCGACGAGGCCCGCCACGACCAGCTCTACGAGCTCGAGATCGCGCTGCGCCAGGTGCCGCTGCCCGGCGAGGGCCCGCCCCCGCCGCCCTGGCTCGTCGACCGTTTGTTCCGCAACCTGTTGATCGATGTCACCGGCAACACGCACCGAAGCGAGATCTGCATCGACAAGCTCTACGATCCGGCGGGTCCCACGGGCCGGCTGGGTCTGGTCGAGTTCCGCGCCTTCGAGATGCCGCCGCACGCCCGCATGAGCCTGGCCCAACAGCTCCTCCTGCGCGCGCTCGTGGCCTGGTTCTGGGAGCGGCCCTACCGGCACCGGCTCGTTCGCTGGGGGACGGCGCTGCACGACCGCTTCATGCTGCCGCACTATGTCTGGCAGGACTTCGAGCGCGTGCTCGAGGACCTGGCCGAGGCCGGCTTTCGGCTCGACCCGGCCTGGTTCCGGCCGCATTTCGAGTTCCGCTTCCCGCTCTACGGCCACGTCCGGGTGCGCGACGTCGAGATCGAGCTGCGCGCCGCCCTCGAGCCCTGGCACGTGCTCGGCGAGGAGGCGGTCGCGGGCGGCACCGCGCGCTACGTCGACAGCTCGCTCGAGCGGCTCCAGGTCGAGGTCCGCGGTCTCGAGGGCGAGCGCTTCCTCGTCTGCTGCAACCGCCGGGCCCTGCCGCTGCAGGAGACCGCGATCCGCGGCGTGAAGGTGGCGGGCGTGCGCTTCCGTGCCTGGCAGCCGCCCTTCTGCCTGCACCCGACGATCCCGGTCCACAGCCCCTTGACGATCGAGCTCGTCGACCGCTGGAACCGCCGCTCGCTCGGCGGCTGCACCTATCACGTGATGCACCCGGCCGGGCGCAACTACGAGAGCCTGCCGGTTAACGATCTCGAGGCCGAGGGCCGCCGCCTCGCCCGCTTCGAGCGGATCGGACACAGCATGGGCGAGCTCGACCCGCCCGCGCCGGTGATCGACCCCGAGTTCCCGCACACCCTCGACCTGCGACGGTAGACAGCCTAGGGCGCCCGGCGGCATGCTCGCGTCCGCCCCGCTCGGAGAGCCGGCGCCCTTGTCCATCGCCATCGACCCGGAGAGCGAGTGCCGCCGCCTGCTGCGCGACTATCCGCGCGGCGGCCACGACGAGATGCTGGCCCCGGACGGGACCGTGCGGCCGGCCTGGCGCGTCTTCCTCGACGGCCTCGCGGCGCTCGGTCCGGCCGGCCGCGAGGCGGCCCAGGAGAGCACCCGCCGGGCGCTGCGCGAGAGCGGCATCGCCTTTAACGTCTACGCCGATCCCGAGGATCGCCGCCACGCCTGGCGGCTCGATCTCCTGCCCGTCCTCCTCGCCGAGGAGGAATGGTCGCGGATCGAGCGCGGCCTCGCCCAGCGCGCTCGCCTGCTCGATCGCGCGCTGGCCGACCTCTACGGGCCGCGCACCCTCCTGCGTGACGGCTCGCTGCCGCCTTCGCTCGTGCTGGCCGCCGCCGAATACGTCAGGCCCGAGGTCCGCCCCGACCGGCCGGACCGCCGCTTCCTCCTCCTCTACGCCTGCGATCTCGCGCGCACCGCCGAGGGCCGCTGGGTGGTGCTCGGCGACCAGTGTGACGCGCCGATCGGCAACGGCTACGCGCTCGCGAGCCGGGTGGCGCTGAGCCACGGCTTCGCCGAGCTGTTCGCCGCCACCAACACGCGCCGGCTCGCCGGCTACTACCAGCGCCTGCAGGAGACGCTGCTGGCCGCGAGCGGTCGCGACGACGGCCGGATCGTCGTGCTGGCGGGCGACCCCGAAAGCCCGACCTGGTTCAGCCATGCCTACCTCGCCCGCTATCTGGGCTATTCGCTGGTCCAGGGGGCGGATCTGACGGTCCGCGACGATCTCCTCTACCTCAAGACCCTGGACGGACTGCAGCGGGTCGATCTCGTCGTCCGCAAGACCCCGGGCCATCTGGCCGACCCGCTCTGGCTGCCGGGCAGCGGCCTCGCCGGCATCTCCGGGCTCGTCCAGGCGGCCCGAAGCGGCCGCGTGCTAATCGCCAACCGGCTCGGCGCCGGCCTCGCCCAGGGCCGCGCCCTCGCTCCCTTCACCGCCGGCCTCTGCCGCCGCCTCCTGGGCGAGGACCTACTGATCGAGGAGGCGCCCACCTTCTGGCTCGGCGATCCGGCCGAACGGCGCCGCGCCCTCGAGCTCGGCCTGCCGGTCCTGCCCGCCACCGCCCGCAACGATCCGGGCGCCCCCGTCCTCCCGATCGACCCCACCGCCCTCTCCACCGCCGAGCGGGCGGCGCTCGCCGAGCGGCTCGAGCGCGAGGGCCATCGCTGGGTGGCGCAGCGGCCGATCGCCTTCGCGACCACCCCGAGCCTCGACGGCGACCGGCTCGTGCCGGTGCCCTGGGCAGTCCGCTGCTTCGTGGCGCTGGCCGGCGAGGACTATACGGTCCTGCCCGGTGGCCTGGTCCGGCTAGCCGGGGCACCCACCGGCGTGGCGCTGCCGAACGGCTTCGGCAGCAAGGATCTCTGGATCACGAGCGAGCGGCCGCCGCCGCCGGTGCCCAGTCTGCTGCTAGCGAGCCTGCGCGAGGTCCATCTGCGGCGCACCGGCCGCGACCTCCTCTCGCGCAGCGCCGACAACCTGTTCTGGCTCGGCCGCTACGCCGAGCGCGCCGAGGCTACGATGCGGCTCGCCCGCAGCGTCCTCACCCGGCTGCGCGAGGACGGGCGGGTCGACGTCGAGCCCGCGATCCTGCATCGGCTCTTGGACCTCGTGCTCGCCAAGGGCCCTCCCCCGGCCGAGAGCGACGCCCGCTCGCTCGAGCGGCTCGTCGCCCTCCTGCTCTTCGCGCCGCGGCCCTACGGGCTCAGGGAGACCCTCGACCACGTCCACCGCACTGCCACGCTCGTGCGCGACCAGATCAGCCACGACGCCTGGCGGATGCTCAACGCGCTGCACGTCGACCGCCGCTGGCGGACGGCCGTGGGCGCCCTCCCAGCGCGGCCCACCCTCGAGCTGCTCGACGACGGCATCCGCGCGCTCTCGGCCTTCGCCGGCACCGAGGCCGAGAACATGACCCGCAACTGGGCCTGGCGTTTCCTCGAGATGGGCCGGCGGATCGAGCGCGCGATCCAGCTCGTCGACCTCGTCCGCCTGCTGCTGCTCGAGCGCACCGACCCCGAGAACGACGGCTCGCTGCGCCTGCTCTTGGAGCTCGGCGACAGCTTCATGACCTACCGGTCCCGCTACCTCACTACCCCGCTCGCAGCCCCGGTCGTCGACCTCCTGCTGCTCGACGAGACCAACCCGCGCTCGGCCGCCTTCCAGCTCGAGGAGCTCGCCCGCCACTGCCGGCTCCTGCCCAGCGAGACCCCTTACCGCACGGCCGAGCAACGGCTCGTGCTCGAGCTTTCGACCGCCGTCCAGCTCGCCGACCCGGTGCGGCTCGTCACGCCCGACTCAGCGGGCCGCCGCGGCGAGCTCGCCCTCCTGCTCGACCGCCTGGCGCGCGGCCTGCCGCTGCTCTCGGACGTGATCGGCCGCACCTATTTCGCGCACGCTGAGGCAGCGGTGACGACGATCGCGCTCCAGCGTCGCGAGGGCGCATGATCTACACGGTGAGCCATCGCACGACCTACCGTTACAGCGATCCGGTCGCGATCTCGCACCACCTCCTCCATCTCGCTCCGCGCGGCGGTGCTTGGCAGCGCTGCCGCGACTGGGCCCTCGAGATCGATCCGTCGCCCTCCGTCCGCCGCGACGATCGCGACTATTTCGGCAATCCCGTGACGTTCCTCACCATCCAGCAGAGCCATCGCGAGCTCGTGCTGCACGCCGCGAGCTCGGTCGAGGTGAGGAAGCCGCTCCTGCCCGAGCCGGGCCGCACGCCCTCGGTGCGAGCGGTCCGCGAGCGACTCGCCCGCGCGCGCGAGAACGACGCGCTCGCCGCCCTCGAGTTCACCTTCCCCTCGCTCTACGCGCCTTTCGAGCCCGAGCTCCTCGCCTGGGCCGCACCCAGCTTTCCGCCCGAGCGCCCGTTCCTGGAGGCCGCGGCCGAGCTCTCGGCCCGCATCCACCGCGAGTTCCGCTACGATCCCCGCGCGACGACGGTCGCGACCCCGGTGGCCGAGGCGTTCCGGCTGCGTCGCGGCGTCTGCCAAGACTTCGCGCACCTGGCGATCGCCTGTCTGCGCGCCTTGGGGCTGCCAGCCCGCTACGTCTCGGGCTATCTCGTGACCCGTCCGCGCGCCGGCGCCACCCGGCTCACCGGGGCCGACGCCTCGCACGCCTGGCTTTCGGTCTGGATCCCCGATCTCGGCTGGTTCGACCTCGATCCGACCAACGATCTCGTGGTCGGCGAGGAGCACGTCACCGTCGCCTGGGGCCGCGACTATGGCGACGTTGCCCCCGTGGCCGGCACGATCTTCGGCGGCGGCCGGCACACGGTCGAGGTCGCAGTCGACGTCGTCCCGGCGGGATGAGCCGCCGGGCGGCTTCGGACCCCGTCCGGCTCAGCCCGAAAACGCCCGGACCTTGCCTGCCCCTTGCCGCAGCCCCTCGCGCAAAACCGCGATGTCGGGACCGTAGCCGAGCATCGTGAAGCCCAGACGGGCGAGCTTCTCGAGATAGGCGAGGTTGGCATCGGCCGCGGCCAAGGTCTTGCCCTGCGCCCCGGCAGCCGCGATCAGCTTGTGCGCCGCCGCCCAGAACTCGGGATGGTCGAACTGCGCCGTGATACCCATGTCGTTGGTCAGATCGAAATGGCCGAGCCAGAGCACGTCGAGCCCGGGCACGGCGGCGATCGCCTCGACGTTCTCGATTCCCTTCCTGGTCTCGATCAGACCCATCACGAGATTGCGCCGGTTGGCCTCGGCCATGTACGCGACCACGTCGTGTGCGCGATAGTCGTCGTGCGCCATGCCGAAAGCGCAGCCGCGCTTGCCCTCGGGTCGGTAGCGGACCCATTCGACCAGAGCGCGCGCCTCCTCCGCGGTCTCCAGCATCGGCACGAGGATCCCCCGGGCACCGGCATCCAGCACGGTGGCGACCGCCGCGTAGGACTTCTCCGGTACCCGCACATAGACCTCGAGCGGCAGGCCGCGGGCGCAGGCGAGCACGGTCTTGAGCGTGTCGATCCCGACCCCGCTGTGCTCGGTGTCGAGGACCACGAAGTCGAGCCCGGCCGCGGCCAGGATCGCCGGCAGGCCAGGCGTGAAGACCTCGAACACCATGGTCCCCACCACCCGCTCGCCCCTGGCGAGGCGCTCGCGCACGCAAGGCCGTCCGTCCATCGCCCCTTCCTCCCCGCCGCTGCCGGCCCACCGCTAGGCGCAGGCGCCTCGGCTGTCGAGCCCGCCCGTCGCCGACCCGCCCGGGCGCGCTTGGCGACGGTCGGCCGTCGGTCGAAGATGGCCGGGCAGTTCGGGAGGCACGCCTTGGCCGAGATCGAGCGGCACGCCATCGCGATCCTCGGCGCTGGCGCGATCGGCGCCGCCACCGCCTGGTTCCTCGCCCGCGCGGGCCTCGCCCCGACACTCGTCGAGCGGGCCGCGCCGGCCTGCGCCGCCTCCGGCAAAGCGGGCGGCTTTCTGGCCCTCGACTGGTGCGACGGGCTGCCACGCGGACCCTTGTCGCGGCGGAGCTTCGCGCTCCATGCCGAGCTCGCCCGAAGGGCGGGCGAGTCGCTCGGCCACCGCCCGGTGGAGACGCTCCTCGTGTCCCGCGACGCCGCCGGCGAGCCCGCCCCCTGGCTCGGCCGCGGCTTCCGCGTGCTCGAGCGCCTCGGCGGGCCCGCGACCACCGCGCTCGTCGACCCCGCCCGACTGACCCGCTGGCTGGTCGAGGACGCGATCGCCGCCGGAGCGCAGCTCCTGATCGGCACCGTCCTGGCGATCGAGGATGGCGCGGGCGGTTGGCGCGTGCGGCTCGCCGAGCGGACGCTCGAGGCGGAGGCGGTGGTCCTCGCCCTCGGCCCCTGGACGGCGACAGTCGACCTCCAGCCGCCCCTGCCGCCGGTCGCCTCGCTGCTCGGCCACAGCCTCCGCCTCGAGCTCGAGGAGCCGCTGCCGCCGCGCGTCCTCTTCGCCCGGCTCGACCCGGTCCGCCACGGCCTCGCCGAGCTCGAGCTCTACCCGCGCGCCGACGGCAGCGTCGTCGTGGCGGGCCTATCCCGACCGGCCCGGCCGCCCGCCGACCCGACCGCGGTCGCCCCCGACCCGGGGGCCGCCGAGCGGCTGCTCGCCGCCGCCCGCGGCCTCGACCTCGACCCCGCGCGCATCGAGATCCAGCTGGTGCAGTTCGCGGTGCTCTACCGCGGCGGGGAGAAGGTGCAGATGTCGACGCGTTCCGGCGAGTTCGTGACCCTGAGGCAGCTGCGCGAG
>JANWZN010000189.1 GCA_025054575.1 Geminicoccaceae bacterium | reverse complement strand
CGGGCTCAGCCGGCGCGGGAGAGGCGCTCGGCCACCTCGAGCGCGGCGTAGGTCACGATCCCGTCGGCACCGGCGCGCTTGAAGGCCAACAGGCACTCCATCATGCACGCCCCGCCGTCGAGCCAGCCGCGCTCGGCCGCGGCCTTGACCATCGCGTACTCGCCCGAGACGTGATAGGCGAAGGTCGGCACGCCGAACGCCTCTTTGACGCGCGCGATCACGTCGAGATAGGGCAGGCCCGGCTTGACCATGACGAGATCCGCGCCTTCGCCGATGTCGAGTGCCACTTCGCGCAGCGCCTCGCGGACATTGGCGGGGTCCATCTGGTAGGTCTTCTTGTCGGCCTTGCCGAGCGCCGAGGCCGAGCCGACCGCGTCGCGGAACGGCCCGTAAAAGGCGCTCGCATATTTGGCGGCGTAGGCCATGATGATGGTCTGCGCGTGGCCGGCCTCGTCGAGGGCCGCGCGGATGGCGCCGATCCGACCGTCCATCATGTCCGAGGGCGCGATCACGTCGCAGCCGGCCGCGGCCTGGCAGAGGGCCTGCTTGACGAGGGCGTCGATCGTCTCGTCGTTGAGGATCACCCCGTCCTTGACGATTCCGTCCTGGCCGGTCGTGGTGTAGGGATCGAGGGCCACGTCGCCCATCACCCCCACCTCTGGCACCGCCTTCTTGATCGCTCGGATCGCCCGGCAGAGGAGATTGTCCGGGTTCCAGGCCTCGCGGCCATCGACCGTCTTGCGCTCGGCCGGGGTGCAGGGGAAGAGTGCCACCATCGGCACGCCGAGCCGGGCGCAGCGCTCGATCTGCGGCAAGAGGAGGTCGATCGACAGCCGCTCGATCCCGGGCAGGGACGCGCAGGGCTCGCGTCGGCCGTGGCCGTCGAGCAGGAAGAAGGGCTGGACGAGATCGGCCGGCCGCAGCACGTGCTCGGCCACGAGCGCGCGCGACCAGGCGGCCCGGCGCAACCGGCGCAGGCGGGAGCGCGGGAAGGGCGGCTGCGGGGCGAGGTGCGAGGGCGTGCTCATGAAACGTCTCGGCCCGTGACGGACCCGTGACACCCGGTCCTTTCGACCTCCTCTAAGACCGGTTCGCGACCGGCGCAATCGCCCGAGCGTCCCGATTGACCCGCCGCCCGCCGCCCGGTAGCTCCGGCCGACGATCGGAGCGCGCCGGGAGCGGTCGTGATCGGGTTCGAGCCGAGCGAGGAACAGCGGGCGATCGCCGAGCTCGCGCGCGATTTCGCGCGCGAAGAGCTGGCACCGCACGCGGATGCCTGGGACCGCGATCACACCTTCCCGGTCGAGACCTTGCGCAAGGCCGCGAGCCTGGGCTTCGCCGCGATCTATCTCTCCGAGGAGGTGGGCGGCTCCGGCCTGGGCCGGCTCGAGGCCGCGATGGTGTTCGAGGAACTCGCCCGCGCCTGCCCCTCGACCGCCGCCTACATCTCGATCCACAACATGGTCGCCTGGATGATCGACGCCCACGGCGATCGCGAGCAGCGCCACGCCTTTCTGCCCGATCTCTGCAGCATGGCGCGGTTCGGCTCCTATTGCCTGACCGAGCCCGGCAGCGGCTCGGACGCGGCTTCGCTGCGCACGAGCGCGCGGCGCGACGGCGAGGACTACGTGCTCGACGGCGCCAAGGCCTTCATCAGCGGCGCCGGTGCGGCCGATCTCTACCTCGTCATGGCGCGTACGGGCGGGCCGGGTGCCGCCGGCATCAGCGCGATCCTGGTCGAGAAGGGCACGCGCGGGCTGTCCTTCGGCAAGCAGGAGGAAAAGCTCGGCTGGCACAGCCAGCCCACCGCCATGGTGATCTTCGAAAACTGCCGGGTGCCGGTGCGCAACCGGATCGGCGCCGAGGGCGAAGGCTTCAAGATCGCGATGCGCGGGCTCGACGGCGGGCGGATCAACATCGCCGCCTGCTCGCTGGGTGCGGCCGCGCACTGCCTCGACAAGGCGATCGCCTACACCAAGGAGCGGCGCCAGTTCGGCAAGCCGATCGCCGAGTTCCAGCACACCCAGTTCACCCTCGCCGACATGGCGAGCGAGCTCGAGGCGGCGCGGCTCATGGTCCATCGCGCGGCCTGGAAGCTCGATCGCGGTGCGGCGGATGCGAGCGTGGCCGCGGCGATGGCGAAGCGGCTCGCGACCGATCTCGGCTACGCGATCGTCGATCGGGCGCTGCAGCTCCACGGCGGCTACGGCTACATCCGCGAGTACGGGATCGAGCGCTATTTGCGCGACAGCCGCGTCCACCGCATCCTCGAGGGGACGAACGAGATCATGCGCCTCATCATCGCCCGCCGCTTGCTCGCGGAGGCCGCGTGAGCCCGCCCGAGCCGATCCGGTTCCAGCGCGAGGGGCGGATCGGGCTCGTCGTGCTCGACCGCCAAGGGGCACTCAACGCGCTCACCCGCGCGATGGTCCGCGAGCTCTCCGACCATCTGCGGCGCTGGAAGGACGATCCGGAGATCGAGGCCGTCCTGGTCAAGGCCGCCCCCGGCCGGGCGTTCTGCGCGGGCGGCGACGTCCGCGCCGTGGTCGAGACGGTGCGGCGCGAAGGCGTCGGCGCGGCCTTGCCCTTCTTCCGCGACGAGTACCGTTTGAACTGGCGGATCGCCCGCTTCCCCAAGCCCTACGTGGCGCTCTTGAACGGGGTGACGATGGGCGGCGGCTGCGGGATCTCGATCCACGGCAGCCATCGGATCGCCACCGAGCACACGCTCTTGGCGATGCCCGAGACCGGGATCGGTTTCTTCCCGGACATCGGCGCCACCTTCTTCTTGAACGCCTGCCCGCCGGGGGTGGGGATGTATCTGGGGCTCACCGGTGCCCGCCTCGGTGCCGCGGACGCGCTCACGGCAGGCCTCGCCACCCAGTTCGTGCCGGCGGCTCGTTTGCTCGAGCTCGAGGCACGGCTCGTGGCGGCCGACCCCGGCACGGTGGCGTTCGTGCTCGAGGAGGCGCTGCGCGATCTGGTCGCAGCACCGGGAGCAGGCGAGCTCGAGGCCCGGCTCGAGACGATCCGCCGGTGCTTCACGGCCGAGAGCTTCGCCGAGCTCGTCGACCGGCTCGAAGCCGAGCCCACGGGCTGGGGGCGCGAGCAGCTCGCGGTGCTGCGCGAGAAATCGCCCCTGGCGGTGCGGCTCGCCTTCGCGCAGCTGCGCCGCGGCCGAGGGGCGACGCTCGCCGAGGCGTTGCGGATGGAATACCGCATGGTCCGCCACGTGCTCGAATCGGGCGAGTTCGCCGAAGGGGTGCGCGCCCTTCTGATCGACAAGGACAAACGCCCGCGCTGGCGGCACGCCGGCCTCGAGGCGGTTTCGGAAGCGGCGATCGAGCGGTTCTTCGCCCCGATCCCGGAGGGCGATCTCGTGCTCGATTGGGAGGGGATCTGAGGGCCGCGCGGGCGCGTGCGAAGGGTGGCGGAGGCGGGCGCAGGGGGCCTTCTGCGCGAGACGGCGCGCGCGAGCGGCACGGGCCGGAGGCGAGGGGGGAACGGATGGCGCGGATCGGCTTTCTCGGGCTCGGCAACATGGGCGGGCCCATGGCCGCCAACCTCGTGCGAGCCGGGCACGCGGTCCGGGGCTTCGATCCGGTACCCTCGGCCCGCCAGCGGCTCGTGGCGGCGGGCGGGCTCGCGGTCGAGGCGGCAGCCGAGGCGGTCCGCGGTGCGGAGGTCGTCCTTTCGATGCTGCCCGAGGGGCGGCAGGTGCGCGAGGCCTATCTCGGGCCGGGCGGGGTCTTGGCGACGGCCGAGCCCGGAGCGCTCCTGATCGACTGCTCGACGATCGACGTCGCAACCGCACGCTCGGTTGCGGAAGCGGCGGCGGCGCGCGGCCTTCCCATGCTCGATGCCCCGGTCTCGGGCGGGGTCGGTGGCGCCACGGCCGGCACGCTCACCTTCATGGTGGGCGGCGAGGAGGAGGCCTTCGCCCGTGCGAAGCCGATCCTCGAGGCCATGGGCAAGGCGGTGATCCACGCCGGCCCGTCCGGCAACGGCCAGGCCGCCAAGATCTGCAACAATCTCATGTTGGGCATCCAGATGATTTCGGTGTGCGAGGCCATGGCGCTCGCCGAGAAACTCGGTCTCTCGCACCAGACCTTGTTCGAGATCAGCTCGAAGAGCTCGGGCCAATGCTGGTCGTTGACCAGTTATTGCCCGGTGCCGGGCCCGGTGCCGTCCTCGCCGGCGAACCGCGGCTACGCACCCGGTTTCACCGTGGCGATGATGCGCAAGGACCTCAAGCTGGCGCAGGAAGCGGCGCAGGCGGTGGGCGCGCGGACCCCGTTGGCCGCCGAAGCGTATCAGCTTTACAACTTGTTCGCCTCGAAAGCGACAGAGGGTCTGGATTTTTCTGCAATCATGACGATGATCGCCCCAAAGGACGATTAAACGAACGCGCGAGACTGGGTGCGCGCCGCGAGGCTTGGGTCGCGGCCCGGGGGCGCTGGGCGCCGAGGGCGAGGTGAAAGAGCATTACGTTCAGACGACAAGGCTGATCGAGCGGTTGCATCGCCGCTTTCTCGACGTCATCAAGGCCGAGCTCGACCGGCTCGGCGTCGAGGACATCAACAACGTCCAGACGCTGATTCTGTTCAACATCAACGTCGACCAGTTGACGGTCGGCGAGCTCACCGCTCGCGGCTATTATCTCGGCTCGAACGTCTCCTACAACGTCAAGAAGCTGGTCGAGAACGGCTATCTGCTGCAGGAGCGCTCGGCGCACGACCGCCGCATGACCCGCGTCCGCCTGTCGCCCAAGGGGCTCGAGCTCACCGCCAAGATCGACGAGCTCTACGGCCGCAACGCCGCCCAGATCGAGGGCAAGGTGGTCACCGCCGAGCAGCTCAAGCAGATCAACCAGACCTTGACCGCGCTCGAGCGCTACTGGTCGAGCCTCGTGAGCTTCCCG
>JANWZN010000188.1 GCA_025054575.1 Geminicoccaceae bacterium | reverse complement strand
TCCGGCTCCTCGACGAACCAGCCGATCGGCACCTCGAGCCTCTGGGCGATCTCGGCCAGCCGCGACGCGCTGATCCGGTTGACCCCGTTTTCGTATTTTTGCACTTGCTGATAGGAAATCCCGAGCGCGCTCGCGAGCTGCTCCTGGGTCAGACCGAGCTCGGTGCGGCGGAGGCGGATCCGTTCGCCGATCCGCCGGTCGAGGCTCGCGGGGTCGAGGGTCATGCGCGCCTTCCGCCGGCTCGCCCGACCCGCACGGCCGCTTCCGGCCGGCGCGGCCGTCGATTATGTCTTGCGCGTCGTCGCCGGGTGTACTCTACCGTCGCGGGAATCCTCCCGCAAGGCGACGCATGTCGGTTGAGCCTGCCCGGGCCTTCGGGTTGCTGCGAGGACGGAAGCGAGCATGATCCCACCCGCGCCCGCGCGCGATCCCCGCCGGATCGCCCGCCGCCTGCCGCCGATCCTCCTTCTGGTCCTGTCCCTTCTCGCCTGCTCCGGGAACCGGCCCGACCCATACGCCGACCGCCCGGTCGAGGAGCTCTACGCGACCGCCCAGGATCTCCTCGAGCGCGGCGAGTATCGCGAAGCCGGCCGTGCCTTCGAGGAGGTCGAGCGTCAACATCCCTACTCGCAGTGGGCCGTCCGTAGCCAGTTGATGGCGGCCTATGCCTACTACGAGGCCAACGACTACGAGGAATCGATCGCAGCGGCCCGCCGCTTCATCGATCTGCACCCGGGGAATCCGGACACGCCCTATGCCTATTATCTGATCGGCATGAGCTATTACGAGCGGATGTCCGACATCCAACGCGACCAGGAGATGACCGAGGAGGCCAAGAAGGCCTTCGAGGAGCTGATCCGCCGCTATCCCGACAGCGACTACGCACGCGATGCTCGGCTCAAGATCGACCTCGTTCAGGATCACCTGGCCGGGAAGGAAATGGAGATCGGCCGTTATTACCAGAAGCGCGGCCAGTACCTCGCGGCGGTCAATCGGTTCCGCAACGTCGTCGAGCGCTACCAGACCACCTCGCACGTGCCCGAGGCGCTGCATCGGCTGACCGAGTGCTATCTGGCCCTCGGCGTGCGCGCCGAGGCCCAGAACGCGGCCGCCGTCCTCGGCTACAATTTCCCGGGCAGCCCGTGGTACGAGCGCGCCTACGCCCTGTTGCAGGGTCGCAAGCTCGAGCCCGCGCGCTCCGCCGGCTCTTGGCTCGGCCGGCTGTTCTGAGCGACGGCGATGCGGTGCGGACCCGCGAGCCTCGGATCTCCGCCGAAGGTCGGGCAGGGCTGCGCTCGCACGCCCGCGCCGGCTGTCCCGGCCGCGCGGCGCGCTGCACCGGTCCCCGCCGCGATCTCGCGCCCGCTCGTCGACAGGGATCCGTGGCGGACCGTCGGCGCCGCGCCCGGCCTCCTGCCGGACGCCGCGATCGCCTTCTTCGGCGCATCGATGGCCGGGATCCGGACTCCTGCGCCGGCCGGCTCGCAGAGCCCGCCCCGCTCGGTCGGCGAGCCGGGTCGGACGGTCGGCGCTGCCGCGATCCTTCGGGCGTGCCTCGCCTGCCCGCCCGTGCCCGCCGAGCTCGGCCGCCCTCGGCCGTGCGGTCCGACGGTCGCCCCCGGCGGACGGGACGCCGGTCGCTCCGGTGCGCTCGCCCGTTCGGGTTCGCCATCCCTCGACACCGCAGCCGCCCCGACCCGGCTCGCGGCGCCGGCCGCCCTGCTCCCCCTCCTGGCCACATCGCTCCCGGAGGCGCGTCGGCCCCGGCGCGGCTCGGCGGATCCCGGGTACATCGGGGAGGACCGGTCGCAGACGGTCTTCGCCGGCTCGATCCTCGAGGAGTGCGTTCCCCGCCCCCTCGCTCCCGGTGCGACACCGACCGAGGAGGACCCCGCTCGGACCGGCGCCCGGCCGCTGCCGAACCGGATCGGCCGCCGGCCGGTCGCGGCCGCTGCGATCGTGGGCCGGGGACGCGATGTCGGTGACCGGTCGATGGCGCCTCGCTCGGGGGCGGCGCGGACCATCGGGCGGGACCGCGCCTGCACCGATGCCGTCGCTGGCTCGCACCGCTTGTACCCCGACCTCGTAGCCGCCCCGACCCGGCTCGAGGCTCCGGCCGCGGTCCCCTTGCTCGGCGCGTCGACGGCCGCGATCCGCACTCGTCCGCCGATCGGCTCGGCGAGCCCGCCCCGCCCCGTCGGCCCGCGGCGCCGGTTGGTCGAAGGCACGACCACGCTCCCGGCGGCCGACGGCACGCTCGCTTCGGGCCGGTTCGGCCCCGCCCGATCCGAGCAGATTGGCTCGCCCGTCCGCGGCGCGCGCCCCCGCTGGACAGACGTCGAGGTCGCACCGGCTCGGCCCGAGATCCCGATCGCCGCGATCGCCGAGGCCAGGGAGCCTCGTCGGGCCGGCTCGCTGGTCCGTTCCCGCCCGGCTCGCGATCCGGACGGGCCGATCCGGGGCGCGTCCGCTCTCTTGCTGGGCTCGTCCCCGGCCGAACGCGCCGGCGATCGGTCCCACACCGATCCGGGATCGACGCGCTCCGGCCGCCACCGCATGCCGGCGCCGGCGGTGGCGCGCGGAGCGTGTGGCGTCCGCGACGGGTCGTCCCCCTGCGGGTCGGGCGCAGCGCGGGTCGTCGGGGTGGAGCCGGCGTGTCCCGACGGACCCGGGCCGGGCCGCGACCGCGCGGCGCCTGTCGCCACCGTCCCCACCCTCGCGGCCGAGCACCGGTCTCGCTCGTCCGCCGAGTACGGCGCCGCCGGCGGAAGGGCCACCTCGACGACGCGGACCGACCGCTCGGCAGGTCCAGCGGGCCGCACCGGGTGCGGCCCGGGCAGCCACGAAGACGGGCCCGGCTCCCGCAGCCCGCGGCGCCGAGCCCGGCAGGCCGCCCGCTTCCGCGAGGCCTCTCGCTCGTGCGCCCGTGTCGTCCCCGTGGTCCGGATCCGCGGCGCGGCATGCGCGCCCGCCGGTTCGGGGCTCCCCGCGATCGAGGAATCCTTCTGGGCCCCGGCCGAGCCCGCGCCGCCGGCCGGCGATAACGGCGCGGCGCGGCGCGCGCCGGCCCGACCGGTGCTCGGACCGCTCCGCCAAAGCGCCGCGATCGGCCGAGGCGCGCTCGGCCCGGCCGGTGCCCGCACGTCGGGATGCCGACACCGGACCGGCACCTTCGGCCCGCGCCGCGACGAGCCCGGCCCCGTCGCCGGCTCGCCCGTTGGGGGTAGGGGGATCGGCGGCGCGGCGCCTGTCGGCTGGGGTGCCGAGCGCTCGCACCCGTTGCTTCGGGCCCTGGCACGCGCCCTCGGGCCGCTGCACCGGTGCCGCTCGCGCATCGGGCTCGAGCGACGGGCCTGAAGCGATGCTGACCGGCCTTTCGATCCGCGACATCGTGCTGATCGACCGGCTCGAGCTCGAGCTCGGGCCGGGGCTCACCGTGCTCACCGGCGAGACCGGTGCCGGCAAGTCGATCGTGCTCGATGCGCTGGGCCTGGCGCTGGGCGGGCGCGCCGGGCGCGATCTGTTGCGCCCCGGCGCCGGTCGCGGCTTGGTCGCGGCCCGCTTCGCGCCGCCCTCCGACCATCCGGTCCGCGCCCTCTTGGCCGAACAGGGGCTCGACGCCGGCGAAGCCGAGATCGTGCTGCGCCGCGAGCTCGCGGCCGACGGCAAGAGCCGCGCCTTCGTCGACGACACACCGGTCGCCGGCCAGTTCCTGAGGCGAGTAGGCGAAGCGCTGGTCGCCGTGCACGGCCAACACGACAGCGTGGGCCTGCTCGATCCCTCGGTCCAGCGCACGCTCCTCGACGCCTTCGCCGGCGCGCGCGCCGCCGCGGCCGAGACCCGGGCCGCGTGGCAGGCGCGCCAGGCGGCCGAGCAACGCCGTCGCACGCTCGCCGAGCAGGTCGCGCAAAGCGCGCGCGAGGCCGAGTATCTGCGCCACCGCGCCCAGGAGCTGGAGGCGCTCGCGGTCGAGCCGGGCGAAGAAGAGAGGCTGGCCGAGGCCCGCCAGCGGCTGCAGGCGCGCGCACGGCTCGCCGCCGCGCTCGAGGAGGCGAGCGGCGCCCTCGAGGGCCCGAGCGGTGCCGGCGAGCGGCTGGCGCTGGCGGCCCGCCGGCTCGAGCGGGTGCGCACCCTCGCCGAGAGCGCTCTCGCGCCCGTGCTCGAGGCGCTCGAGCGGGCCCGGGTCGAGCTCGACGAGGCCCGTGCGCAACTCGACGCGTTGCGTTCCGGACTCGACGCCGAGGGCGACCGGCTCGATCTGGAGAAGTTCTTCCGCGGCACCGCGTTCGATCCGAACGGACCCGATGCGTCGAGCTGGCTGCGCTTCGTCGCCACCGATTTCGACGGGGCGGGCGGCCTCAACGACGTCCGGGTCGAGGTCGACCGCGACGGGCCGGGCTCGGGCTACGGCTTCTCGACCGCGTTCATCGTCCTCAACCAAGTATCGACCGCGTTCGTCAACATCGAGAACGCGACGACCTTCGGCAACGCCTGAGCCGCCGGCGCGCGAGCGGCCCGGCCGAGTCTCTCGGAGAGGCCCGGCGCGCCGAATGTCGCAGTGCAGCATCGGCGGTCCGCGACCGCGTCGCCTTGTCGCTGCGATGGCCCGGGGTTAGAAGGTCGGCCGTCCGAGCGGCCCTCGCGCGGCCGACCGAAAAGCCCCTGGTGAGGCCATGGCTCGAAAAAAGATCGCGCTCGTGGGCGCCGGCCAGATCGGCGGTACCCTGGCTCTGCTGGCAGCACAGCGCGAGCTCGGCGATATCGTGCTCGTCGACGTCGTCGAAGGCGTCCCGCAAGGCAAGGCCCTCGATCTCGCCGAAACGGCACCGATCGGCGGCTTCAATGCCGCGCTCTCCGGTGCCAACGACCTCGCTGCCGTCACCGGCGCCGATGTCGTGATCGTCACGGCCGGCGTGCCCAGAAAGCCTGGGATGAGCCGTGACGATCTGATCGCGGTCAACGCCGGGGTGATCAAGGGCGTGGCCGAGGCGATCGCCCGGCACTGTCCGCAGGCCTTCGTCATCGTCGTGACCAATCCGCTCGACGCCAT
>JANWZN010000187.1 GCA_025054575.1 Geminicoccaceae bacterium | reverse complement strand
AACAGCGGCAACAACAATATCGGCGACCACAACAGTGGCAACAACAATATCGGCGACGGCAACGGCGGCAACGGCAACATCGGCGATCGCAACGGGACCGGTAACGTCGGTTCGAGCAATGTCGGCAACCGCAACATCGGCAACGACAACGGCAGCGGCAACACCGATGTCGAGAACGCCGGCAACGGCAATATCGGCAATGGCAACGGCAGCGGTGCGACTCGGGCGGCCGATCTCGGCAACGGCAACATCGGCAGCGGCAACGGGGCGGTGGTGACCCGCTCGACCGAGGTCGGCAACCGCAATCTGGGGGACGGCAACGGTGCGGGCGCGAGCCTGGTCGAGGCGGTCGGCAACGCCAACCTGGGCGACGGCAACGGTGCCCGGACGACGCGCGCGAACAACGCCGGCAACGGCAATCTCGGCCACGACAACGGCGCCGACAGCACGCAAGTGGCCGGCAACGGCAATCGCAATCTCGGCAGCGGCAACGGCCGCGGCAACACGCGCACGGCCGACACCGGCAACGGCAATCTGGGCGATGGCTTCGGCAGCGGTCTCAGTCGCACGAGCGGGGTCGGCAACGGCCAGATCGGGATCGGCACCCTCGGGCGGCCGAAGCCGGCGCGGATGCTCTCGCCCCGCCGGCTCGCGCCCGGACCGGCTAGCCGCCGGCTCCCTCGGCAGCGCCGCTCGCCTCGGCGGCCCTGGCGGCCGCGGCGCGCTCGGCCTCCTCGCGCAGCTTCTCGCGGGCGACGTGGTCGAGCATGATGTGGAGCTCTTTGAGCTGTTTCTCGGTCACTGGGGAGGGTGCGCCCAAGAGCAGCTCTTCGGCCCGCTGCGAGAGCGGGAAGGCCGTGACCTCGCGCAGGTTCGGGGTGTCGGCCAGCAGCATGACGATCCGGTCGAGGCCGGGTGCGATCCCGCCGTGCGGCGGGGCGCCGTATTTGAGCGCCCGCAGCATGCCGCCGAAGCGGCGCTCCAGCTCCTCGCGGCCGTAGCCCGCGATCGCGAAGGCTTTTTCCATGATGTCGGGGCGGTGGTTGCGGATCGCCCCCGAGGACAGCTCGACCCCGTTGCAGACGATGTCGTACTGATAGGCCTTGATCTCGAGCGGGTCTTTGGTCGAGAGCGCCTCGAGCCCGCCTTGCGGCATCGAGAACGGGTTGTGGGAGAAGGTGATCTTCTTCTCTTCCTCGTCCCACTCGAACATCGGGAAGTCGACGATCCAGCAGAACCGATAGGTCTTCTTCTCGAGGAGATCGAGCTGCTTGCCGAGCTCGATGCGCACCGCACCGGCGAGCTTGGCAGCCTCGGCGGGCTTGGCGCAGGCGAAGAAGACGGCATCGCCGGTCGCGAGGCCCGCCACCTCGCGCAGCTTCGCGAGCCGCTCCTCGCCCAGGAACTTGGCGACCGGCCCTCTGGCACCTGCGGGCTCGAGCGCGATCCAGCCTAGACCCGGCGCCCCCAGGCTCTGGGCGAAGGCCACCATGCCGTCGAAGAAGCTTCTGGGCCGGCCGACCGCGCCGGGTGCGGGGATCGCGCGCACCACCGCCCCCTGCTCGATCGCGTTGGCGAAGACTTTGAAGTCGGAGCCGCGGAAGAGCTCGGTGACGTCCGCGATGCGGATCGGGTTCCTGAGATCGGGCTTGTCGGTGCCGTAGCGCAGCAGTGCCTCGTCGTAGGCGAGGCGCGGGAACGGTGCGGGGCTCACCGTCCAGCCCGGCTGTTTGTGCTCCTCGAACACGCCCACCATGACGGGCTCGATCGCGGCGAAGACGTCGTCTTGCGTGACGAACGCCATCTCGACGTCGAGCTGGTAGAACTCGCCCGGGCTGCGGTCGGCGCGTGCGTCCTCGTCGCGGAAGCAGGGTGCGATCTGGAAGTAGCGATCGAAGCCCGAGATCATGTAGAGCTGCTTGTACTGCTGCGGGGCCTGCGGCAGTGCGTAGAATTTGCCCGGGTGCAGCCGGGACGGGACGAGGAAGTCGCGCGCCCCTTCCGGGCTCGAGGCCGTGAGGATGGGCGTCCGGAACTCGGTGAAACCCTGCTCGTGCATGAGCCGGCGGATCGTGCGGATCACCGCCGAGCGCAGGCGGATGTTGCGCTGCATGACCTCGCGGCGGAGGTCCAAGAAGCGATAGCGCAGGCGCAGCTCCTCGGGCTGCTCGCGCTCGGTGTTGACGACGAGCGGCAAGGGCTCGGCTGCGGAGAGGAGCTCGAGCGCATCGGCCACGAGCTCGACCTCGCCGGTGGCGAGGGTGGGGTTCACGGTCTCGGGGGTGCGGGCGACGATCCGGCCGGTGACCGAGACCACGCTCTCGAGCCGCAGCCGCTCGGCCTCGGCGAAGAACGGTCGGTCGGGGTGAACGACGATCTGGGTGATGCCGGTGTGATCGCGCAGATCGAGGAAGAGGAGCCCGCCATGGTCGCGCTTCCTGTGGATCCAGCCGGACAGACGCACGGTTCCGCCGACATGCTCCGAGCGCGGCTCGCCGCAACGATGGGTGCGATAGCGGTGCATGGCTGGCCTCGAGGCGGGAACGGCCCCTTGCGGGCCGGCGGACAAACTCACGGCGGCCGGGGCGCTGTCAAGGCGAAGACGGTCGCGCTAGCTTGCCGGCAGGGGAGAGGCGGAGAACGCGCGTGCGCTTGAGCGTCATCCAGATGAATTCGCGCGAGGAGAAGGCCGCGAACCTGGCCGCGGCCGAGCGGCTCGTCGCGGCGGCGGTGCGCGAGGATCGGCCCGATCTCGTGGTGCTGCCCGAGGTCTGGACGTGCATGGGCGGCGGCGAGGCGGCCAAGCGGGCGGCCGCCGAACGGCTCGACGAGACCGGCGAAGCCTGGCGGCTGATGCGCGATCTGGCCCGTCGCCACCGGATCTGGCTGCACGGCGGCAGCGTGCTCGAGACCGCCCCGGGCGAGGAGAAGCTCTTCAACACCACGGTCGTGTTCGACCGCGACGGGACCCCGGTCGCGCGCTACCGCAAGATCCATCTCTTCGACATCACCGCACCCGACGGGCGGGAATACCGGGAATCGGCGACCTTCGGCCGGGGCCGCGAGCTCGTGACCTACGAGGCCCTGGGTCTGCGGGTCGGCTGTGCCATCTGCTACGATCTGCGCTTCGGCGAGCTGTTCCGGGCGCTGGCCGAGCGCGAGGCCGATCTCCTCGTGGTGCCCTCGGCCTTCACCTTGCAGACCGGCAAGGACCATTGGGAGGTGCTGGTGCGCGCCCGGGCGATCGAGACCCAGGCTTATGTCGCGGCCGCGGCCCAGTGGGGGCCGCACGCGGCCGGCAAGGAGGAACGCTGGAGCTGGGGCCGTGCCATGATCGTCGATCCCTGGGGCCTCGTCGTGGCCCAGGCGAGCGACGGCGAGGGGTTCGCGACCGCCCGGCTCGATCGCGAGCGGATCGCCGAGGTCCGCCGGCGGATCCCGGTGCGGGCGCATCGGGTGCTCCCGGGCTGAGGCGGGCGCAGAGCGCTGTTGCTCTGCTGCCACGCTCGGCCTAAGAGAGCGCGCCGCGTGGAACGTGCGGGACAGGGAGGGCGTGCGGATGGTGCGGTGGACCTTGGCGATCACGCTGCTCGTGGGCGGGCTCGCCGCCCCGGCCACGGCGCAGCCGGCCAAGAGCGACCCGGACTGGCCCTGCACCCAGCTCTACAATCCGGACCTCGTGCTGGCCCACGTCTGGAACGGCCCGGAGCCGAGCAAACTCGGCGGGCACTGGGCGGCCGATCCGGCGATCGCGCCGCTCGTGCCGAAGCTCGCCTCGACGGCTTTGCCGGTCGACAAGGCGCTGGCCGAGATCGACGCGCTCGCGGCTGCTCTGCCCGCGGCCGAGCGCGAGCGCCGGCTCACGCTGCTCGTGCTCGGCCTGCACGAAACCCTCGATGCCGAACGCAAGAAGACGATCGAGGGGCTCTACAAGTTCGGCCGGAACCAGCGGACGCTCGCCCGGCAGATCCGCGAGCGCAACGATCGGCTCCTCCAGTTGCGCGCGAGCGCCGACGGTGCGGCCGAGGCCAAAGAGCTCGAGGAGACGCTGGAATGGGATCTCAAGATCTTCCAGGATCGACGCTCGTCGGTGAACATCGTCTGCGCCCAGCCCGACATCATCGAGAAGCGGCTCTTCGCGCTCGTCAAGCACGTCGAGGCGGCACTCGGCACGGCCAAGGGCGGATGAGCATGGGCCGGTGCTTCGCCTCGACGCTGCTCCTGCTCGCGGGCCTCTTCCTGGCCGGCGAGGCGCGGGCCGAGACCGGGACGGTGCAGGAGGTCGTCTTCGCCCCGGGCTTTTTGGCGGCGGTCGACCGGCCGACGGTGCTGCGCTACCGCTACGAGCTCACCGGCAAGGCCATGGACAAGCCCTACGCCAGCGCCGCCAAGCTCGAGATCCGCGAGGTCTTTCCCGACGGCCGCAAGCTCGCCTGGCTCGACATGTTCGACGGCCCCAACCGGCGCCGGACCGGGCCGGTGCCGATGGTCGACCAGAACCCGCTGCTGTTGGCGTTCTTGCAGCGCGACACGGTGACGATGGCCAACCTCACCGGCGGTGCCGCGGGCTATTTCCAGCAGCAGATCCGCCTCGCCTTCGACCGGCCCGCCGAGCTCGAGCCCACGACCGTGAGCTGGCAGGGCCGCACCCTCGAGGCGCGCACGGTGCGGCTGCGGCCGTTCTCGGCCGATCCGTCGATCGCGCGGTTCCCGCAGTTCCGCGACAAAGAGTATCTGTTCACGGTGACGCCCGAGGTGCCGGGCGGGCTGTGGCAGGTCCGGGTCCGCCTCCCGGACACGGCCGGCGTCACCTATCTCGAAGAGAGCTTGACCCTGGACGCCGTCGAGTGAGCGGCCGCCCGTCCCGCGCACCCGGCGTCGGCAGCTTCGGGAAACGACCGATGCGATCGCTTCTGCTCACGAGCCTGCTTCTGGCCGGCCTCGCCGTCCCGGCGCGAGCGGCCCCCGCCGACTACCCGACCGCCGCGCTCGCCGATTACGTGCTCGGCTGCATGGCCGCCAAAGGGCAGACGCCCGAGATCCTGCAGCGCTGTGCCTGTTCGATCGACCAGGTGGCTGCCCGGCTGTCCTACGAAGATTATGTCAAGGCCGA
>JANWZN010000186.1 GCA_025054575.1 Geminicoccaceae bacterium | reverse complement strand
CGCGGCGCGCGACGCTGCGCGCGCGAGATCGGTGCCCTGCTGCGCGGCGGGCTCCTGCGCGCTCCACTGCACCCCCGCCCTGCCGGCCGGCTGGACGCTCGCCACGCCCGAACCGGGCGCGCGGCACGGCCCGCACCCCCGCCACGCGCCGCCCTCGGGCGAGCCCCGGGACCCGCCCTGGCGACCGCCACCGCTCTCGCTCCGCGCATCGGCATGAACGGCGCGGGCGCCGCACGCCCGCTCTTCTTCGACGCTACAGAACTGCGAGGACGAGACCATGTCCGCAACGATCACGACGACCGCGGCGACGATCGCCGCCACGATCGGATGGCTGTTCGCCGCACCGGCCGCGTTCGCCCAGGGCGGCGGCCACGGGCCCGGCCACGGCCCGATGACGCCGGGCCAGATGCCGATGACGCCGGGCCAGATGCCGATGATGCAGGGCCACGGCGCGCATCACGGCGCCGGCCCGGCCGCCGCCGATTCGCCCGCGACCGCGGCCTTCAAGGCGGCCAACGAGCGGATGCACCGCGACTTGGCGATCGACTACACGGGCGATGCGGATGTCGACTTCGTCAAGGGCATGATCCCGCACCACCAGGGTGCCATCGACATGGCGCGGATCGTGCTCGCCTTCGGCAAGGATCCGGAAGTCAAGAAGCTCGCCGAGGAGATCGTCCGCACGCAAGAGGCGGAGATCGCCCAGATGCGGGCGATCCTGCAGCGGCTCGGCAAGTGAGCCCGGCGAGGGGGCGGGCCGGCCGCCCCCTCGCTCCACCCTGCCCGCCACCGCCCCGACCGCGCGCCCCGGGCGGCGGCGCGGCGGCTTGACCGCGGCCGGTCGGCGACCCACAAGACGGTCGATGAGAGAGGAGCTTCTCGAACGAGCCGGGCCGCAGGCGGGCGGGCAGAAGGGTGGGCGCGACGCCGACGCGCCGCTGCTCGACGGAGCCGGCGCGCAGCCCGCTGGGCGCGACGCCGAGGAACCGCTGCGCGGCGCGGCCTTGATCCGTCGCGCGCTCGCCACCTTGCCGAACGAGCCCGGCGTGTACCGGATGCTCGACGAGCGAGGGCAGCTTCTCTACGTCGGCAAGGCGAGCGCCCTCAAGAAGCGGGTGGCGGCCTACACCAACCCGCAGAAGCTGAGCGCGCGGCTGCAGCGCATGGTGGCGCTGACCCGCGCGCTCGAGGTGGTGACCACGAGCAGCGAAGTCGAGGCGCTGTTGCTCGAGGCCAACCTCATCAAGCGCTTTCGGCCGGCCTTCAACATCGTCCTGCGCGACGACAAGAGCTTTCCTTACATCGCGCTGCGCCGCGACCACGCGTTTCCGCGCTTGCACAAGCATCGCGGCGCCAAACGCGCGGGCAGCGAGTATTTCGGGCCGTTCGCCTCGGCCGGGGCGGTCAACGAGACCTTGAACGCGCTGTTGCGCGCCTTCCCGCTGCGCTCCTGCAAGGACACGGTCTTCGACAGCCGCTCGCGGCCTTGTCTGTTGTACCAGATCAAGCGCTGCTCGGCCCCCTGCGTCGGCCGCATCGCGGCCGAGGACTATCGCCAGTTGGTCGAGGAGGTCCGCGAGTTCTTGACCGGCCGCTCGCGCGAGATCCAGGAGCGGCTCAAGGCCGAGATGGCGGCGGCCGCCGACCGGCTCGATTTCGAAGCGGCCGCGGTCTATCGCGACCGGCTCAAGGCCCTGGCCCACATCCAGAGCCGACAGGGCATCAACACCGATGCGGTGGCCGATGCCGACGTCATTGCGCTCGCGGTCCGCGGCGGGCAGGCCTGCATCCAGGTGTTCTTTTATCGAGACGGCCGCAATTACGGCAACCGCGCCTATTTCCCGGCCCATACCAAGGACAGCGAGCGGGGCGAGATCCTGCAGGCCTTCATCGCCCAGTTCTATGCCGAGCGGGCGCCGCCGGCCCTGCTGCTGTTGGCCGAGCCGGTGCCGGAGCAGGAGCTGCTGGCCGAGGCGCTCGGGCTGCGCGCCGGGCGCAAGGTGACGATCCAGGTGCCGCAGCGCGGCGACAAACGCCGGCTCGTCGAGCTCGCGGTGAAGAACGCGGACGAAGCGCTCGCCCGCAAGGTCGCCGAACTCGGGACCCAAGCCCAGCTGCTCGAGGAGCTCGCCGAACGGCTCGGCCTCGACGCCCCGCCCGAGCGGATCGAGGTCTACGACAACAGCCACGTCCACGGCGCGCACGCGGTGGGTGTGTGCGTCGTGGCCGGCCCCGAAGGCTTCGACAAGCGCGCCTATCGGACCTTCACGATCAAGAGCAGCGAGCTCTCCCCGGGCGACGACTACGCCATGATGCGCGAAGTCCTGCGCCGCCGCTTCGCCCGGCTGATCAAGGAGGATCCCGAGCGCGAGACCGGCGGCTGGCCGGATCTCGTGCTGGTCGACGGTGGTGCCGGGCAGCTCGCCGCGGCGAACGCGGTCCTCGAGGAGCTCGGGATCGCGGAGGTGACGGTCCTGGCGATCGCCAAGGGGCCGGAGCGCGACGCCGGGCGCGAGCGTTTCTTCATGGCGGGGCGCGAACCCTTCGCGCTGGACCCGAGGGACCCGGTCCTGTACTTCTTGCAGCGGTTGCGCGACGAGGCGCATCGCTTCGCCTTGGCGACCCATCGCGGCCGGCGCGCGAAGGAGACGAGCCGCTCGGTGCTCGACGGGATCCCGGGGATCGGGGCGCGCCGCAAACGCGCGCTGTTGCAGCATTTCGGCTCGGCCCGCGCGATCGCCCAGGCCGGGCTCGCCGATCTCGAACAGGTGCCCGGCGTCAACAAGGCTGTCGCGAGGGCGATCTACGATCACTTCCACGACAGCGGCTGAACGAAGTGGTCGTGCCATGCTGACGAGCCCGCCCAACATCCTGACCTTGGCCCGGATCGGGCTCGTTCCGGTGCTGGTCGGGCTGTTCTATCTCGACGGTGCTTGGGCGCGCTGGCTCGCCTGCGCGGTCTTCACGATCGCCGCCACCACCGATTATCTCGACGGCTGGCTCGCGCGCAGCCGGCAGTTGCACTCGCGCTTCGGCCGCTGGCTCGATCCGATCGCCGACAAGCTGCTCGTGGCCGCGACCGTGCTCATGCTGGTCGCGTTCGAGCGGGCCCCGGAGCTGCCCGCGCTCGTGATCCTGTTGCGGGAGATCCTGGTCTCGGGCCTGCGCGAATATCTCGCGGACGCCCGCCTCGTCTTGCCGGTGAGCCGGCTCGCCAAGTGGAAGACCGCGGTGCAGATGGTGGCCCTCGGCTTCTTGATCGTGGGCGATGCCGGGCCCGCTTGGCTCTTCGTCGAGGAGGTGGGGTTCTGGGGCCTGTGGCTCGCGGCGGTCTTGACGATCGCGAGCGGCTGGGATTATGTTCACAGAAGTGTGGGCCACATGCTCGACGAGCCCGCGCCCGAAGCCCATCTCCGTCCGGTGCGGGGGGCGAGCCCCTCGCATTGAGGAGCGCGCGATCGATGCGCATTCGCTACTTCGCCTGGCTCAAACAGCGGGTCGGCCGTGCCGAGGAAGAAGTCGTCCTGCCGAACGAGATCGCGACCGTGGGCCAGCTCAAGGCCTGGTTGGCCGGCCGCTACCCGCGCTTCGCCGAGGCCTGTGCCGCCACCGGCGTGGTCAAGGCCGCGGTCGACCAGGAGTTCGCCGAGGACGACCGTCCGCTCGCGGGCGCCCGCGAGGTCGCCTTCTTCCCGCCGGTCACGGGTGGATGACGGTCCGCATCGTCGAGCAGCCGTTCGACCCGGCGCGCGAACTCGCCGCCTTCGCCCGCGGCCGGAGCGACGTCGGGGCGGTCGCGAGCTTCACCGGGCTCGTGCGCGACGAGCACGGCGGCGAGCGCATCCTCGCCATGACCCTCGAGCACTATCCCGGCATGACCGAACGCCAGCTGGCGCGGATCGAGGCCGAGGCCAGGGCCCGCTGGCCGCTCCTCGACGCCCTCGTGATCCACCGGGTGGGGCGGATGCTGCCGGGCGAGCCGATCGTGCTGGTGGCGACCGCGAGCGCGCACCGTGCCGCAGCACTCGAGGCCTGCGCCTTCTTGATCGATTGGCTCAAGACCAAGGCCCCGTTCTGGAAGCTCGAGGAAACACCAACGGGCGCGCGCTGGGTCGAGGCGCGCGCGTCCGACGACGCAGCCGCCGCCCGCTGGGAGCGCCGCGAGCCGTCCTCGCCGCGTTAACGCGGATTTAGGATATCCTGCGCTAGAGCGCGTCTCGGCACCGCCCCGGAGCGCGCTCCTGATGGCCGATCCCGCCCGTTCGACCGCGGCTCGACGATCCTTCGGGATCGGCGTCGTGCTGTCGCGGGTGGCGATCCTCTCGGGCGCGCTCGTCGGTGCGGCACGTCTCTTGTTCGCCGCCGCCCGCACGAAGGTCCGAGCGCAAATCGTGCACGGACGCGGGCTCGTTGCGGTCGGCCTCCATGCGATCGAGGCCGTCCTCCGCGAGTTCGCGAAAAACCACATGAGCTGTCGTCACGTTTCGATCGCGCTCGCGCACCCTGTCGGCGAAGCGGGGACCGATCCCGATCCGTCGGGATTCCGTCGTGATCCGGACCTCGACCGCGGTTCGGCGACCGGCATCGGCGGGCCCGCGCGAGGCTTTCGGGATCGCGCCGTACGCCCGGAGGTCGAGGCCCACGCGGTGCCGGCCGGCGACCTCGCCAAACGGGACGAGGCGGCCGGCGCGCTCGCGGCCGAGCACGCACAGACCGTTGCGGCGGTGCCGGACGATCCGGCGGGTCGCCGGCTCGCCGCGATCGCGCTCGGGCCGCCTCGACCCGCCGAACTGCTCGACCGGCACGGACCGCCCTCGGCGCTACGGTCGATGCGCAGGCTGCCCGATCGGGCGCTCGACGCCGATCGCCGCCACCGGTTGCGCCTCGAGGAACGTCGCCTCCTCGCCGCGAGGGCGCCGCCGGTCGCCGGGCGGGGTTCGCTCGGCCTTACAGCGAGCGCGGGCGCGCCCGGCGGCGCGCTCCGCGGGTGGGCGGGCTCGTCCGGCGACGGTACGGCGCGCCTAACGGCTGCGGTCCCGACCGGTGTCGGGACGGCGTCCGCCGCCCTGAGGGCGGTCGCGTTCCGCGGCTTCGGGAGCGCAGCCGTGCTCGGGGCGGGCGGGGTACCCTCGCGCGCGCCGGCCTCGGCGCTGCGGACCTTCGAGACGGACGCCCGGA
>JANWZN010000185.1 GCA_025054575.1 Geminicoccaceae bacterium | reverse complement strand
TCGGCGTGCCACTCGAGCGGATCCACGGCACGGGCCCCGAGGGTGCCGTCACGGTGGCCGATGTCGAGGCCGCGGCGCGGGGTGCTGCGGCCGAGCCGCCGACGCCCCCGCCGGCACCGGCAGAAGCGGCACCGGCTGCAGCCGAGGCGGCCCCGCCGCCAGCCGCCGCGAAGCCCGCGGCCCGCCGCGGCTTCGACCCGGCCGAGATGCGCAAGGCGATCGCGGCGGCCATGAGCCGCTCCAAGCGCGAGATCCCGCATTATTACCTCGAGAGCACGGTCGAGATGCGCCGTGCGCTGGCCTTCCTCGAGGCCGTCAACCGCGAGCGGCCGCCGCCCGAGCGGCTGTTGCCGGCCACCCTCCTGCTCAAGGCCACCGCGCTTGCGCTGCGCGAGGTGCCGGAGCTCAACGGCTTCTGGCTCGAGGGCGGCTTCCGGCCCGGTCCCGGGATCCATCCGGGCTGGGCGATCGCCTTGCGCGGCGGCGGCCTGATCGCACCCGCGATCCGCGACGCCGACCGGCTGGCCTTGCCCGAGCTCATGGCGCGCTTGCGCGATCTCGTGGCCCGGGCGCGAAGCGGTGGGCTCAAGAGCTCCGAGCTCGGCGATGCCACCGTGACGATCACGAGCCTCGGCGAGCGCGGGGCGGAGGCGGTCTTTCCGGTGATCTACCCGCCGCAGGTGGCGATGGTGGGCTTCGGGCGGATCACGACCCGGCCCTGGGTCGACGAGGAGGGCGGGCTCGTGGCCCGGCCGCTCGTGCGGGTGAGCCTCGCGGCCGACCACCGGGCGAGCGACGGCCATCTGGGCAGCCGCCTCCTGGCCGCCATCGAGGAGTTGCTGCAGAAGCCGGAGCAGTTATGAGCCGAGACGAACTCGAGCGGGTGGTGGCGGAAGTACTGGCGGGGATCGCACCCGAGGCCGATCTCGCGACGGTGAAGGGGAAGGAGGATCTGCGCGAGGCGCTCGATCTCGACTCGATGGATTTTTTGAACCTGGTGATCGGGCTGCACGAGCGGCTCGGGGTCGACATCCCCGAGGCCGACTACCCGAAGCTTTTCACCAAGGACGGCCTGCTCGATTATTTGGCCGCCAAGGCCAGCGGCTGAGCGCTGGCTGCGGGCGGGTTGGAGCGGGTGATGGGAATCGAACCCACGACATACAGCTTGGGAAGCTGTCGTTCTACCACTGAACTACACCCGCGCGCCTTCCTGTTTAGGCACTCCGCGGCGGCTTCGCAACTCCCTTGCGTGCGAGCGGGGCGGGCCGCTTGCAGCTCGTGAGCCTGCCACTGCTGCTGCGGGTGCGGGTGCTCGACCGGGCGCTCCTGGCTCGGCTCGCACCGCTCGATGCGCTCCTGCTCGAGACGATCGGCCCCGGCACCGATCTCGCGGGCCTGCCCGAGGCACGGCTTCTCGCGGTGCTCGAGGCCGAGCCCGGTGCGGCGGTCGGCGGTGCCACGGTGCTCGGACCGGCGGCGAGGCTCGGCTCCGACCGCGCCCTCCTGCTCGAGCTCGCGGCGCGCGCGGGCGGCGATCCGCACGCGCTGCGCTGGCTGCAGCTCCGAGCCCCCGAGGAAGCGGGCGAGGTGTTCGCGAGCCCGCCCGTGGCGGCCGAGCTCGAGGCGCTGGGAGCCCGGATCGTGGGCGGGCCCGCGCCACCGGTCTTCGCCGCGGCGGGCGAGCTCTTGACGCGGGTCTGAGCGCCCCGCCGGCTCAGCGACGGACCAGATGGATCTGCTGCCGGGCGAGGATCGCGGCGAGCCCGGGATCCCGTTCGACCTGCACGGGAAGTTTGGTCCAACGCAGCGTGAGGCTGTCGCCCTCGAGCGGCCCGCTCATGGCCGAGACGGGCTCCTCGCTGCGACCGGCGCCCTTGGTTTTCCCTGCCGCCGCCGGCTTGCCGCTCGCGGCATCGGGATCGGCGAAGGTGAGGGTCACCGTGCGGCCCTGTTGGCTCCAGCGGCCCTCGGTGTCGCGCATCGAATCGGGCAGGCTCGGATCGGTCAGGATCGCGCGCCCGTCCGGGGCGAGTTCGATCCCCGCCCGCTCGTCGGCGAAGGAACGCATCATCGTCTCGCGGTAATAGGCCTTGGGATCCTGCGCCATCGCCCGGCTCTGGGCGACCGCCCGCTCCAGTTGCTCGACCCGGGCGACGGCCGCGGGATCCTTGCCGGCGCGCTTGCGCTGCTCGGCCAAGTCGCGCTCCAGCTGCGGCAGGTGCGCCGCCATCTGCTGCGCCATCGGCGCGAACTGCTCGGCCATGAGGGCGGCCATGACCTCGGCCTCGGCCGCCATCTTGGCCCGGTCGTAGCGCCAGGAGCCCGCGGCACTCTGGGCAGCGGCCGTGCCGGTCCAGAGCAGCGCCACGATCACGAGCCAACGGCTTCGAAGGTATCGCATCGCGCACCTCGCGGCTTGCGGGGAACGCGCGAACCTAACACCCCGGCGGCGGTCCGCCCAGCCCGGCAGCTGCGCGGGAGCGCGCCTTTCACTTCCGGGCGCGGGTCACTACCTTGAAGCCGCGGGCGATGCGGAGGGCGCGCGCCCGGACGCCTCGTCGCGAGCCGAGAGACCATGCCGACCGTCAACGAGATCCGCCAGACCTTCCTCGACTATTTCCGCCGGCACGGCCACGAGGTCGTGGCCTCCTCGCCGCTCGTGCCGCACAACGACCCGACCTTGCTGTTCACCAACGCCGGCATGGTCCAGTTCAAGAACGTTTTCACCGGCGTCGAACACCGTCCCTATAAGCGAGCGGTCACTGCCCAGAAGTGCGTGCGGGCGGGCGGCAAGCACAACGATCTCGACAACGTAGGCTACACGGCCCGGCACCACACCTTTTTCGAGATGCTGGGCAACTTCTCCTTCGGCGATTACTTCAAGGACGTGGCGATCGAGCTCGCCTGGAAGCTCGTCACCAAGGAGTACGGGCTTCCCCCCGAGCGGCTGATGGCCACCGTCTACGCCGAGGACGACGAGGCCTTCGAGCTCTGGAAGAAGATCGCGGGCCTGCCCGAGAGCAAGATCGTCCGCATCCCCACCTCCGACAATTTCTGGGCGATGGGCGACACCGGCCCCTGCGGGCCGTGCTCGGAGATCTTCTACGACCACGGGCCCGAGGTGCCGGGCGGGCCGCCGGGCTCGCCGGATGCCGACGGCGATCGATTCATCGAGATCTGGAACCTCGTCTTCATGCAGTTCGAGCAGGTCGACAAGTCGACCCGGCTCGCCCTGCCCAAGCCGTCGATCGACACGGGCATGGGGCTCGAGCGCATCGCCGCGGTCCTGCAGGGCAAGCACGACAATTACGAGATCGACCTCTTCCAGCGGATCATCGCCAAGTCGGTCGAGCTCAGCGGGACGCCCTTCGAAGGGGCGAAGCGGCCCTCGCACAAGGTGATCGCCGATCATCTGCGGGCCGCGGCGTTCCTGATCGCCGACGGGGTGATGCCGTCCAACGAGGGCCGCGGCTACGTCTTGCGGCGGATCATGCGGCGCGGCATGCGCCACGCCCATCTCCTGGGCGTGGAGGAGCCGCTGCTGTGGCGGCTCGTGCCGACGCTGGTGGCCGAGATGGGTGCGGCTTATCCCGAACTCGCCCGGGCCGAGCCGCTCGTTCAAGAGGTCTTGAAGCTCGAGGAGACCAATTTCCGCCGCACCCTCGAGCGCGGGCTCCATCTGCTCGAGGAGGAGACGGCCAAGCTGCCGGCCGGGGTGCCGCTTCCGGGCGAGGTCGCCTTCAAGCTCTACGACACCTACGGCTTCCCGCTCGATCTGACCGAAGACGCGCTGCGTGCGCAGGGGCGCCGGGTCGATCGCAGCGGCTTCGATGCCGCGATGGCGCGGCAGAAGGCGGCCGCCCGGGCCGCCTGGAAGGGCTCGGGCGAGGCCGCGATCGCATCGGTCTGGTTCGAGATCCGCGAGGAGACCGGCGGCAGCGAGTTCCTGGGCTACGTCACCACCCGCGCCCAGGGCCGCTGCGTGGCTCTCGTCGAGGACGGGGTCCGGGTCGATCGAGCCGTGGCCGGCCGGGAGATCTGGCTCGTCGCCAACCAGACGCCGTTCTACGGCGAATCGGGCGGCCAGATCGGCGATACCGGGATCATCCGCACCGCCGAGGCGCTGCTCGAGGTCGCCGACACCAAGAAGCTCCTGGGCGATCTCGTGATCCATCGCTGCCGGGTCGACAGCGGGACGATCCGGGTCGGCGACGATCTCGATCTGCGAGTCGACGAGGCGCGGCGGGCCAAGCTGCGCCGGGCGCACTCGGCCACCCACCTCCTGCACGCAGCACTGCGCCGCCATCTCGGCCACCACGTGGCCCAGAAGGGCTCGCTCGTCGCCCCCGATCGGCTGCGGTTCGACTTCAGCCACCCCAAGCCCTTGAGCGAGGAGGAACTCGCGATCGTCGAGCGCGAGGTCAACCACTATCTGCGCCAGGACGATGCGGTCAGCGTCCGGATCATGGCCCGCGACGAGGCGATCGCCTCGGGTGCGATGGCGCTCTTCGGCGAGAAATACGGCGAGGAGGTCCGGGTCGTGGCCATGGGCCGCGAGGAGGACGGCCGCCCCTACTCGGTCGAGCTGTGCGGCGGCACGCACGTGGCGCGCACCGGCGAGATCGGGCTGTTGCGGCTGGTGGGCGAGGGCGCGGTCGCAGCCGGCATCCGCCGGGTCGAGGCGGTCACGGGCGAAGCGGCCTTCGACCACGTCGTGGGCGAGCACCGGTTGCTCGCGGAGCTCGCCGATCTCTTGAAGGTCGGCATCCCCGATCTGCCGGCGCGCGTGGCGAGCCTGCTCGAGGAGCGCAAGAAGCTCGACCGCGAGCTCGCCGAGACCCGGCGCAAGCTCTTGACCGGGGCGGGCGCCGGCCCGGCCGACGGGATCCGGGTGGTGGGCGACCTCAAGCTCGCGGCACGGGTCGTCGAGGGGATCCCGCCCAAAGATCTGCGCGGCACCGCCGACGCCCTCAAGAAGGAGTTGGGCTCGGGCGTGGTGGCGCTCGTGGGCGTCAACGAGGGCAAGGCCGCGGTCGTGGTGAGCCTGACCCCTGACCTGGTCGGCCGGCTCGATGCGGTCCGGCTCGTGCGCGCCGGGGTCGAGGCGGTGGGCGGCCAGGGCGGCGGCGGGCGTGCCGACTTCGCCCAGGGCGGCGGGCCCGATGCGGCCCGGGCGGCCGAGGCCT
>JANWZN010000184.1 GCA_025054575.1 Geminicoccaceae bacterium | reverse complement strand
GTACTCGCGTTTTACGCGAGCACGTCGCCTTCGCGACGTGGTCCGAGCTCTGCCCTCGTGCCGCCTTCCGGGAGCACGCCAGGCGGCGAGCAACTCGGTTTCTGCTGCCACGAGGCCGATCGCGCCGACTTCGCCGGGCGCACGACTTCACCGCGGCATATTCGGCAGGCGCGCAATCGGCCCTTTCTGCCCCGTGATATGCTCGCGCGATCGGCGAGGCCGGGGCGCGTCTGCGCGGTCGACGGAGGGACTCAGCCGCGCTCCGACGCGGAACGGCCGAACCGCTTCCAGAGCACCGGGAGAAGGGCCAAGGCGGCGAGGCCCAGGAGCGGCAACAGGATCCGCGGCTCGAGGAGGAGGCCGAGATCGGGCTCCTCGCCGCGCTCGAGAAGGGCGCCCAGGCCCGCACCCACGCTCGCGTAAACGAGGCTGCCCGGCACGATGCCGATCGCGGTGGCGAGGGCGAAGGTGCGCAAGGGCACACCCAGAAGCGCCGGCACGAGGTTGACCAGCCAGAACGGGAAGAGCGGTACGAGGCGGAGCACGAGGAGATAGGAGAAGGCGTCCTTGCGGAAGCCTTCGGCCATGCGCGCGAGCCAGGGGCCGGCGCGGGCGCGCAAGGGCTCGGCCAGAGCCGTCCGCGCCACGAGGAAGAGGAGCACCGCACCCGCGGTCGCACCCAGGACGACGAGCAGCGTCGCGAGGGCCGTGCCGAACAGGAAGCCGCCGGCGAGCGTGAGCACCACGGCGCCGGGGATCGAGAGCGCGGTCGTCGCGACGTAGAGCAGCACGAAGGCGACGGCGCTCCAGAGCGGCCGCGTCGCCACGAGCTCGAGCAGGACGAGACGGTGGCGGCGCAGGGTCTCGAGCGAGAGGAGCTCGTGCGCGCCGCTCGCCCACACGAGCGCGAGGGCCGAGAGGAGGAGCGCGAGCGGCACGAGGCGGCGCCAGCGGCGCGCGCGCTCCGGGGCGGAACCGGCCAGCGGAGTCATCCGAGCTTCGCCAGCCAGCGCACGAGGCGGCGCGTGCGCTCGCCGAAGAGGGTGGGCGCGTACCAGGTGCCGGCCACCCGCTTGGAGACCTCGGAGAGCGTCGGGTAGGGGACGAGGCTCGTGGCCAGTGCCCCGATGCCGAGCCGGCGCTCGATCGCCAGCACCCAGGGCAGGAGGAGCTCGCCCGCGTGCGGGCCCAGGATCGCAGTCCCGAGGATCCGCCCGCCGCGGCCGACCACGGCCTTGATCCGGCCGAGCGTCTGTCGCTCGGCGCGCGCCCGGTCGTTGTCGGCGAAATCGAAGGCGAGGGTCCGCCGCCACAGACCCCGCTCGCGCGCCTCCGCCTCCGACAGCCCCACCGCGGCGAGCTCGGGATCGGTAAAGGTGACCCGCGGCAGGGCCACGGGCGTGCCGCGCGCAGGCAGGCGGAAGAGGACGTTGCGGATCACGATCCCGGCCTGCCAGCCGGCCAGATGCGTGAACTGCGGGCCGCCCGTGCAGTCGCCGATGGCATAGACCCGCGGATTGCTGGTCCGCAACCGATGGTCGACGACGATGCCGGCCGCCGAATGGCGGATGCCCGCGCGCTCGAGGCCGAGATCCTCGACCGCCGGCCGGCGGCCGGTGGCGACCAGGAGATGGGAGCCGTCGATGCGCTCCTCGCCGCCTTCGGGGCGGGCGAGGACGAGGGTGGGCCCGGGCTCGACCCGGCGGACCTCGACCCGCTCGACGAGCCGCACGCCTTCGGCCAAGAGGCGAGCGCGCAGGAGGCCCACGAGCTCCGGGTCCTCGCGCGGCAGCATGGGGCCTATGTCGACGAGCGCCACCTCGCTGCCGAGCCGGCGGTGCGCCTGGGCGAGCTCGCAGCCGATCGGCCCGGCGCCGAGCACGAGCAGACGCTCGGGGCGGGTGCGATTGTCGAAGACGGTCTCGTTGGTGAGGTAGGGGACGCTCTCGAGGCCGGGGATCGGCGGGATCGCCGGGCGCGAGCCGGTCGCGAGCACGAAGCGGCGAGCGCGGATCCGCTGCCCGCCCGCCTCGACCTCGGCGGGGCCGGTGAAGCGGGCGCGGGCGCGGATCACCCGCACGCCCAGGCCCTCGAAGCGCTCGACCGAATCGTGTGGGGCGATCGCCGCGATCACCTCCCGGACATGGTCCATGACCTTGGCGAAGTCGATCGCGGGCTCGACCGGTGCGATGCCGAACGCCGCGGCCTCGCGCATCTCCTGGGCGCGGCGGGCGGCGGCGAGCAGGCTCTTGGAGGGCACGCAGCCGACATTGAGGCAGTCGCCGCCCATCCGCTCGGCCTCGATCAGCACCACCGAGGCGCCCATCTGTGCGGCACCGGCGGCCACCGTGAGGCCGCCCGAGCCGGCGCCGATGATGCAGAGGTCGGGGGTGAGCGGGTCGGCCATGCGGGGAGGCTACTCGGTCCGAGGCGGGCGGGCGATCGACGAGCGGGCGCGTGAGCGCTATCCGGCCCGCCCTGATCCCATACGGAGCACGCTGCCTTGCCGATGACCCCCGAAGAGCTGTTGGCGTTCCTGGCCGGGCTCGGCATCGACCCGGTGACCCATCGTCATCCGCCGGTCTTCACGGTCGAAGAGGCGGCCCGCTACACCGCGCACCTGCCGGGCGGGCACACCAAGAACCTCTTCCTCGAGGACAAGGAAGGCGGGCTCTGGCTCGTCTCCTGCCTCGACCGCCAGACGGTCAAGGTCAACGCGCTCGCCCGGCTTCTGGGCGCGCCGCGGATGAGCTTCGGCTCGGCCGAACGGCTGCGCGAGGCGCTCGGCGTCGAGCCCGGATCGGTCACCCCCTTTGCCCTGATCAACGACCGGCAGCGGCGGGTGAAGCCGGTCTGGGACAGCAAGATGCTGGCACTGCCGCTGCTCAACTTCCACCCGCTCGTCAACACCATGACGACCGCGATCACGCCCGCCGATCTGCGCCGCTTCGCCGAGGCCACCGGCCACCGGCCGATCGAGCTCGACCTCGATGCCACGCTTTCCGCCTGAGCGGGGCGGTCCCGCTGGCGTCGAGCGGGCGAGCGCGCTAAGCGGCCAGGATGCACGAGCGCGAGCCGGCTTCCTTCTACGCACGGCGCCGGGTCCTGGCGGGTCTCGCCAGTAGCACCGCCGGTGCGCTGGCACCCCGACCGCTCGCGGCCGCCGCGCGGCGATCCGGGGCGCGCTGGATCGAGCCTTACGACTTCCCGCTCGAGGATCCGTTCGCGGCGACCGTGGTCGGCACCCCGCCGGCGCTCGAGGCCGAGCGGCCGGAACTGCGGCTCGGGGTCAACGCCTGGCGCGAGCGGGTGGGCGTGCTGGTCGAACGACCGATCCCGGATGTCTTCTGGTATGATCGGCGCGGTTTGGGCTACGGGGTCGCGCACCAGCCGGGTGCCGCACCGCTCGTGGTCCTGATCGCCGGCACCGGCGGGGCCTTCAACAGCCGCACCACGCAGATCCTGGCGCGCGGCCTTTTGGCCGGCGGCTGCCACGTGCTCGGGATCTCCTCGCCGACCTTCGGCAACTTCCAGACCACGGCTTCGAGCACGGGCGTGCCCGGCCGGCTGGCCGAGGACGCGCGCGATCTCGAGCGGGCGATCGCGGCGATCCTCCCGGCCGTCGAGCGGCGGATCCGGGTCACGGGGCTGCATCTCGCGGGCTACAGCCTGGGTGCGGCGCACGCCGCGCACCTGGCCCGGCGCGATGCCGCGCATCGCCGATTCGGCTTCGAGCGGGTGCTCCTGTTGAACCCGCCCAAGAGCCTGTTCAGCTCGCTGCGGATCGTCGACGGGCTGTTCGAGAAGCACCTCGCTGGGCCGGGCCGCGGCCGCGCCTTCGTCGACCGCGCCTTCGACGCCTTCGCCGAGCTGCAGCGCCAGGCGGGCGGGGCCCTCGATACCTCGCGCGAGTTCCTCTACGCCGCCTATCGGGCGCTCCAGCCCGGGCGCGACACGCTCGAGGCGCTCGTGGGCCTCGTCTTCCGGCTGATGGCGACCAACCTCGCCTTCGTCGCGGACGTGCTCACGGGCTCGGGCTATCTCGTGGCACCGGACGCACCGCTCGGGCCCACGAGCTCGCTCACCAACGTCTTCGTGGCCGGCAACCGGCTCTCCTTCGAGCAGTTCCTGGACGATCTTTTCGTCCCCTATTTCCGCGCGCGCGAGCCCGACTTCGGCCGCGAGAAGGCGATCGCCGAGCAGGACCTCGCGGCGATCGAGCCCTTCTTGCGCGAGGACCGCCGGCTCGGGCTCGTGACCAGCGCCGACGACATCATCCTCGCACCCGGCGAGCTCGCCTGGTTCGAGGCCGTGTTCGGACGGCGGGCGGTGATCTTCCCGCGCGGCGGCCATTGCGGGAACTATGCCGAGCGGCGCTTCGTCGAGGAGCTCGGCGCGTTCTTCCACAGTGGCTGGGCCGGCCGATGACGCCGCGCCCGCTCGCCGCGCTCCTGCTGCTCGCGAGCGCGGGTTGCGCCGCCCTGCCGGCCGACCAGCTGGGCTCGGTCGAGCCGCGGCATCGTCTGCCGGTCGAGGACGGCCGCGAGCGGGCGGTGGTCGAGGTGTGGGACCCCTGGGAAGGCTTCAACCGCGGCGTGTACGCCTTCAACGCCGAGCTCGACGAGCGGATCCTCCTGCCGGTGGCCGACGCCTACCGCACCAACGTTCCGGATGTCGTCCGCGACCGTGTGCGCAACTTCTTCGACAATCTCGGCGAGATCCGCAACGCCGCGAACGGTCTCCTGCAGGCCCGGCCGGAGGTGGCGAGCCGGGCCGTGATCCGCTTCGCGGTCAACAGCACGATCGGCATCTTCGGGCTGTTCGACGTCGCCGGGGCGGCCGGGCTCCAAGAACAAGACGAAGATTTCGGCCAGACGCTCGGCTGGTGGGGCGTGCCGCCCGGTCCGTTTCTGGTCCTGCCCGTGCTCGGCCCCTCCAACCTGCGCGATGCGGTCGGCCTCGCGGTCGACACCGCGGCGAGCCGGACGGTGAGCCCGGCCGCCGAGGTCAACGAGCTCGCCTATCCGAACCCGGCCGTCTACGGCCTCGAGGTGGTCGACACCCGCGCCAACATCGAGTTTCGTTACTACGACAGCGGCTCGGCCTTCGAGTACGACGTCGTGCGGTTCCTCGCGGGCAAGCAGCGCGAGCTCGCGATCCGGCGGTGAGGGAACCGGTACGTGGCTTGGGGGGCGGGCGAGCGGCCTTGCCAACC
>JANWZN010000183.1 GCA_025054575.1 Geminicoccaceae bacterium | reverse complement strand
GCGGCTCCACCCCTTCGCCCGAACGCCCGGCCATCCGCCCTGTCGCTGCGACCGGTCGCCGGCCGTTGCGCCACGCGCTCGCCCGGCGAACGGGCGGCCCGCGGATCGGGCGCCGCGGCCCGCGGTGAGGTGGTCCGGGGAGTGGGCGCGGCGGCCCGGGGTGAATTGGTCCGGGGATCGACGGGTGGTACCCTTCTTGTGCGTGCTGCTCAGCGCGCCGCGGGACGGGAGGAGGGCGCCGATCAGCACGGCCGAGGTCACGCCTTGTCCTCCGTACGCCGTGGGACGAGAGGCGGCGTCGGTCGCTGCACGCTGCCGCGCGGTCCTCGCGCATCACGGCCGCACGCTCGCGGCCGGCGGCGAGCGGACCTGCAGGGGCGCTCCCCGGCCGACGCGCCGCCGCGACGGAGCGGCCCTATAAAGTCGCTCGGCGGCCGACGCGAAGGCACGACGGAGGGGCCATGACCGGCCCGGCCGATCGCGGCCGCGGGCCGACGCCCCGCTCTTGCGAACGCAGGACCCGACCGGCGTATGCCTCGGCCGCCCGCGCCGGGTCGGTGCCGGCTCACCGCCTCGGCGGGCCGATCGATGGCGGCGCGCGCTCGCGCAGCATCGCGATCAGCGCCTCGCCGCCCATCGGTCGGCCGAACAGGAAGCCCTGCAGCTGGTCGCAGCGCATCGTCGCGAGCCGCGCGGCATCGCTCTCGCGCTCGACCCCGGTCGCTACCGCCCGTCGGCCGAGGCCGTGCGCGAGCCGGATGAGGGAGCGCACCACCACCCGGCTCGCCGGTTCCGTCTCCATGGCCCCGACCAGCTCGCGCGGAATCTTGACCTCGTGGATCGCCAGGCGCGGCAGGTGGACCAGCGAGGAGCGGCCGGCGCCGAACTCGTCGAGGCTGAGCTCGCAGCCGATGCCGGCGAGTGTTTCGAGCATCGGCAGGGCCGCGTCGAGATCGGCCAGCACCGCCGTCTCGGTGACCTCCAGGAGCAGCCGGTCGGCCGGGGTGTCCCAGCGCGAGAGCGCGAGCCGGACCAGCTGCGGCAGCTCGGCGAGCTTGAGGCAGGCCGGTGCGAGGTTGACCGCGACCGGCAGGTCGAAGCCGGCCTGCCGCCAGCGGCGCTGCTCCTCGAGGCAGGCGTTGAGGGTCCACACCGCGAGCGGAGCGCCGAGGCCGGTCTGCTCGACCACCGGCAGAAACTCGGCCGGCTCCAGCAGGCCGAGCTCGGGGTGCGGCCAGCGCAACAAGGCCTCGACCCCGAGCACGGCGCGAGCGTCGGCCGCGACCTTGGGCTGGAACAGGAGGGCGAGCTCGCCGCGCTCGAGTGCGGTGCGCAGGTCGTGCCGCATCTGCAGCCGGCGCCGCGTGCTATCGGGCTGCTCGGCGTTGCACACGGCGAAGCCCAGTCGCTCGCGCTTGGCCTTGTACATGGCCGCATCGGCCTGCTCGAGGAGGGTCGCGAGGTCGTGGCCGTGGTCGGGGAAGAGCGCGACGCCGATGCTCACCCCGACTTCGAGCCGCGAGCCGTCGACCCAGAACGGTGCGACGAGCGCCTCGACCAACCGCTCGGCGACGCGACAGGCGGTCTCGAGGCCGGTCGGCGGTGCCAGGAGCACGGCGAACTCGTCGCCGCCGAGCCGGGCCAGCGTGTCGGTCCGGCGCAGCGGCCCGCCCAGCCGTTCGGCCACCTGCTGCAGGAGCAGATCGCCCACCTGATGGCCGAGGGTGTCGTTGACCTCCTTGAACCGGTCGAGGTCCAACAGCATCAGCGCCAGGCCCTGACGATGCCGCTCGGCGTGGACCAGCGCTTGGCCGGTGCGATCCTCGAGCAGGCGGCGGTTCGGCAAGCCCGTGAGCGGATCGTGCCAGGCGAGCCGCTCCATCCGCTCGCGCTCGCGATGGCGCTCGCCCACCTCCTGCAGCCGCACGACCCAGCCGTCGCCGTTCGCGGCGATCCGGACCTCGACCGGCAGAGGCCGGCTCGATTCGTGGACCGCCTCGAGCTCGACCGCGGCACCACGCAGGGCCAGTCGGGCGCGCGCCTCGCTCTCCGCGAGCGCCGGCAGATAGCGGCCGATCGGCCGACCGACGAGCGGTGCGCCCAAGAGCCGGCGCGCCGGGGCGTTGGCGGCGCGGATCGTTCCCTCGGCCGCGACGACGAGGATCGGATCGGGCAGCGCGTCGAGACCGGGCACGAGCGCCGCGATCCGAGCCCGCGAGCGCGCCAGAAATGCCCCTGCGAGCCCCACCGTGCCGAGCAGGAGCGCGTCGAGCGGCACGAGCCGCGCCGCCGCGAGCGAGGCCAGCGCCATCGCCGCGGCGAGCGGAGCCGCTGCCGAATGGCCGGTGCCCGCCCGGCCGAGGAGGAACGGCAGCGCCGCCAGCGAAAGGCCGGCTGCCACCAGAAGGGGCGTCGCCGGGCGCCAGGGCGCCCCGTCGATCCACCCCTGCAAGGGTGCCGCCGCCGGCCACAAAAGCGCGGCCGCGGTCGCCAGCCCGACCAGCAGGAGTGCTGGGGCGATGCCTCTCTCGGGGCCGCGTGCCGATTCGTCCATCGCGTCGACCGTCCGTTGGCGACGGCCGGAGCCTAGGCCCGTGCGATGAACGAACCCTTAAAGCGGCAGCGGAAAAAGTCGGGTCAATTCGACTGTGGGTAGTTGGGTGCTTCGCGCGTGATCGCGACGTCGTGGACGTGACCCTCGCGCACCCCGGCCTGGGTCACCCGGATGAAGCGGCAGCCGGTCTGCATCGAGCGGATGTCCGGCTGGCCCGTATAGCCCATCGCCGCTCTGAGCCCGCCCACGAGCTGATGCAGGATGTTAGCGACCGGCCCGCGATAGGGCACGCGACCCTCGACCCCCTCGGGCACGAGCTTCAGGCTGTCGCGGACTTCGGCCTGGAAGTAGCGGTCGGCCGAGCCGCGCGCCATCGCACCCAACGAGCCCATCCCGCGATAGGCCTTGTAGGATCGCCCCTGGTAGAGGAACACCTCGCCCGGCGCTTCGTCGGTGCCGGCCAGCATCGAGCCCAGCATGGCGCAGTCGGCACCCGCCGCGATCGCCTTGGCGAGATCGCCCGAAGCACGGATACCGCCGTCGGCGATGACCGGGACACCGCGCGGCCGGCAGCGTGCGACCGCGTCGCGGATCGCGCTCAGTTGCGGCACGCCCACGCCCGCCACGATCCGGGTGGTGCAGATCGAGCCCGGGCCGATGCCGACCTTGACCGCATCCGCACCAGCCTCGACCAGCGCCTGCGCCGCCTCGCCCGTGGCGACGTTGCCGCCCACGATCTGGACCGCGTTCGACAGCCGCCGGATCGCCGCGACCGCGTCGAGCACGCCCTTGGAGTGGCCGTGCGCGGTGTCGACCACGATCACGTCGCAGCCCGCCGCCACGAGCGCCTCGGCCCGCTCGATCCCGGCCTTGCCGGTGCCGGTCGCGGCCCCCACCCGCAGCCGCCCCTGCTCGTCCTTGCAGGCGTGCGGATAGCGCTGCGCCTTCTCGATGTCCTTGACCGTGATCAGCCCCTTGAGCCGGTAGGCCTCGTCGACCACGAGGAGCTTCTCGATCCGGTGATGGTGGAGGAGCGCCATCGCCTCCGCCCGGCTCACGCCCTCGCGCACCGTGACGAGATTTTTGGAGGTCATCAGCTCCTTGACCGGCCGGTCGCTCCTGGGCGCGAAGCGGACGTCGCGGTTGGTGAGGATGCCCACGAGCTTGCCCGATGGCCCCTCGACCACCGGCAGGCCCGAGATCTTGTGCCGGTCCATCAGATCGAGGGCCTCGGAGAGCGGCGTGTCCGGCCGGATCGTCAGCGGATTGACGACCATCCCGGCCTCGAACTTCTTGACCTGCTGGACCTGGGCGGCCTGCTGCTCGATGTCGAGATTCTTGTGGATGATGCCGAGCCCGCCGTGCTGGGCCATGGCGATCGCCATCGCGGCCTCGGTCACCGTGTCCATCGCCGCCGAGACGATCGGGATGCCGAGCACGATCTCGCGGGTGAGCCGGGTCTGGACGTCGACCTGCGCCGGCAGCACCTCGCTGTAGGCGGGCACGAGCAGCACGTCGTCGAAGGTCAAGGCCTCGGGGGCGTCGAACGAGGCCGGGGTCGAGAAGGGATCGCTCATCGCTCGGATCCGGGACAGCGCGAGGGTGCCGCTTCTTAGCCGAGCCGCGCGGACCCGGCCATCGCGTGCGGCCCGCGGTCGCGCATCGGCCGAGAGAGCCGGCCCGGCCGGACCGGCCCGTGCGCCGCTGCCCTGCGCGAGCGCGGGTGCCCGCGCCCTCGAGCGGTGCTAGATTGCACCGCACTTGCGAGGGAAGGGAGCCGCCGATGGCCGCCGCGCTCGACAATCGGACGATCGAGGAGGCCTATCGCGAGCGCACACCCGGCTCGGCCCGGCTCGCCGCCGCCGCGCGCCAGCTGTTCCCCTCGGGTGTGACCCACGACGGCCGCTTCCTCGAGCCCTACGGCATCTATGTCGAGCGGGCGGCGGGGCCGCACAAATGGGACGTCGACGGCAACCGCTACGTCGACTGGTTCGGCGGCCACGGCGCGCTTCTGTTGGGCCATGGCCACCCGGTGGTGTGCGACGCGGCGAGCCGCACGCTCGCGGCCATGACCCATCCGGGTGCCAACCACCCGCTCGAGATCCGCTGGGCCGAGGCGATCCGCGCGCTCGTGCCGTCCTGCGAGAAGATCCGCTTCACCAGTTCCGGCACCGAAGCGACGCTGTTGGCCGTCCGCCTCGCCCGCGCCTTCACCGGCCGTCCCAAGATCCTCCGCTTCCGGACCCATTTCCACGGCTGGCACGATCACATGACCTCGGGCTGGCAGAACCACATGGACGGCAGCGCCACCCGCGGCGTGCTCGACGCCGTGGCCGAGAACGTCGTGCTGGTCGACCCGAACGATTTGGCCGCGGTGGCCGAGGTCTTGGCCGTCGACCGCGCGATCGCGGCCGTGATCCTCGAGCCGACCGGTGCCTCCTTCGGCATGGTCCCGACCCGCGAGGGCTTCCCGCAGGCCTTGCGCGCGCTCACCGAGCGGCACGGTGTGCTGTTGATCTTCGACGAGGTGGTGACGGGCTTTCGCGTCGCCCCGGGCGGGGCGCAACAGGTCTACGGGGTGCGGCCCGATCTTTCGGCCTTCGCCAAGATCGTGGCCGGCGGGCTCCCGGGCGGTGCGGTCGGCGGCCGTGCGGAGATCCTCGATGCCCTCGACTTCCGTGCCACCGAGGCGCGCGGGGAAGAG
>JANWZN010000182.1 GCA_025054575.1 Geminicoccaceae bacterium | reverse complement strand
CAGACGATGCTGGTTCGCGAAGCCATGCCCTTCTACAAGCTCTGGGTCGAGATCGAGAAAACCTATACGAGCGGCGACGGCTATCTCGACAAGCTCTGCATGGAGCTCGTGGGCCTGGGCTCGAGCCGCTGTCGGCCGCCCACCCGCGACGTCCGCCCCCTCTATCGCGAGCGCTGCCGCGAGATGTTGATCCGAAGCGGCTGCCCGCGCGTGCGGCCGGGCTCGCCGTGAGCGCCGCCTCGACCCCGCCGCCCGTGCTCCGCCTGGCCGCGCGCGACGAGGTCGCGGTGGCGCTGCGCCGGCTCGCCCCGGGCACCCCGCTCGATCCCGTGGCACCGGGTGTCTCGGTCCGCGAGCCGATCGAGCTCGGCCACAAGGTGGCGCTGCTGCCGATCGCCGAAGGTGCCCTCGTCCACAAGTTCGGCGTGCCGATCGGCCGCGCCACCCGGCCGATCGCCCCGGGCGAGCACGTCCACGTCCACAATCTCGAGAGCCTCGTGCTCAAGAACGCGGTCGACCATGCCGAAGACTGAGCCGATCCCGGGAGCGCTGGGCTTTTTGCGCTCGGACGGCCGCAAGGGCATCCGCAACCGGTTGCTCGTGGCCTACCTCGTCGAGTGCGCCCACCACGTCGCCCGCGCGATCGCCGCCCCCTTCGCCGAGCGCGGGGTCGAGCTCGTGGGCTTCTCGGGCTGCTATCCCAACGCCTACGCCCAGGACGTGATGGACGCGGTCGGCACCCATCCCAATGTCGGCGCCGTCCTCTTGGTCTCCTTGGGCTGCGAGGAGTTCGACCGCTCGCGCCTCTTTCGCACGATCGCGGCCTCGGGCCGGCCGGTCGCCACCCTCGTCATCCAGAAGGAGGGCGGCACCGCCGCCACCACGGCCGCCGGCCGGGCCTGGGTCGAGCGCACGCTCCCCGAGCTCGAGCGGGTCCCGCGCGTTCCACTTTCGCCGGCCGATCTCGTGATCGGCACCAAGTGCGGCGGCTCGGACGGCACGAGCGCGCTCACCGCCAACCCGGCGATCGGCCGGGCCTCCGACCTCCTGGTCGACGCGGGAGCCACCGTGATCTTCGAGGAGCTGGGCGAGCTCTTCGGTTGCGAAGCGCACATGGCCGCGCGCGCCGAACGGCCCGAGCTCGGCGCCGAACTCGCGGCCGTGATGGCCAAGGCCCGGCGCTACCACGCCACCATGGAGCACGGCAGCTTCGGCGGCGGCAACATCACGGGCGGGCTCACGACCGTCGAAGAAAAGTCGATCGGCGCCTACAGCAAGAGCGGCACCCGCCCGATCCGCGGCCTGCTGCGCCCCGCGGTCCGCCCGACCGCTCCCGGCCTCTATCTGATGGACATGATCCCGGACGGCCCGGTCCGCTGGGGCCACCCCAACATCAACGACACGACCGAAGTGGTCGAGATGATCGCCTGCGGCGCGCATCTCGTCCTCTTCTCCACCGGCCGCGGCTCGGTCGTGGGCTCGGCCGTGAGCCCCGTTCTCAAGATCTGCGCCAATCCCGAGACCTTCCGCCGGATGGAAGGCGACATGGACGTCGACGCCGGGCGGATCCTCGAGGGCCGCGGCACGCTCGAGGAGGTGGCGGCCGAGATCGTCGAGCGCGTGGCCCGCGTGGCCGCCGGCGAGCCGACCCGCTCGGAAGCGCTCGGGCATCAGGAGTTCGTGTTGGGCTACAAGCACTTCGAGCCGCTCGGCCCGGCCTGCTTGCCGCGGCCGGCCGGCGGCCGATGAGGGGAGGGAGGAACCGTGATCACGCGACGCAGGCTCGCGCTCGCCGCTGTCGTCGGCGCGCTCCTCGGGACCGATGCGGCCGCGGCCGCCGACAAGGTGACGCTCAGGACCAACTGGCTCTTCTACGGCAGCCACGCGATCTTCTTCTTGGGCATCGACAAGGGCTTCTACGACCAGGAGGGGATCGACCTCGTGGTCAAGCAGGGCAACGGCAGCGGCAACGCCGTTCGTCTCGTCGCCAACAAGGACAGCACCTTCGCCTATGCTTCGGCGGTCACCATGCTCAACCTCGCGGCCCAGGGCGCGCCCGTGCTCGCGGTCGCCACGATCGACGCCCAGGGCACCGATGCCGTGCTGGTCGACCCCGATTCCGGCATCAAGAGCTTCAAGGACCTCGAGGGCAAGAACGTGCTCACGACCGCCGGCGCGGGCGTCAACACGCTCTTCCCGGTCGCGGCCCGCAACGCCGGCGCCGATCCCGCCAAGATCAAGCTCACCAACGTCGCCGAGAGCGCGCTGGTCTCGAGCTATCTGCAGAAGCTCGCCCCCGCCATGCTCGGCGGGATCGACGACAAGCCGGCCGAGATCAAGGCCGCCGGCGGCAAGCCGCCGCTCGTCTTCAACTACGCCGATTACGGCGTCCATCAGCCCGGCTACGCGATCGTCGCCCATCGCGACACGGTGGCCAACAATCCGGATCTGGTCCGCCGCTTCGTGCGCGCCACGCTGCGCTCGGTCGCGGCCGCCAAGGCCGATCCCGACGCCGCAATCCGCGCCCTGATCAACTGGCAGGCCAGTGTGGAGGATCAAAAGCAACAAGCCCGCGAGGTGCTGGACGTCACGCTCTCGATCCTAAAATCCAAGAACGCCAAGGACGATCGATTGGGCGTCAACGTGCCCGAGGACTGGGCGGCCGCCCTCGAGACCTTGAAGACCTACAAGGAGCTCAAGACCGACAAGCCGGCGAGCGCCTTCTACACGAACGAATTCGTGCCCGCCTCGCTGAACTGAGGCGGGCTCGCGCGAGCGCCGGGAGCGACGCCCGTGTCGGTCGCCGTGGCGGTCGAGGGTGCCCTCAAGGTCTATCCCGGCCCGCCCGCGCCCGTGCACGCGCTCGGGCCCCTCGACCTCGCGATCGCCCCCGGCTCCTTCGTGGCCCTGCTCGGCCCCTCGGGCTGTGGCAAGAGCACGCTTCTTTCGATGATCGCCGGGCTCGAGCCCCCGAGTCGGGGGCGGATCGCGATCGACGGTCGGCCGGTCGCGGGCCCGCAGACCGCGATCGGCATCGTCTTCCAGTCGCCCGTCCTGGTCGATTGGCGCGACGTGCTGGGCAACGTTCTCCTCCAGGCCGATCTGCGCGGCCTCGACCGCCGCGCGCTCGAGCCGCGGGCGCGCGCGCTGCTCCGCTCGGTCGGCCTCGAAGGCTTCCTCCACCGTCGCCCCTGGGAGCTCTCCGGGGGCATGCAGCAGCGCGCCGCCTTCTGCCGGGCGCTGGTCCACGACCCGCCGCTCGTCTTGATGGACGAGCCTCTGGGCGCGCTCGATGCCATGACCCGCGAGCAGCTCCGCGCCGATCTCGAGCGGTTGTGGATGCGCACGGGCAAGACCGTCATCCTCGTCACCCATTCGATCGAAGAGGCGGTGCAGCTCTCCGATCGGGTGATCGTGATCTCGCCCAGGCCCGGCCGGATCGTTCGCGACCTCCCGGTCGAGCTGCCCCGCCCGCGCACCCTCGAGGTCTGCGAGAGCCCGCCCTTTCACGCGCTCGTGGCCGAGATCAAGCGGATCTTCCAGGGCTATGGCCTCCTCTGAGCCGCTCCTGGCCGAACCGGCCGCGGGGCCTTCGCGGCTGCGCGTGGTCCTCGACCGGGCCACGGGCCCGCTCTTCGCGCTCGCCTTCTTCGCCGCCTGGGAAGCGGTGGTGCGCCTCTTCGAGGTGCCGCTCTACATCGCGCCGCCGCCCTCCGCGGTCCTCTTTCAGCTCTGGCGCAACCTGCCGCGGATCGCCGAATACACGCTGGTCACGGGCGGCGAGACGCTGGGCGGCTTTCTCTCGGCCGTGATCCTGGGGGTGCCGCTCGCGCTCGCGGTCGCCTTCTCGCCCTTTCTGCGCCGCACCTTCTACCCGGCTGCGGTCACCCTCGAGATGGTGCCGAAGATCGCCTTCGCGCCCCTCTTCGTCACCTGGTTCGGTTTCGGCTACCTGCCCAAGCTCGTCATCGTCTTCCTCGTCTGCTTCTTTCCGATCCTCCTCAACGGGATCCTGGCCTTCGGCTCCCTCCCGCCCGAGCTCCACCGGCTCTGCCGCTCGACCGGGGCCGGGCCTTGGCGGACCTTCCGCTGGGTTCGCCTGCCGGCCGCCGCCCCGCAGCTCTTCGTGGGCGTCAAGGGGGCGGCCGTGAACGCCACCGTGGGCGCCACGATCGCCGAGTGGATCGGCGGCGATGCGGGCCTCGGCTATTACATCCAGATCGCCACGGGCGATCTCAGGATGGACCTCGCCTTCGCCATCATCCTCGTGCTGGCGGCCCTGGGCCTCGCGCTCTTCGGCCTGGTCGTCCTGGTCGAGCGCCTTCTGATCCCTTGGCACGTGAGCCAGCGCCGATCGAGCCCGGGAGGAGGCTGGGGCTGAGCAGGCGAGCCCCGCGCCGGCGCGCCGATGATCGTCGTCGAGCGGCAGCCGAGACGGCCACGAAAGGGCGCGCGGCTCCGGCACCGACATGCGGACTTGGCTCGCGGCCGGGATCCACGGGGGCACGCGGTCGCGAGCGCGCGGCCGGCTCGTCGTCACCGACGCGAGCTCGGTCGGATCGTCGAGATCGCGCGGGGCGGACAGGATGCGTCGGACGGCCGGCGCCGAGCCGAGATCGGTCGGATCGCGGGTGGAGCGCGGAGCGGGGAGGAGCGGGTCCGAAATCGCGCTCAGTGGGCTCGACGTCCCGGCGAGCCCCTCGCACGGGCCCGGGCCGGGGGCGGGCCAACGCTCGTCGAGCCAACGCGACAGCAGCGCCGCGACCCTCGGGCGAGCGCTCGGATCGCTCAAGGTGTGATTGGCGCCGGTCAGCACTTCGACCTGCAAGCTGCCGGCGCGAAGGCGGCCGCGACGCCCCCCGACGAGCGGATCGAACGATGCGAGGCCGGGATCGCCCTCCGAGAACAGAGCCAGGATGGCGACACCGCGCCGCTCGAGCGCCGCGAGCCACCGCGCCGGTCGCGCGCGAGCGGCGAGCGCGTGCACCCAGCTCGCGGGGAGGCGAGCGCGGAATCGGGCGAGGAGCCGTTCGGCCAGCACCCGGATCGCGGCGATCGCCTCGCGGGGCTCGCGCCGGGCCTCGGGCCGCGCGAGCCGGGCCAGGAGAGCACGCGTCGGCAGGTAGAGCTGCGGGTCGAAGGGTCGCCAGCGCAGCCGCGGCAGGTTGAAGAGGGCGAGGCCGGTGATCCGCGGATCGCGCAGGGCCGCGTGGAAGGCCAGGAACGCGCCCGAGCAGAGCCCGGCCGCGACGACCGAGCGAAAGCCGCGACGTT
>JANWZN010000181.1 GCA_025054575.1 Geminicoccaceae bacterium | reverse complement strand
CGCCCTGCGCTGCCGGCGAGCCGAGCAGGTGCCACACCGCAGCTGGGAGCCCGGTGATCAGTGAAGCGAGCAGAGCCAGAAGGGCAGCCACACGACCCCCGCCAGTCGTCCTGCCCGCGTTTTCGCGCAAAAACCTTTCGGCTTCGTTAAGGCTGGCGGCGCGGGCCGGGGGTGCTCACTCGCCGACCTGGAGCAACAGCCCCCGTCGGCGAGCGGCGCGGAACAAGCCGAGAAAGGCGAGCGCGCCGCCGACGAGCCAGAGCGCCAGCATCGCGACCGCCCAGGACAACAGCGCCAAGTCGAAGCGGCCCTCGATCAACACGATGCGCATGCCCTCGAACACCGCAGCGGACGGCAGGAGCCACGCCACGGGCTGCAACCAGCTCGGCAAGGTCGCGATCGGGTAGTACACACCGCTGATCGGCTGGACGAGGAAGATGGCACCCCAGGCGAGACTTTCCGCCGCGAGGCCGAGCCGCAAGACGAGCCCGACGATGACGAGCCCGATCGCCCAGCCGAACATCAACAACACCGCGAAATAGGGAAGGAGCGCCCAGCCCAGCGCCTGCGGCAGCACGAAGCCGAAGATCGGCACCGCGAGCAGGGCCGCGCCGCCGACGCCGATCAGCACGCGCAACAAGCTGATCGCGAAGACCGCCGACAAGAGCTCCCAAGGCCGCAAGGGGCTCACGAAGAGATGACCGAGATGGCGTGCGTACATCTCCTCGAGGAAGCAGATCGCGACCCCGAGCTGGCCGCGAAAGAGCGTGTCCCACAACAGCACCGCCGAAAGAAAGAGCCCGCCGGCACGCGCCACGAGGCCGCTCTGTTCCTGAAGAAAGAGCGTGAGATAACCCCACAGCAGCATCTGCACCGCGGGCCAGTAGACGAGCTCCAGCATCCGCGGCCAGGAGCCGAGCAGGAGATAGGCGTGTCGCCGGAAGATCGCCCGGATCCGTCGGGCCGACAGCGCGAGGGGGGAGGGCTCGCTCACTCGGCGGCGCGCGGCAGGGGCACGATCTCGGCTGCCCGTTCGGGCGCGGCACCGGGCCGGCGCGCGCGCCACCACCCGCCGACGCGGGCGCCGATCAGCAACAGGCAGGGGGTGAGGACGAGCGTGATCAGGGTGGCGAAGGTCAGGCCCCAGGCGATCGCGAGCGAGAGCTGCTGCCACCAATCGGTCGACGGCCCGCCATGGGTGATCGTCCGCCCGATCACGTCGACATTGAGCTTGAAGACGAGCGGCAACAGGCCGAGTACACCGTTGAAGGTGGTCAACAGCACCGGCCGCAGGCGCTGGGCGCCGGTCCGCAAGATCGCCTCCTCGACCGGCAGGCCGCGGCCGCGCAGCTCGTTGTAGGTGTCGATCAAGACGATGTTGTTCGACACCACGATCCCGGCCAGCGCGATCACGCCGATGCCGCTCATGATGATGCCGAAGGGCTGGTCGACGATCAGCAGGCCCAAGAGCACGCCCACGGTCGAGAACAAGACCGCCGAGAGGATCAACAAGGTCTGGTAGACGCTATTGAACTGGGTCAGCAAGATCATCGCGATCAAGAACAGGGCGATGGCGAACGCCTTGCCGAGGAAGGCCGAGGCCTTTTTTTGTTCTTCGTCTTCGCCCTTGAACTCGTAGCGGATCTCGCCGTCGCCGGCTTGCGCGAGCCAGGCCCGCAACGCCGCCACCATCGCATCGGGCAGCACACCCGGCCGCACGTCGGCTGCCACCGTGAACGACCGTTCGCCGTCGACCCGCTCGATCTCGGCGACCCGCGGACCGGCCGTGCGCGTGACCATGTGGCCGAGCGGCACCGGCCCCGCCGCGGTCACCACGACGAGCCGGTCGAGCTCGTCGAGGCCGCGGAGCCCCGCCGGGTAGCGGGCGACGATGTCGACCTCGCGGTCGGTGTCGTCTGGCCGGTAGCTCGCGATCACGAGCCCGTTGGTCACGAGCCGCACGGTCGAGCCGATCCGCGCGACATCGGCGCCGAGCCGGGCCGCCTGTTCGCGGTCGACCTCGAGCCGCCATTCGAGGCTCGGGACCGGCCGGCTGTCGCTCACCTCGACGAGGCCGGGCAGCCGCTCGAAGGCGGCACGGGCGGCGGCGGTCGCGGCCAGCAGCCGCTCCGGGTCGCGGTCGGCGAGCTCGAGCTGGACCGGCTTGCCGACCGGCGGTCCGGCCCGGGGTGCGCGCACCTCGACCCGAATGCCGGCGAGATCGGCCACCCGCTGCCGGATCTCGGCCATGATCTCGGCAGCCGGCCGCCGGCGCTGCCAGTCTTCGAGCTCGAGCAGCAAGATGCCGGTGACGTCCTCGTCGACCTGCTCGCCGCCCCGCCATTCGAGCGCGGTGCGGGCGTAGACCCGCTCGATCCCGGCCACCCCCAGGATCCGCGCCTCGACCTCGCGCACGAGCGCGTCGCGCTCGTGGATCGAGAGGTCGCCACGGGCGTGCACCATCACCTGCGCCCGGTCGGGCTCGACGTCCGGGAACAGCTCGACCCCGCGGCCGAAGCTCGCATAGGCCCACCAACTCGCGACCAGCACGAGCCCGGCGAGGCCGGTCACCACGAAGGGCCGCGCGAGCACGAACCGCATCAGCCGCACATAGGCGCCGATCACCCCGCCCACGGTCGCGAGATCGCCGCTCTCGGTCGCCGCCACGTTGCGCTTGGCGGCCAGATCCTCTTTCGGCGGTCGACCGAGCAGCGCCCCGATCACCGGCACGAAGACGAGCGCCATGACGAGCGCCGCGCCCAGGGTCGCGACCAGCGTGATCGGCAAATAGCGCATGAACTCGCCCGTGATCCCGGGCCAGAACAGAAGCGGCAGGAAGGCCGCGAGCACGGTCGCGGTCGAGGAGGTCACGGGCCAAGCCATGCGCACCGCTGCCAGCCGATAGGCCGCGCGCGGCGAGAGGCCCTCGGCCATCTTGCGGTCGGCGTACTCGACCACGACGGTGGCGCCGTCGACCAGCATGCCGACCGCCAGGATGAGCGAGAACAACACCACGATGTTGACGGTGAGCCCCATCGCCTGGAGCACGACGAAGCTCGCCAGGAACGCCACCGGCACGGCCAGGCCCACGAGCAGCGAGGAGCGCAGCCCGAGTGCCGCCACGGTGATGATCATGGTGAGGACCACGGCCGTGATCACGTTGTTGCCGAGGTCCTCGAGCATCATCGCGATCTCGCGCGACTTGTCTTGCGAGTAGCCGACCTCGATTCCCGCCGGCCAGCGTGCCCGCTCGGCCTCGACCACGGCGCGGACCGCCTCGGTGGTGTGGATGATGTTGCGGCCGATCCGCTTCTTGACCTCGAGCGCGAGCGCCGGCTTGCCGTCGACCCGGGCGAAGCCGATCGGGTCGGCGAAGGTCCGGCGGATCGTCGCCACGTCGCCCAGGCTCACGACGGTGCCGCCCTCGACCTTGATCGGCATCCGCTCGAGATCGGCCACACCGGCCACCACGCCCGGCACCTTGACCGCGAAGCGGCCGCGGCCGACGTCCCAGGCGCCCGCCGCGACCAGCTGGTTGTTGCGGCGGACGAGTGCCAGCACCTCTTCGACCTCGAGCCCGAGGCCCTCGATCCGCTCGGGATGGATCAGGATCTCGACCCGCTCCTCGCGCTCGCCGGCGATCACGACGTCGAGCACGTCGGGCAGCTGCTCGATCCGATCCTCGAGATCGCGCGCGAGCCGCAAGAGCGTGCGTTCGCCCACCTCGCCCGAAAGCGTCACGACCAGGACCGGGAAGAGCGAGAGGTTGACCTCGTCGACCACGGGCTCGTCGCTGTCCTCCGGCAGCTCGGCCTTGGCCCGGTCGGTGCGCTCGCGCACGTCGAGCAGCGCGCGGTCGATCGCGACCTCGGCCTCGAAGGTGAGGATCAGCGAGGCCCGGCCCTCGGCCGCGACCGCGCGCATCTCCTTGAGCCCCTCCAGGCTCTTGAGCTCGCGCTCGAGCGGCTTGACCAGGAGCCGCTCGGCATCCTCGGCCGAGATGCCCTCGTGCCGCACCGTCACGTAGACGATCGGCAGCTGGACGTCGGGCTCGGCCTCCTTGGGGATCTCGATCGCGACCACGGCACCCCAGATCACGAGCAGCAGGAGTGCCGCCAGGACCGTCCGCGGTCGCGAAAAGGCCGCCTCGATCAGCCGTTTCACGCGCCGGGTCCGCCCTCGAGCAGCGTTTGCTCGGGCCGCGCCAGCACCCGTTCGCCCTCGCCCACGAAGCCCTGGCCCGTGGTGATGACGCGCGCCCGCGCCGGCAGGCCCGCGAGCCACAGGATGCCGCCCTCGGCGCGCACGATCTCGACCGCGACGAAGCGGACGCGGTCGTCCTCCTCGACCAGCCGCACGCCGACCCGCCCGGCATCGTCGAGCACGAGCGCACTCGCCGGCAGCCGATGGGCGCGGACCTCCTCGAGGCGGATCGCGAGCCGGGCGGTCATCCCGGCCTCGAGGTCCTCGGGCGGATCCGCGATCTCGAGCTCGACCCGGAAGGTCCGGGTCGCGTCCTCCGCGCGCCGCGCCACGAACCGCAGCCGCCCTTCGAGCACGCGGCCGTCGGCCAGCCGGGCGCTGGCGGGAAGGCCCGGCACGAGCCGGCCGATCGTGCTCTCGGGCGCGCGCGCCACGACCAGGAAGGGTCGCGGCTCGACCAGCACGGCGACCTCCTGGCCGATCTCGAGGAAGTCGCCGACCTCGACCAGCCGCCGCTCGAGCCGGCCGGCGAAGGGGGCGCGGATAAGGGTCCGCTCGAGCTCGGCCCTGGCTTCGGCCAACCGGGCGCGCACCTCCTCGAGCGCGGCTCTGGCCTCGGCCACGCGGGTCTCGGCCTGGAAGCCGCGCGCCCCGAGCCGGCTCGCCGCCGCGAACTCGAGCTCGCGCTGAGCGAGCTTGGCCTCGAGCTCGCGCACCCGCTCCGGCCGCTCGCGCGGGTCGAGCCGCACGAGCGGCGTGCCGGCTGCAACCCGGGTGCCCTGCGCGATCGGCGTCTCGACGATCCGGCCGGCGAGCTCGGCGCGCAGGATCACCATCCGGGCCGGCTCGGTGATCCCGGAAAGCAGGAGCTCCGGCCGCACCGGTCGGGCCGCGCTGTCGGTCACCCGGACCGCGGTGAGCGGCCGTGACGGTGCGGCCTCGACCGGTGTCGGCAGAGGCGCGGGCGCGCGGCCGCCCAAGCCGAGCAGCTCGGAGAGCGGCCGCGAGCCGAGCCAGAGGGCGAGCCCGGCCGAGAGGAGGACCGCTGCGAGGATCGACCGCCGCATTCCCGTTCCGTGTGCATCCGAGGCCCGCGCATTCTACGCGCGGGGGCGCCCCCGCGACCACCCGGCCGCGGCAGAGGGTCTCGACCAGCCGGCCGCCATCGGCGCCGGCCGTCGGGGCGGCGCGGTCGGCGGCGTCGGGCTCGGCGACCGACGCCCCTTGCGCTCGAGGGCACCGATCGCTCGGCCCTGCTCCTCGCTCGGCGCGGTGCGACAGGGCGCGCCGGGATCGGCGGCATCGGC
>JANWZN010000180.1 GCA_025054575.1 Geminicoccaceae bacterium | reverse complement strand
CTCCGAGGCCACCAAGGCCGCGTTCGGCTATCTGGCGATCGCGCTGGATACGATGCTGAATTACGGCAACCGGTCGTGCCGCTGGGATATCGTCACACAACGCGTGAGGTCGATTTTCGATCGCCACGACTTCGCCTTCTGCTGGTCGTACGCGGAAATGGCACCGTTGATCAGCGGGCTGGGCTACGATTGGTGCATCGACAAGACGAGAAAGTGCCTCGAAGAACTGATCGCCCTCGTCCGGCCCGACAGCGAGCAGAAGCTGCCGCTCGACGCGAGGCCCGCCCCACCCGTCACCGTCACCTGCAAGAGCGCCGACGCCCTCGACCATCTGGCCGAGGGCTCGATCGACCTCGTGGTCGTCGACCCGCCCTATTACGACAACGTCATGTACGCCGAGCTCTCGGATTTCTTCTACGTCTGGCTCAAACGCACCGCCGGCCGCGTCTTCCCCGAGCTCTTCCGCACCGCCCTCACCGACAAAGACAACGAGGCGGTGGCCAACCCCGCCCGCTTCGGGGGACAGAAAGGCGCCAAAGAGCTGGCCTACCGGGACTATCGCGAACGGATGCAGCGCATCTTCGCCGAATGCCGGCGCGTCCTGAAGCCCGACGGGATCATGGTCCTCATGTTCACCCACAAAACCACCGGGGCTTGGGACGCGCTCGCCACAGGGTTGATCGAAGCGGGCTTTTCGGTCACCGCGAGCTGGCCCGTAGAGACCGAGGCCGAGGGCTCGATGCACCAGAAGGACAAGGCCGCGGCTTCCACGACGATCCTTTTGGTCTGCCGGCCGCGCGCGCCCGCCGAAGAGACGCTGTGGTGGGAGGATCTCGAGCCGCGGGTGGCCGAGCGGGTGCGCGAGAAGGTGGCCGAGTTCCAAAAGGCGGGGCTCGCGGGCGTCGATCTCTACCTCGCCTGCTTCGGCCCCGCGCTCGAGCTGTTCTCCCGTCACTGGCCCGTCAAGCGCGGCCGGCCGGCGCCGCGACCGCTCGCCGCGAGACGCGAGCGGCGGGCGGAGCTCCTCGAGGAACCCTTCGATCCCTATCGCGCGACACCCGAGGACGCGCTCCTCGTGGCGCGGCGGGAGGTGAAGGCCTGGCGGCTCCGGCAGCTCCTCGGGACCCGGCGGATCGAGGGGCTCGACCCGCTCGCCGAATGGTTCGTGCTCGCTTGGGACGCCTTCGCCGCGCCGCGCTTCCCCTTCGACGAAGCCCTGCAGCTCGCGCGGGTGGTGGGCGTGGAGCTCGAGGGCGAGGTGGTGGGGCGGATCGCCGAGAAGAAAGGCGACGAGATCCTCCTCTGGGACAGCGACACGCGCACGAAGAAGCACGCCCTCGGGCCGGTCGACGGCTCGGGCTCGTGGCTGGATGCGGTGCATCACGCCGCCCGGCGCACGCGCACCGCCTCGGCCGAGGCGGCGAAACGGATGCTCGAGGAAGCCGGCGTGCTGCGCGAGCCCGCCTTCCTCGCCACGCTGCAGGCGCTCCTCGAGGTCCTGCCGGTGGGCCGGACCTTCACCGGGATCGAGCCGACGAGCGCGGTCGCCGCGCACGCCGAGGATTTCGACGCGCTCGAGAAGCTGCGGCGGGTGGCATTCACCGATAACGTGCCGAAGCCCCGCCAACTCGCGATGTTCGAGCGCGAAGCGGCGTGAGGGCCGGGTGCTCCTCTCCGACCGCGACTGGCCCGAGGCCTACACCCCCGAAGCGGGGGATCTCGTCCGCCTGTTCTGGATCCCGGCGCTCGCTTGCGCCGTCCGCTACGACCGCGCCGCGGGCTATTTCTCCGCCCGGGCGCTGGCACTCGCCGCACGCGGGCTCGAGGGGCTCCTGCGCAACGAGGGGCGGATGCGGCTCCTCGTCGGCTGCACGCTCGAGCCGCCCGAGATCGAAGCGATTCTGCGCGGGCAGGAGCTGCGCGCGGTGGTGGCCGAGCGGATGCTCGCGCGGCCGATCGCTCCGGGCGACGAGGCGGAGGAGAAGGCGCTCGAGCTGCTCGCCTGGATGGTCGCGCGCGGAACCCTGGACGTGAAGGTCGCGGTCCCTTGCGACGAAGGACGCCGACCGCTCGCCGGGGTCGAGCTCTTCCACGCCAAGTTCGGCATCCTCGAGGACAAAACGGGCGATCGCATCGGCTTCAACGGCTCGATCAACGAAACGGCGGAGGCCTGGCGCGGGCATTTCGAGAGCTTCCACGTCTACACCTCCTGGGGCCCGAGCCGCGCGCATCTCGAGCACGACGAGCGGCGCTTCGCCGAGCTCTGGGAGGACCGCGCGCGCACGGCGATCACCCTCGACCTGCCCGAGGCCGTCCGCGCCGGCCTGTTGCGCTTCGCCCCGCGCGAAGGAACGCTGCCGCACCGCCTCGTCGAACCGCCCGAAAGGTGCGAGGCCGCGACCGAGCCGTCCGCGGACGCGAGACTCCGGGGCTGTGCCGAGGACCGGGTGCCCTTCGAGCACGCGGAGCCGCACTTCCGTGCCGCTCGCGATCTCGTCTGGTCCTACATCGCGCACGCGCCCTCGATGCCGGGCGGGGAGTGGCTCGGCGTGGCGACCTCGGTCGTCCGCCCCTGGCCGCACCAGATCCGCGCCTTCCGCCGGATGTGGGAACATTGGCCGCCCCGGCTCCTGATCGCCGACGAGGTCGGTCTCGGCAAGACCATCCAGGCCGGGATGATCCTGCGCCAGGCCTGGCTCTCGGGGCGAGCGAAACGAATTTTAATCATAGCACCTTCGGCCGTGTTGCGGCAATGGCAGCTCGAGCTCCGCGAGAAGTTCAATCTCGCCTGGCCGATCTACGACGGCGAGAAGCTCTGTTGGCCGGCGGCACCCGGCATCGCCGAGCGCGAGCGGAAGGTGGCGCGGGACGCGTGGCACCGCGAGCCGTGCCTGATCGTCTCGGCGCATCTCGTCCGGCGGCGCGAGCGGGCCCGCGAACTCCTCGCCGCCGAGCCCTTCGATCTCCTCGTGGTCGACGAAGCGCACCACGCCCGCCGCAAAGGAGCGGGCGGACCCTTGGAAGAGGGCCCGAACCGGCTGTTGCAGCTTTTGCGCGAGCTCGCCCCCAAAACACCGGGGTTGGTCCTGCTCACCGCCACGCCCATGCAGATCCACCCGGTCGAGGTCTGGGATCTCCTCTCGCTTCTGGGCCTGCCGCCGGAGTGCGACGCCGCCGCCTTCGAGGCCTATTACCGCGCCCTCGGCGAGCGCACGCTCTCCAACGAGGCGCTCGACCGCGCGGCGCGGTTGTTCCAGGCTCTCGAGCGACACTTCGGTTCCTTGGGCGAGGACGAGGCGCAGCGCGCGGTCGCGCGAACGGGTCTCGGACTGGGGCCGATCGGCGTGCGCAAGCTCTTGCGCGCGCTGCGCGATTCGGCGTCGACGCCGCGGCGGATGCTCGACGAGGCGGAACGCCGGGCGGCCAAGGCGATCCTCGCCGCCGGCGGGCCCGTCGGGCGACTCGTGAGCCGCAACACGCGTGCGCTTCTGCGCGCCTATCGGGCGCAAGGCAGGCTCCGTCAGACCATCGCCCAACGGAAAGTCGAGGACCGTTTCGTCGCGCTCTCGACCGCCGAGCGGTCCGTGTACGACGCGGTCGAGGCCTATATCAAAGAAGTCTGGGATCGGGTGAAGGGGCCGGAGCGCACGGCGGTGGGTTTCGTCCTCACCGTCTACCGACGCCGGCTCGCCTCGAGCTTCGCGGCCCTCTCCCGCACGCTCGAACAGCGGCTGCGGGGCGTAGCACGGCTCGCCGAGGAGGACCGCGCGGAGGCGGAAGAGGAGGAGCTCGAGCCCGAGGCGATCGACGCGGTCGAGCGCGAGGCGGCGCTGTTCGAAGAACAGGCAGCCATCGAGCGGCTGCTGCTCCGTATCGGGAGCCTCCGCGGCGAGAGCAAAGCCGAGCGGCTCGCCGAACTGCTCGAGGAGCTGGCGCCGCTCGGGCAGGTCATGGTGTTCACTCAATACACCGACACGCTCGACTTTCTGCGTGACTTCCTGGCCCCGCGGATCGGCGGCGGCATCCTCTGCTTCTCCGGCCGCGGCGGGGAGATGCGCGAGGCGGACGGGGGCTGGCGGGCGATCGATCGCGACCGGGTCAAGGCGCTGTTCGCCGAAGGAGCGGCGCGGGTGCTCTTGTGCACCGACGCGGCCGCAGAAGGACTGAACTTCCAGTTCTGCGGTGCGCTGGTGAACTACGATCTTCCGTGGAATCCGATGCGGGTCGAGCAACGCATCGGCCGCATCGATCGCCTCGGCCAGCGCTACGAGACCATCCGCGTCGTCAACCTGTTCGTCGCCGACACGGTCGAGACCGAAGTGTACCTGGCGCTTCGGGAGCGCGTCCGCCTGTTCGAGGGCGTGGTCGGCCCGTTGCAGCCGATCCTCGCCCGGCTGCCGCGGCGGCTCGAAGAGGCGGTGCTCTCCGGTCGCGAGGCCGCCCGGGATCTCGTCGCGACGATCCGGAAGGAAGCCGCGGAGCTCGAGCGCGAGGCGGTCGATCCTCTGGCCGCGGCCGAGGGCGGGATCGAGGAGACGCGTTTGCCGAAGGCGCCTTACGAGCTCGCCGATCTCGCTCGGCTGCTCGCGCGGCCGGATCTCTTGCCCGCGGGTTGGAAGAGCCTGCCGGCCGGGGCCGAGGACCGTCTGTTGTTGCCTCCCGGGGCGCGCGAGCCGATCCGGGTCACCGCCGATCCCGACTTTTTCGACCTCCACGCCGAAAGCTGCGAGCTCTTCGCCCCCGGCTCGCCGATCTTTCCCGAGGTGCGGCCGCCGCTTCCGCCTCCCGATCGGGCACAGTTCGAGCGGTTGCTCGAACGCGCGCCGCGGCCGCCGTCGTCGTGACCGTCCCGACGGAAATCCGCTCGGGCGAGGTCGGCCCTGCGATCGGCCGAAGCGGGCGAAAGGACCCCGGCCCACGCATCGACGACATCGACGGGCGATCGAACACCTGCGAGCGCCGGGCGCGCTGCGCGGGCATCGCGGGAACCCTCGGCGCCGGCGACCCGCCGTGCCGATCGAAAGCGGAGGGCCGCTCGCGCGGGCGGCTCGTGCGCGGGTAAGGCCGGTCGGATGCTCTTCCCACCGACGCCACGGCCGGGGCGGAGGCCGCGAGTGGCCCTCGCCCGATCGGTCGATCCGGTGACGTCGTCCTCGCACCCCGAAGCCAGGATTCGATCCACGGACGGCCGGTTCGGGTCCCGCCATCGACGAAAAGAACCCGCGGCCTTCGCCGCCTCGCCCGGTCCGTTTCGCTGGCACCTTCGGTCCGGCGAGCCGCGGAGCCGGTCCTATTCCGAGGACCGCGGCCGCGGTGGCCCGACGGGCGGAGCCGCGAAGGCAAGCGCTTCCCGCGCGCGTATTCCGCACCGCGCCGAGCGCCGGCGCGGCTCGACGCCTTCGCGGCTCCGCCCTCCGCGGTCCGCGCTTTCGGCGGGTCGGCCGGATGCCTTATCCCTGTCCCGCGAAACCCGAGGGAAACGAGGATCGCATGCATCGCCGCCGGCTGGGACGCGAGCTCGA
>JANWZN010000017.1 GCA_025054575.1 Geminicoccaceae bacterium | reverse complement strand
GGTCTTGATGCCGGCCTTCTGCAGGACCGGCACCCGGTACATGGCCCGCTCGAGGATCGGCTGGAAGTGGTCGAGGTCTTCGGGCAGCGTCGTGAAGGCGAAATCCTCGGGGATGCCGTCCATGCCCCAGGGCTTGGCCACGGGCTCGAAGCAGCCAAGGAGGATCTTGCCCGCCTCCTCCTTGTAGTAGGCGCACTCGTCCATGACCCGCAGCACCGGCAGGTCGCGCGGCAGGTCGGGGATCGGCTCGGTGACGATGTAGAAGTGCTCGGCGGCGTGCAGCGGCAGGCTCACGCCGATCGCCCGGCCCAGAGCGTGCGACCACATGCCGGCGGCGATCACGACCGTGCCGGCGCGGACCTCGCCCACGGGCGTGCGGACGCCGACCGCGCGACCGTTCTCGACCAGGATCCGCTCGACCGGGCAGTTCTCCACGATCCGCACACCGCGCTGGCGGGCGCCCTTGGCGAAGGCCTGGGTGATGCCGACCGGATCGGCCTGGCCGTCGCCCGGGAGGAAGACCGCGCCCACCGCGTCGCCGGTCTCGACCAGGGGATGCAGCCGCTTCGCCTCGGCCGGGCCCAGGACCTCGACCTCGAGGCCGAAGCTCTTCGCCATCGAGGCGCCGCGCCTGAGCTCGTGGAAGCGCTCGGCGTGGAGCGCGAGGGCGAGCGAGCCCTTCTGGCGAAAGCCCGTGGCGATGCCGGTCTCGGCTTCGAGCTCGGGCAGGAGCTTGGCGGTGTAGCGGGCGAGCTCGGTGAGCCGCCGCGTGGCGCGCAGCTGGCCGATCAGGCCGGCGGCGTGCCAGGTCGTCCCACAGGTGAGCTGCTTGCGTTCGAGAAGGAGCGTGTCGGTGATGCCGAGCCGCGCCAGGTGGTAGGCGATCGAGCAGCCGACGATGCCACCGCCCACGATCACGACCTCGACCCGGTCCGGCAGATCCACGGCCCCCTCCCCCGCCTCGCAGCCCCGCGGCCCCGGGGCCCCGCGATCGCGCAGCCGGCCTAGCACCGGCCGTGTCTCGCTCCTAGGCCACGGCCCTGGTATGCCGCCATCCGTCCAACGGGGAGGTGGCCATGCGGATCCTGATCACCGGCGGGGCCGGGTTCATCGGCAGCAAGCTCGCCCGAGCCCTCCTCGATCGCGGTACGCTCGCCGGGCGACCGATCGAGCGGATCCGGCTCGTCGACGTGGTGAAGGCGCAGGGCTTCGAGGATCCGCGGGTGGAGACGATCGCGGGCGACGTGACCCGTCAGGGCGCGGTCTTCTCCTGGTTCGCGGGCGGGTTCGACGCGGTCTTCCACCTGGCGGCCGTAGTCTCCGGCCAGGCCGAGACGGACTTCGAGCTCGGCTACGCCGTCAATCTCGACGGCACGCGCTTCGTGCTCGAAGCAGCGCGCCATCTCGGCCGGCGGCCGATCTTCGTCTTCGCCTCCTCCTGCGCGGTCTATGGCGGCGACCTGCCCGAGCCGATCACGGACACGACGCATCTCACCCCGCAGAGCTCCTATGGCAACCAGAAGGCCATGGGCGAGCGGCTGGTCGCGGACTATCACCGGAAGGGCTTCGTGGTCGGCACGAGCCTCCGGCTGCCCACGATCGTGGTCCGCCCGGGCCGGCCGAACCTCGCCACCACGACCTTCCTCTCCTCGATCGTGCGCGAGCCCTTGAACGGCGAGACGGCGAACTGTCCGGTGCCGGTCGACACCAAGATGTACTGCCTCTCGCCGCGGGCGGTGGTGCAGGCCTTCCTGCACGCGGCCGAGCTCGACGAGGGAGCGCTCGGCCGGGACCGCTCGCTTCTCCTCCCCGGCATCGCCTTCACGGTGGCCGAGGAGATCGCCGCCCTCGAGCGGATCGCCGGGAAGGGTGTGACCTCGCGGATCACGTACGAGCCGGACGCGCTGATCCGCCGGGTGGTGCTCTCGATCCCCTGGAACTTCGCGCCGGAGCGGGCGCTCAAGCTCGGCTTCCCGGTCGACGAGGACGTCGAGTCGATCGTCCGCCAGCACATCGAGGACGAGCGCGGCGGCTCCTTCGTCCCCTGAGCGCCGTTCGAGGGCGGCGCGGGCTCAGCCGAGGGTGAGCCCGCCGTCGACCACCAGCACCTGACCGGTGACCATCCGCGCCCCGGCCAACAGATAGAAAATCGCCTCGGCGATGTCGTCGGGGGTGCACCGGCGTTTGAGCAGCGCCTTTTGCGCGGCCTCCTCCTTCCAGGCCTGCGGCCAGGCCGCGGTCCAGGGCGAATCGACATGGCCCGGGGCCACCGCGTTGACCCGCACGTCGGGTGCCAGGGCGCGCGCGAGGCCGCGGGTGAGCTCGATCAGCGCGGCCTTGGAGGCACCATAGGCGATCGAGCTGCCCTGCCGGCCGAGCCCGGCCACCGAAGCTACGTTGACGACGGCGCCGCCGGCTTCCCGCAGGGCCCCGGCTGCGGCATGGGCGCAGCGGACGGCGCCCAACAGGTTGGTATCCAGGATGGTCTTCCAGAAGCCCTCGTCGAGCCGGTCGAGCTCGGCGGGCGGGATCGGCCGGTCGGTGGCGGCCGTGCCGGCGTTGTTGACGAGGTAGTCGAGGCGGCCGAGCTCGGCGATCGCTTCGCGGACCATGGCCTCGGCCTCGCCGGGCACGGCGACCGAGCCCGCGACCGCGAAGACCTCGAGACCTTCGGCGCGCAGGCGCAGCGCCTGTTCGGGCCCGCGCGGATCGACCTCGAGATGGTTCAAGGCGACCCGCGCACCGGCCCGGGCCAGCCGCTCGACCGTGGCGAGGCCGATGCCCGACGCCCCACCCGTGACCAAGGCCGTCCGGCCCGAGAGATCCGCCGTGATCATCGCCCCTCCTCCGCGATCGCCCGCCAGGCGCGTTTGAGGGTCAGGAGCTTCCGGTCGCGCTCGCGGAAGAGCGCCGCGGCCGGCTTGCCGCCATAGTCGAAGAAGCCGCGGCCGGCGAGCACGCCGGTCCGCCCCTCGGCCAGGAGCCGGTCGAGGGTCGTGCTTCGCGTGCGCGGCGGCGGCGGGGTGTAGGAGCGGTTGGCGAGCGCTTTGGCCACGAGTTCGAGGCCCGTGTAGTCGGCCTTCTCGAGCTGGCCCATGAGCAGGAGCCGAAGGCCGAGGCCGTGGCGGATCGATTCGTCGATGACCGCGGGCTCGATGCCCTCCTCGTCCAACAGGCGGAAGATCTCAGCGGTCATCGCCGCCTGCAGCCGGTTGGCGACGTAGCCCTCGAGCATGCGGGAAAAGCGCACGGGCCGCTTGCCAATCGCCCGGTAGAAGGCCTCGAGCCGGTCGAGCAGGGCGGGATCGGTCGCCGGCCCCGGCACCAGATCGACCAGGTCGAGGATGTAGGGTGGGGTGTACCAATGCGCGATCGCCGCCCGGCGCTGGAGGTCCTCGGGCATCAGCGGGAAGACGTCGAGATAGGAGGTGTTCGAGGCGACGACCGCCTCGGCCGGGACGAGCCGCGCGAGGTCGGCGAAAAGGGCCCGCTTGGCCTCGCGGTCCTCGACGATCGTCTCGATCACGAGCTCGGCATCCGTCACGGCCGCCTCGAGGCTCGAGACCGCGACGATCCGCGCCCGCGCCGCGGCGGCGGCCCCCTCGCCGACCTCGCCCGCCTCGACGAGTGTGGAGAGCGCGGCCTCGATCAGCTCGCGGGCGCGCTCGAGCGCCTCGGGGCGGATGTCCTGCAGGCGGACGGAACACCCGGCCAGCGCGTGGACGAGGGCCAGCGCATGGCCCATGGTCCCAGCACCCAAGACCGCGACGCTCGAGAAGACGATCACGGCGGCGGGGTCCAGGGTTCGGGGGCGCGCGGCCAAGGGTCGGTGACGACGTCGACCACGACGGGGCCGCCTATGGCGAGCGCGCGCTCGAGGGCGGGACGGATCGCCTCCGGCCGCTCGACCCGGATGCCCTCGACCCCGAAGGCGCGGGCCACCGCGGCGAAGTCGGTCGGGCCGAAGCGGACGATCTCGTCCGGGTTGCCCGGCCGGTCGCCCTGCAGGCGGCGGACGTTCACGAGCCCTTGGCCGAAGGCGGAATTGTCGTTGACGATCACGACGAGCGGCAGACCGAGGCGGCGGGCGGTCTCGAGCTCCCCCAGGTAGTAGTAAAAGGCGCCGTCGCCGCAGAAGCAGACGACCGGCCGGTCGGGGGCGGCACATTGGGCGCCGATCGCCGCGGGAAAGGCCCAGCCCAAGGAGCCGGCGGCCCTGAGGTAACGCTGGGCGGGCGAGCGCAGCTCGACCAGGGTCCCCGTCCAGATCCCGGAATAGCCGGTATCGGCGACGAGAACGGCGTCCTCGGGCAGCACGGCCGAGAGCTCGGCGCAGAGCCGCTCGACCCGGATCGGCACGGCATCGGAGGCGAGGAGCGGCGCCATCGCCGCCCGCCAGGCGGCGACGCTGCCCGCCACCCGCTCGGCCCAGGCGGTCCAGGCGGGCCGCGGGGCGAGGACCGCCCGCAGCGCGTCCAGCGCACGGGCCGGATCGGCGAGCACGCCGAGCGTGCCGGGATAGGAGCGGCCGAGTTCGCGCGGGTCGAGGTCGATCTGGAGGATCGCGCGGCCGGGCGGCGGGACGGTCCAGTTCTGGGTGACCTGGTCGCCCGTGTGGCAGCCGACGAAGAGTACGAGATCGGCCTCGTGGACGAGTCGGTTGGCGGGCGGAGCCGAGTAGGTGCCGACGACGCCGATCGAGAGCGCATGGTCGGTCGGGAAAAGGCCTCGGCCGCCGAGCGAGGTGGCGACCGGGATCGGCCCCGCCTCGGCCAGTGCTCGCAGCGCCGGCCCGGCACCGGAGAGCACGGCGCCCGCACCGGCCACGATCACCGGCCGGACGGCCGCGGCGAGGGCGCGCGCGGCGGCCTCGATCTCGCCCGGATCCGGCGGCGGCCTTCTTGCTGGGACGCGGGTGTGCCGCGGCTCGATCGAAGGCGGCTCGGCGAGGGTGGCGGTCTCGAGGATCTCGCCCTGCAGCCCCGGCAGGTCGAGGTGGACGGGCCGGGGCGTGCCCTCGCTCGCCTCGCGGAAGGCGAGGCGCAAGAGGTGCGGGAGCTCTTCGGGTGTCTCCACCCGGGCGCGGGCCTTGGTCACGGCGGCGAAGGGGCCGTCGTGGTCGATCTCCTGGTAGGCGTTGCGGTGCTGGTGCGAGGGCGGCTTGCGGCCGGCGAGCGCGATCACGGGCGCGCGGTGGAGAAAGGCGTCCTGCAGCCCGGCTGCGAGGTTGGCCGCACCCACCGACTGGGCCATGCAGAGGCCCGGGCGGAGCGCGGTGCGCGCCCAGCCGTCGGCCATGTAGGCGGCGGCCTTCTCGGCGTGGGCGAGGACCCGGCGCACGCCCAGCCCCTCGAGCTCGATGAGCGTGCGGCGGAGGATGGCATCGACGAAGAAGACGTGGCTCGTGCCGGCCCCGGCCAGCGCCTCGGCGAGCCAACGGGCACCGCCCCGGACCGTCGGGTCGGTCATCGGGCGAGCTCGGGCTCGACCCCGAGGGCGGCGCGCAGGCGCGCCTTGAGGAGAACGACGTCCTTGGGCGGCAGGACGAGCGGCTGCGGCCGCCGGTCGATGCGGGCCTGGACGAGCACCGGACCCGGCCCCTCGAGGAGGAGGTCGAGCGCGGCTTCGATGTCCTCGGCCCGCTCGAGGCGCAGGGTCGAGGGGAAGCCGGCGGCGGCCGCCATGCCGGCGAGATCGACCCCTGCCTCGGTGGCGGTCGGCTGGCCGCCGGTTTCGCCATAGGCGGCGTTGTCGAGCACGAGGAGCGCGAGGTTCGAAGCCTTCGCAGCCGCGATCGTGGCGAGCGAGGACAGGCCCATGAGCGCCTCGCCGTCGCCCGCGAGCACGACCACGCGGCGTTCCGGCCGCGCCAGTGCCAGGCCCAGGCCCATCGCAAAGGCACCGCCCATCCCGCCCCATAGATAGAAGTGATGCGGATGGTCGCCGGCGGCGGCGAGGTCCCAGGCCGGCGAGCCGAGGCCGGCCAACAGGAGCGCCGGGCCGCGCCGGGCGACCAGGCGAGCGACGAGCGCGCGGCGGTCGAGGTCGGTCCTCATCGGCCACCGCCTGCGGCGAGGAAGCGCTTGGCGCCCAGAACGCGCTGGCGGACGAGCACCGCCACCCTCTGCTCCGAGCCGAAGGCGAGGCCTGTGGCACCGTCGAGGACAGCGCCCGCCTCCTCCGCCCGCTCGAGCGAGAGGAGCCGCACGCCCATGGCCTCGAGGACGGCCGGGACCGCCCGGCCCATCGGCACCTGCCAGGGATTCTCCTCGCCCCACTCGCCGCGCATGGTGACGATCATCACGAGCGGGAAACGGCCGGTGGCCGCGAGCCCCAGCATGTTGACGAGGTTGCCGACCCCGCTCGACTGGCAGGCGAGCACGCCTTTGAGCCCGCCGAGCCAAGCGCCGGCCAACAAGGCCGGCCCTTCGCGCTCGTCGGCGAGGCCCACGACGCGCATCGTCGGGTCGGCACCGCAGCGCTCGATCAGCCGGGCGAGGCCGGCATCTGGGACGTGCGCCAGAAGACCGATGCCGGCGCGGCGCAGGGCCGCATGCGCGCCCTCGCTCCAGTCGGCGGTGCTCACGGGCGCAGCCGGGCGCCGAAATTGCGGGCCGGGTCGAGCTCGGGCTCGCTGCGGCCGGTCGGCACCGCCGCCCAGCCACCGGAGCGGGGGAGGAAACGGCCCTCCCCGGGGGCGCCCAGGAGCTCGCCCTCCCGCACGATCGTCCGACCGCGCAAGAGCACCTGGCGCGGCCAGCCGCGCACGGTGCGGCCGGCATAGGGCGTGTAGCCGGCGCGGTCGCGGCGCGGAGCGTCCTCGATCGCGACCGTGCGCTCGGCGTCCCAGAGCACGAGGTCGGCATCCGCACCGGGCGCGATCGTCCCCTTCTTCGGGTGGAGGCCGTAGATCTTCGCGGGTGCGGTGGCGGTGCGCTCGACGAAGCGGCACAAGCCCCCGCGGCCGCGATGGACCATGGCGTCGAACAGGATCGGCAGGCGCAGCTCGAGGCCGGGCATGCCGTTGGCGATCTCCTTGAAGGAGGGGTTCGGGCCGCGGGCGAGCTTGCCGGTCTCGTCCATCCGGTAGGGGGCGTGGTCGGAAGAGACGCACTGCAAGGTCCCGACCTCGAGGGACCACCAGAGCGCCTCCTGGTCGGCGGGATCGCGCAGAGGCGGCGAGCAGATCCATTTGGCACCCTCGATCCCCGGCTTGTCGAGCTCGGCCGAGGTCAGGGTGAGATACTGGGTGCAGGTCTCGCCCCAGACCTTCCTGCCCTCGCCGCGGGCGCGGTGGATCACAGCCGCCCCTTCCGCGGTCGAGACGTGGAAGATCATGATCGGCTGATCGACCAGCGCGGCGCAGGCGATCGCGCGGTGGATGCCCTCGACCTCGCCGATGCGGGGGTGCGAGGGGACGTGGAAGCGGGGTGCGGTGAAGCCGCGCTCGACCAGCCGCCGGCCCATCCAGCGGATCATGCCGTGGTTCTCGGCATGCACGCAAACCATGAGGCCGTGGGCGCGGGCCGCCTCGAGCACGTCGAGATACTGCTCGTCCTCGATTTTGAGCCGGTCGTAGGTCAAGAAGACCTTCAAGGAGGCGTGGCCGGCGCGCACGAGCGGCGGCAGCTCCTCCTTCAGGATCTCGGGTCGCGGGTCGGCGAGGATCAGATGGAAGGCGTAGTCGACGATCGCCCCGCGCTCGGCCCGGCGGTGATAGTCCTCGGCGACGGCGGCGAGCGAGGTGCCCACGTGCTGGGCAACGAAGGGGATCACGGTCGTGGTGCCGCCCAGGGCGGCGGCGGCCGTCGCACTCTCGAAGGTGTCGGCGTTGACCAGCCCGGCGGCCGAGAGCTGCTCGATGTGGCAGTGGCTGTCGACGCCGCCCGGCGTGACGATCAGGCCGCGGGCGTCGATCTCCTCGCGCGCGGCTGCCAGGTCTGCCCCGACTGCCGCGATGCGTCCGTCGCGGATGCCGATGTCTGCCGCGAAGAGGTCGGTCGCGGTGACGACGGTGCCGCCGCGGATGACGAGGTCGAAGGGGTGCACGCCGGTCCTCGCGGCTGCCGGGCTCGGGCCCGGTCGATGGCTGGGGCTGGGGCGGGTGGATTCGAACCACCGGATGGCGGATCCAAAGTCCGCTGCCTTACCGCTTGGCGACGCCCCAATCCGCGACCGGATATAAGCCCTCGACCGGGGGTTCAGCAATCCGGGGTCACGATCGCGACGGGATCGCCGAGCCGCAGGCCGAGAAGGTCGGCCGCACGCGCGCGATTGGCGGCGATCTCGAGCAGACCCGAGCTGTTCTCGTAGACGAAGCAGGCGCCGGGCGGGACGTCGGCGAAGGTCCGGGCGCGCGGCAGCGGGCGATCGCCCACGCGCAAGGTGGCGCCGGGCGCGAGCGCGGCCGCGCGCAGACCGGTGACCGCGTTACCGTAAGGGTCGAGATAGACGATCGCGGCCATATCGTCCGGGAGTTCGGGAAAGCGCGTCGGCGCGCCCGGCCCGAGGGTGCTGCGGTCGCCGCGGGCCAAGCGCGCGGCCACCGGTGCGAAGAGGTCGCGGCCGTGAAAACTCGCCGACAGCCGTTCAGGGCGCCAGGCGATCGCGAAGGTTTCGAGCCTGCGCGCGCGGCGCAGGGCGGGCTCGAACAGGCCGTTGTCGGGCCCGACGAGCCAGATACCGTCGCACCGCACCGCCAAGGGAGCGCGCGCGGAGCCGACCCCGGGGTCGACCACGGCTAGGACGACGTCGCCGGGCTCGGTCCAATCGAGATGGGCGGCGAGCAGGTAACCCGCGAGGTCGGGGCGGAAGGCGGGCGCGTCGTGCTGCAGGTCGACGACCGGCACCTCGGGGGCGAGCCGGCGCAGCACGAGGTGCATCTGGCCGACATAGGGCCCGGCCGGACCGAAGTCGGTGAACACGAGGATCATCGCGGGTCGCCGAATGCCACCGTCGGCGCGACCCACCAGTCGGGATGACGCTTGCGCAACAGGAGCGCTGCGGTCTCGGCTTCACCGCGATCGCCGAAGAGGCCGAAGCAGGTGGCCCCGCTGCCGCTCATCCGCGCCAAGAGGCAGCCCGAGAGGCCGGCCAGGGCCTCGAGAACCAGACCGATCGCGGGCTCGAGGCGGCGCGCCGGCGGCTCGAGGTCGTTGCGGCTCTCGGCGAGCCAGACGGCGAGCCGATGCAGGCCGCTTCCGGCCCGCAACGGTGCCCGATCGGCCGGCCCGAACGCGCCATCCAAGGCCGCGAAGACCGACTTGGTCGCGAGTTCTCTGCCGGGATTGACGAGCACGAGGGGCAGGTCCGGCAGCCCGCGGACCGGGTCGAGCCGCTCGCCGATGCCGCGCATCCGGGCGGGCTTGCCGTAGAGGCAGACCGGCACGTCGGCACCGAGCCGCGAGCCGAGCTCGCGCAGCCGCTCGTCGTCGAGTGCCAGATTCCACAAGCGCCGGAGCCCCCGTAGCGCCGCGGCGGCATCGGCGGAGCCGCCCCCGATGCCGGCTGCGACCGGCAGGTGCTTCTCGAGACGGATCGCAGCACCACGCTCGATCGCGCATTCCTGCTGCAAGGAGCGGGCGGCGCGCAGCACGAGATTGCGCTCGTCGGCGGGCAGGCCGGGCGAGGTGGGGCCCTCGATCGCGAGCGAGAGCGTCGGCGCGGGCCGCAACTCCAGCCGATCGGCGAGCTCGGCGAAGACGACGAGGCTGTCGAGTTCGTGCCAGCCGTCCGGCCGCCGCCCGGTCACGAACAGGTCGAGATTGAGCTTGGCGCGCGCGGTCTCGACGACGACCGGCTCAGCCGCGGCGGGCATCGGGCTCCGGCAGCCCCTTCTCGAGCTTCTCGTTGATCCCGGCCACGGCGTCCTGCTCCGGCTTGAGGCCGAGCGCGCGCTGCCATTGGAACCGGGCCTCGCGGTGGCGGCCGACCCGCCAATAGGCGTCGCCCAGATGATCGTTGATGGTCGGATCACCCGGCTCGAGCTCGACCGCGCGCTCGAGATACTGCACGGCCTTGTCGTACTCGCCGAGCCGGTAATAGGCCCAGCCCAGGCTGTCGACGATGTAGCCGTCCTGGGGGCGCAGCTCCACGGCCCGGTGGAGCATCGCCTTGGCGCGCTCGAGGTTGACGCCCTGATCGACCCAGCTGTAGCCGAGATAGTTCAAGACGAAGGGCTGTTCGGGCTGCAGCTCCAGCGCCTTGAGGAAATCGACCTCGGCCTCGGCCCATCGCTTGGATCGTTCGAGCGCGATGCCGCGAACGTAGAACAGCCGCCAGTGCTGACGCTGCGGCTCGCCGAGGCGAGCGATCGCCTGGCCGTAGGCCTCGATCGCTTCGCCCCAGCGCTCGTCGCGACGCATCATGTCGCCGAGCGTGACGAGCGCGTCGATCCGCTCGGGATGCCGGGCCGCGAGCTCCCTCAGCCGTGCCACGGCCTCTTCGCCCTTGCCCTGCTCTTTGAGGACTTCCGCTGCGACGAGCTGGGCCTCGAGGTGGAACGGCGAGGTGCGCGGGACGCGAGCCAGGGCGTCGAGGGCTTCCTCGAAGCTCTCCTGGCTGCGGTGGACCCGGCCGATCGCGAGCCAGACATCGCCGGCCTCGGGTGTGAGGAACGCGGCCAGTCGGCCGTAGACGAGGGCCTGTGCGGCGACCCGCTGCTCGCGCAGGAGCTCGGCCAGGCCCAGGAGAAGATCGGCGATCCCGTCGGCCGGGCCCGCGACCGGCAGCCAGGGCTCGTCACCCCTGGCGATCCGGGCCGCGAGCTCGGCGAGTGCCGGTTGATCGCCCGAGCGGCGGCGCGCCTCTGGGCGCCGCGCCACGGCCTGATCGCGCTCGCCGGCGCGGGCGTCGAGGGCGGCGCGCGCCGCCACCACCCGCAGCGGCAGGGGCTCGTCGCCACGCTCGAGGGCGGCCAGCGCCGAACGGGCCTCGGCGAGCCGGCCGCCATAGGCCAGCACCATCGCCCGATGGTAGCCGCGCAGGAGCGCGAACGGATCGTCGCGGCCGCCGCGCTCGAGCAGCTCGAGGGCGGCGTCGAGATCGCCGGCCCCGGCGCGCGTCCAGGCGCGCAGCAAGGGTGCGATCCCGCCCAACGCCCCTCGGCCGCCGACGCGGCCCAGCTGCTCGCGCGCCGCCTGGAACCTGCCCGCCTTGGCCTCGTAGACCGCGAGCAAGAGCCGGGCCTCGTCGACCCCGGCTTCGAGCTCGGCGAGCTCGCGCGCCTGCTCGCGCGCCCGCTCGAGCTCCCCGGCCGCGATCGCGAGCAGGAAGCTCTGACGGCGCAGCTCGAGGTTGAGCGGATCCCCCCGTGCGGCGCGATCGAAGTAGCGAGCGGCCTCGCCGATGCGGCCGAGCTCCAGGGCATGACGGCCGGCCAGATAGGCGGCCGAAGCGGTCCGTCCCTGACCGAACTCCTCGGCGTTGGCGAGCCCACCCTCCCGCCAGCCCGGCGAGCCGCCGGCGCAGGCGACCAGGCTCGCGGCCAGGGCGATCACCAGGAGCCGGCTCGGCCGGTGCCGCGCGGCCGCCGCCGACATCCTCCGTCCTTGACGGCGGCACCCGGCCTCGGCAACTAGCATGCCGCCCTGTCGAGCCGCACGCAGCCTTTCGGCCGACGGCTCAGGTTTCGGAGAAGATGGAATGCTCAAGACGTCGAAGAGCAAGAACGACCCCACGGCGCGCGGCCCGGCTCAACAAACGAAAACGTTCGAGGGGAAGAAGGTCAAGCCCGTCCTCTACGTCGGGTCCGCGATCGGCCATGGTCGCTACATAGCGGCCCAGGACGAGAGCGGCAAGCTCGTGACGGGTGCCGACGGCCGGCCGCTCGCCTACCGCGACATCTGAGGTCTCCGCGCCCCGCGGCCGGCCGCCGAGGGACCGGTTCCCGAGGCGGCGCGCGAGCGAGCGCGAAAATTTCGATTATCCGTCGGGAATAAGCGCGAGGCTCGAACGTCTTGGGGAGCGTCACGGGCGAGTTCGTGCCCGTGACGGGCAGGCGTCCCGGTGCGCGTCGGACGCAACGAGGACGAGCTCGAGGGGAGGAACGCGGGCGATGCGAGCCCGGAGGACGGACGGTCGGGGCCGCTGATGGCAGCCGCCGGACGAGCGGGGGAAGAACCGTCGCGCGCGGCGCTCGTGCAGGGCGTGGCCGCATGGCTCGAGTGGCAGCAGGCGGCGGGAGTGGACTGCTGTCTCTTGGCGCGCGGCGCGCCGACCGCTTCCGGGGCCGGCGCTGCCGCCGTTCCGGCACGGGGCGTCGATCTCGGGGCGGCCTCGTCCGCCGAGGTGCTGCCGATCGGCGGGGTCGCGCCCGCCGGTCCGAGCGCGCTCCCGACGACCATGGGCGCACCGATCGGGCGGTCGGCCGATCGCGCCGGTCCGTTGCCCGCCCCGGTGGCGGGTGCGCGCGCGCTCGCGGCCTCTTGCCGCACGCTCGACGAACTCGCCGAGGCGCTCGAGCGGTTCGAGCTCTGTCCGCTGAAGGCGACCGCGACGCGGCTGTGTCTGTGCGACGGCAACCCTGCCGCGCGGATCATGCTCGTGGGCGAAGCCCCGGGGCTCGAGGAGGACCGTCAGGGCAAGCCGTTCGTCGGGGCCTCCGGCAAACTGCTGGACCGCATGTTGGCGACGATCGGGCTCGATCGCACGAGCGTTTACATCACCAACGCGGTCTTCTGGCGCCCGCCCGGCAACCGCGCGCCGACCGAGCTCGAGCTCGCCACCTGCGCGCCGTTCCTAGAGCGGCAGATCGAGTTGTTGCGCCCTGCGATCCTCGTGTCCGTGGGCGGCACCGCGGCTCGGGCGCTGCTCGGCACGAACGAAGGCGTGACCCGGCTGCGCGGCCGCCGCTTGGAGTATCGCCCCGCTCGGGGCGACGCGCCGATACCGGCCCGGGTGATCTTCCATCCGGCCTATCTGCTGCGCCAGCCGATGCAGAAGAAGCTCGCCTGGCGCGATCTTCTGGAGCTCGCCGCCGAGCTCCGCCGACTAGGGCTCGTCGTGGGGGGAGACACATCGAACGGAAAGGAGGTGACCAAGCGTAGCGACGAGGTCGTCCGTGCGGCTCAACGAACACAACAGAGGCATCCGACTTGACGATACTCGGCCCCAACACGCGTACCACCGGCCCGCGGGTCGGCATGATGGTCGCAGTCGGCATCTGGGGATTAGCGGCGAGTGGCGGCGCGCTCGCCGAACCCCTGCCGGTGCAACTCGCCAAGCTGCAGCCCCGCGACGGGAGCCCGGAGCCGGCCTGGGCCGTGCCGAGCCCGCTCGGCCGAGACGACGTGCTGCGCTACCGCGAAGCGTTCGCGCTGCAGGCGCGCGGTCGCTTCGCCGAGGCCGATGCGCGCTTGGCCGGGCTGGGCAGCCGGATCCTGCTGGGCCACGTGCTGGCCGAACGCTATCTCGGCAAGGGCTACGTGGCCGGCTACGACGAGCTCGTGGCCTGGCTCGAAAGCTACAGCGACCTGCCGCAGGCGGCGCGCATCCACAAGCTCGCCCTCGCCAAACGACCCGCGCAGGCCAAGGCTCCGCCCGATCCGCGGCGCGAGGACGGGACGAGCGAGCCGCGCTTCGGGGCCGATCTCGTGGGCACCCCGCGCAAGCAGCTCGAGACGGCGCTGCAGGCCTGGCGCCGGCGCGACTTCGAGCGGGCTGCCGGTCTCCTGGGCGAGCTCGCCAACCGCGAAGGGGCGGAGGAAGAGGAGGTCGCCACCGCCGCCTTCTGGGCCGCGCGCGCCCATCTGGCCGCCGGTCGACCGCAGCAGGTCGGCCGCTATCTGCGGCTCGCCGCCCGCAGCGGCCGCAGCTTCTACGGCCTCTTGGCGCAGACCGTGCTCGGCCAGCCGATGAGCTGGGATTGGCAAGAGCCGAGCCTCCGAGCCGAGATGCTCGATCTCCTGGTCCGCTACCCGGGCTCGCGGCGCGCTCTCGCCCTGACCCAAATCGGCGAGACCCGCCTCGCCGAGGCCGAGATCTTGAACCTCGCGGGCAAGGCGCGGGCCGAGCTCGGCACGGCCCTGATCGCCCTCGCCGAAGCGACCGGCATGGCGCAAGCGCAGATCAAGGTGGCGCAACGGATGCGGCTCATCGACGGCCGACGGCACGACGGGGCGCTCTTTCCGGTGCCGGCGTGGAAGCCGCCGCGCGGCTTCCGGGTCGACCGGGCGCTGGTCTACGCCGTGATCCGCGCGGAGAGCGGCTTCGACATCGACGCCAGGAGCCCGCGCGGGGCGCTCGGGCTAATGCAGGTGATGCCCGAGACGGCGAGCGAGGTCGCGCGCAAAGCACGGATCGCCTATGCCGGCAAGCACGCGCTCTTGCAGCCCGAGGTCAACATCGATCTGGGCCAGGCCAAGATCCTGGAGCTCACCAAGCATCCGGCGATCGGCCGCAGCCTCATTCACCTGCTCGCGGCCTACAATGCCGGCGCCAACCGCTTCAGCGGCTGGCTGCAGGCCGAGCTCGGCGGCACCCGCGACGATCCGCTGTTGTTGATCGAGAGCATTCCCCTGGCCGAGACGCGCAGCTATGTGAAGAAGGTGCTGACCAACCTGTGGGTCTACCGCGCGAGGCTCGGCCAACCGATTCCCGAGCTCCTCGCCTTGGCCGAGAATCGTTGGCCCGAGCTCACGAGGCTGGACGGCGAAGAGGTCCGCGTTGCCCGGAAGAATTGACGAGAGCATCCCCTTCCGACCGGTGGCGATCGCACTGTTGACGATCTCGGATACGCGCGATCCCTCGACCGACAAGTCGGGCGATCTCTTGGCCGAGCGGATCACCGCCGCCGGCCATCGGCTGGTCGAGCGGAAGATCGTCAAGGACGAGATCGCGGCGATCGAGGCCACGCTGCGCGGCTGGATCGAGGATCCGGCGGTCGAGGTCGTGATCACCACGGGCGGGACCGGCGTCACCGGCCGGGACGTGACCCCCGAAGCGCTCGCGCGGGTGGCGGAAAAGCACATCCCGGGCTTCGGCGAGCTGTTCCGGATGCTGTCCTACCCGAAGATCGGCACCTCGTGCCTGCAGAGCCGGGCCGATGCCGGGGTCGCCAAGGGCACCTACATCTTCTGCCTACCGGGCTCGCCCGGCGCCTGCCGCGACGGCTGGGACGAGATCCTGGCCTTCCAGCTCGACATCCGTCACCGGCCCTGCAATTTCGCCGAGCTCTTGCCGCGGCTGCGCGAGCACGAGCGAGCGGGATGAGGTCGAGGCGGCGCGAGCCGGTCGAGGAGATCATCGAGCTCGTGCACGCTTTCGAGCAGGTGATCGGCCAGGGCGGCGAGTGTTTCGGGCGGGCCGCCGCCCGAGCGGACGGCCACCACGAGACCGCAGCCGGCGGCGCGTGCCATCGCGAGATCGGCCGGGCTGTCGCCGACCAGCGCCACCGCCTCGGGCTCGACGCCGACCGCCCGGCAGAAGGCCCGGACCATGCCCGGCGCCGGCTTCAAGCCGTGGCCGGAATCGCAACCCGCGAGAAAGGCGAGGCGGGGCGCGATCCCGAGCTTCTCGGCGGTCCGCCGGGCGGCGGCCTCGCTGTCCATCGTCGCGAGACCAAGGGCCAGACCACGCGCCGCGAGACGGCTCAAGAGCCCGGCCACGTCGCCCAGGGGCTGCGGCGGATGGCGTTCTTCGTCGTCGAGCTCGGCCAAGGCCAGCGCCGCGGGATCGATCCCCCCGCGGCCCAGGTGCGCGAGCTCGGGCTCGGCCGCCCAGCGCTCTGCGATCATCGCGTTGGTCGCCCACAACAGCGGGCTGTCGGCAGCGAGCCGGCCGGCTGCCGGGTCCCAACCGAGCCGGCGCAGGAGCTCGAGGGCGAAGCCGTCGTCGCGACCCGCGGCCCGGGCCAGGACGCGGGCGGCGGCACGGTAGCGCGGGACCCAGGTTGCGCGCAGATCGACGAGCGTGCCGTCCTTGTCGAACAGCACGGCGCGGAGCGTGCGAGGGGACCGATCCGTTACGCTCATGACCCGGTCTGTTTCCGCTCCGGTACGTTCCGGCGAGCCGGTGCGCCGGTCATCCTGCTTTCACCGCCCGCTGCTCTGATGCACAAACGCGGGGGAACGATCGGCATCACGATCCCGTGATCGAGCGAGGGGAAGCCATCATGGCAAGAACGACGTTCGCAGTAGCGGTCGTGCTCGGTGCGCTGGGGCTCGCGGCGAGCGCCGGCGCGCAAGACCCGATCAAGGCACGGCAAGCCGAATTCAAGGAGTTCGGCAAGCGGATGGGTGCCATCAAGGACACCGTGATCGACCGCAAGGGCGGCACGATGGCCGATGTCGCCGCCAACGCCGAGTACCTCGCCGCCAAGATCCCGCAGATCCCCGCTTGGTTCCCCGAGGGTAGCGACAAGGGCGAGACCCGTGCGCTGCCCGACATCTGGCTCAACTTCGCCGATTTCGAGGCCAAGGCCAAGAACGCGGCGAGCTTGGCCCAGGCCCTCGTCGTCGCTGCCAAGAGCGGCGAGCAGATGGCCACGGCGCAAGCCTTCGGCAAGCTCGGCCAAGAGGGCTGCGGCGGCTGCCATCAGCCCTATCGTCGGCCGCAAAACTGATCATGGCGCGCGCGCCGGTCGTTGCGGCGCTCTCGGCTGTTCTCGCGATCGCCGCGGCCGCCCCGGCACGCGCCGCCACGGCGGAGGGGCTCGCCCGCGGCGAGCTCCTCTTCCACATCGGCGGTTGCACCAACTGCCACACCGCCAAGGACGGGCCGCTCTTGGCCGGCGGCGATCCGCTCGAGACCCCGTTCGGCAAGTTCTGGGCCCCGAACATCACCCCCGATCCCGAGACCGGCGTGGGCCGCTGGAGCGAGGACGACTTCCTGCGCGCGATGCGGTTCGGCAAGGCCCCGGACGGCAGCGCCTACTACCCGGCCTTCCCCTACACCTCCTATGCGCGGATGAGCGATCCCGACCTACGGGCGCTGTGGGCCTATCTGCAGACGATCCCGCCCGTGCGCCGCGAGGATCGCCCGCACGAGCTCTCGTTTCCCTACAATCTGCGCTGGGGCCTGCATCTCTGGCAGTGGGCGTTCCACGACCCGACGCCGCTGCAGCCCGATCCGAGCAAGAGCGAGGCGTGGAACCGCGGCGCCTATCTGGTGGAGGGGCCGGGACACTGTGCCGAGTGCCACACCCCGCGCACCTTCTGGGGCGCCCTCGATCACAGCCGGGCCTATGCGGGCGGCCGTCTCGGCAAAGAAGTGATCCCGAACATCACGAGCGACCCGGCCAAGGGCATCGGCAAGTGGAGCACCAACGACCTGTTGGGCCTGCTCGTGATCGGGATCAAGCCGGACGGCGACTTCGTCGGCGGCGACATGGCCAAGGTGGTCCGCAACGGCACCGCCAAGCTGCCCGAGTCCGACCGCGAGGCGATCGCCGAGTATCTCCGCTCCCTGCCGCCGCGCTGATCGCAAGCGCGCAGCGCGCGCCCCTCGGCCGGCCGAGCCCTCGCCGGTCGCGCGCTGCTCGCCTTGCCCTTCGCTCGTAGCGCTCGTATGTGAAAAGTCACTAGCGCGAAAGTAGAAACGCGCTAACCGAACCGGCGAGCCCCGAGGGGCATGGAGGCGCGATGCGGCTCGATCCCGAGTTTTGGCGCGGTCGTCGGGTTCTGCTCACGGGTCACGCCGGGTTCAAGGGCACGTGGCTCGCCGCTTGGCTGGTCGAGCTGGGTGCCGAGGTCACCGGTTTCGGCCACCCGCCTCGTTGGACGCCGTCTCTGTTCGAGCTGGCCGGCCTCGACCACAAGATCGGAGCGCTCTCGGGCGATGTGCGCGATCGCGCGGCGCTGGTCGCCGCGGTCGCCGCGGCCGAGCCCGAAATCGTCTTGCATCTGGCCGGCAAGCCGATCGTCTTCGACGCGCTCGAGGACCCGATCGGGACACTCGAGACCAACCTCATGGGAACCGTGAATCTGCTCGAGGCGGTGCGGCGCAGCGCCTCGGTCCGGGCGGTCGTGGTGGTGACGAGCGACAAGTGCTACCGCGAGCCGCACCAGGCCTGCCGCGAGAACGATCCGTTGGGCGGCGACGAGCCTTATGCCGCGAGCAAGGCTTGCGCCGAGATCGCGGTCCATGCCTGGCGGACGACCTACCTGCCGGCCAGGAACGGGATCGGTGTCGCCACCGCGCGCGCCGGCAACGTGATCGGCGGCGGCGACTGGTCGGCGCATCGGCTGGTCCCCGATCTGGTGCGCGCCTTCGCGGCCGGGCGGCAGCCGGTGCTGCGTCGGCCGGGCGCGATCCGCCCCTGGCAGCACGTGCTCGACGCGCTGGGCGGCTATCTTATGCTGGCCGAGGCCCTGGTCCGCGACCCGGCCCGCTTCGCCGGTGCTTGGAACTTCGGTCCGGCGCCAGGCGGCGAGTGGACCGTGGCCGAGATCGCAGCGGCGGTCTCGCGCCGGCTCGGCGCCGGCGGCTGGCAGGTGGAACAGGGCCCGGTTCCGGCCGAAGCGGCGCTGTTGCGGCTTTCCTGCGAGCGCGCGAACCGCCGGCTCGGCTGGCGGGCGCAGCTCTCGACGTCCGAGGCGGTCGAATGGACCGTCGACGGTTATCGCCAACTCTTGGAGACGGGGAACGCCGATTGGCTCCTCGATCAGCTCCGGCGCTACCGCGCCCGGATCGAGGCACCGCAACCCCGTCCCGTCTCGGCCCCGGCGAGACCCCGGCTGGAGGTTCGCCATGATCTCTACTCGTCCGGCTGACGTTCCGGTGTTCGTGCTGTGCGGCGGCCGCGGCACCCGCCTCGGCGAGACCTGCCAGCGGCTGCCCAAGCCCATGGTCGAGGTCGGCGACCGCCCGATCCTGTTGCACATCATGCAGTGGTACGCACATTTCGGCTTCCGTCGGTTCGTGCTGTGCACCGGCTGGCGGGCCGAGGTCATCGCGAGTTTCTTCCTGGATTTTCGCGCGATGACCGACGACTTCACGGTCGACATGCGAACCGGCGAGGTGAGCTTCCACCAGACCGGCGCCCGCCCCGACTGGGAGGTGACCGTCGCCCACACCGGGCCCGACGCGATGACCGGCGCGAGGATCGCCCGCGCCGCCGCCCGCCATCTGGGCGAGGCCGAACATTTCGCGGTGACCTACGGCGACGGTCTGACCGACGTCGACCTCGGCGCCGAGCTCGAGTTTCATCTCGCCCACGGCAAGATCGGCACGCTCTTGGCGGTCAACCCGGTTTCGCCCTTCGGCCATCTCGAGTTCGATCGCGGCGAAATCACCGGCTTCGTCGAGAAGCCGATGCTGCGCGATACCTGGACCAACGGGGGCTTCTTCTTCTTCCGCCGTGCCTTCCTCGACTATCTCTCGACCGACGACGCTTGTGTCCTCGAAGAAGGCCCCTTGCGTCGCCTGGCGGCCGAGCGCCAGCTCCGGCCGTTCCGCCACCAGGGCTTCTGGTCGGCCATGGACACGATGAAGGACCGCGAGAGCATGCACGCGCTCTGGGAGTCGGGCGCGGCGCCCTGGCGCGGTCGGGAGGCCGCCTGATGCGTCCCTCGGGCGAGCTCCTCCCGGGCGTGCGGGTGCTCTCGCTCGCCCCGCGCTTCGACGAACGGGGCTTTTTCGCGCGTGCTTATTGCAAGAGCACGCTCGCCGATCTCGACGTCGACCTGCCGGTCGCCCAGGCCAACCTGTCGTGGAGCCGCGAACGCGGCACGCTGCGCGGGCTGCACTACCAGCTGCCGCCCTCGGCCGAGACCAAGCTCGTCACCTGCGTTCAGGGCGCGGTGTGGGATTGCGTGCTCGACCTCCGTCCGGCCTCGCCGAGCTTCGGGCGCTGGGCGGCGGTCGAGCTGTCCGCCGCCAACCGTGCCGCGATCGTGGTGCCGCCCGGCTGCGCCCACGGCTTCTTGACCCTCGAGCCGGACGTCCTTGTGCTCTACTTCGTCTCGGCGGCCTACGATCCGAGCCGCGAGCGCGGGGTGCGGTTCGACGATCCGCGCTTTTCGATCGACTGGCCGTTCGCACCCTCGGTCGTGAGCGCGCGCGATCGTGCGCACCCCGATTTCGACCCGGTCTTCCATCTCGCCGCCTGAGGGGTCGGATCGTTGCGTGCGCTTTTCACCGGCGTCTCCTCCTTCACCGGCGCCTGGTTCGCCCGCGCGCTCGCCGCAGCCGGGTTCGCGGTCGTGGGCCTGCACCGGCGAGCGTTGGACGCCTACGCGCTCCCCGAGCGCCGGCGTCTGGCGCTCGTGGCCGGCAGCACCCGGCTCGCACACACACCCAGCCTAGCCGACCCGGCCGTGGCCCGGCGGCTGGCCGCGGAACGCGCCCAGCTGCTCTGCTTGCACGGGGCGGAGGTCGGCGATCATCGCGCCGCCCGGTTCGACGTCGCGGGCGTGCTCGAGCGGACCTGTGCGGGTCTCGGCGAGCTCCTCGACCGGTTCGCCCGATCGGGCGGCCGTGCGGTGCTCGTGACCGGCTCGATCTTCGAGGCCGACGAAGGCCGCGGCAGCGCACCCTTGCGCGCCTTCAACCGTTACGGCCTGGCCAAGACGCTGATCTGGCAGACGATCCGCTTCGAGGTCGAACGCCGCGGCCTGGCACTCGGCAAGTTCGTGATCGCCCATCCGGTGGGCCCGCTCGACAAGCCTACCGGACTCGTCCCCGACCTGCTCGCCGCCTGGCGGCGCGGCGAGCCGGCCTTTCTGCGCCGGCCGCATCTGATCCGCGACTTCCTGCCGGTCGACGGGCTCGCCCTCGCCTATGCGGCCGCCGCCCGCCGCCTGCTCGAGGAAGAGCGGCCGATCCACCTCGTCCCGAGCTTCTGGCCGGAACGCGTCGCCGACTTCGCCCGCCGTCTGGCAGCCGCGCTCGCACCGCGCCTGGGCCTCGCCTGTGCGATCCTTGAGGCCGATCCGCCCGAGCCGAGCGAGGAGCCGGTGGCTCGGGTCGGTCTCCACCACCTCGACTTTCTGGCACCGGCCTGGGACCCCGAACGCTTCTGGGACGGCATCGCCGCGGAGGTCCGCGGATCGCCGGAAGCAGGATTCACGCCGAACGTTACTCAATTTCAGGTTGAAAACGGCGGGTGTTTCGCTAGCATCCTGGTCGGCGGCCCGCGCTCGAGGACGTAGCCGGGCGCTGGAGGCGAGCCGTGACGAACGCGGAGCTGACCGCTCCTCGACCGCGGGTCGGCGTGGTCGTGATCACCTGGCGAGCACGCGCGATCCTCGAGCGCTGCCTCGCGCCGATCCTGGCCTCGCCGCTGCGCCCCGAGGTGCTGGTCGTCAACTCCTCCTCGAACGACGGCACGGTCGAGCTAGCGCAGCGGCTCGGCTGCGCCACCTGGGTGATCCCGCGCGCGAGCTTCAACCACGGCCTCACCCGCGAGGCGGCCCGGCGACGGCTCGGCACCGAGATCGTCGTGATGCTGACCCCCGACTGCTTCGCGCGCGATCCCGACTTCCTCGAGAAGCTGGTCGAGCCGGTCGCCTCGGGCCGCGCGGCGGTTGCTTATGCGCGCCAGGTGGCGGCCGAGACGGCCGACCCGATCGCCCGCTTCGGCCGCCGCTTCAGCTTCCCCGAGCGGAGCGAGGTTCGCGGGCTCGAGGACGTCGCGCGGCTCGGCAGTGCCGTGCATTTCTGCTCGAACGCCTGCGCCGCCTGGTCGAACGCGGCGCTCGACCGCATCGGCGGGTTCAAACCGACGCTGGTGAGCGAGGAGACGATCGCGGTCTGCGAGCTGCTCCGCCGCGGCGAACGGATCGCTTATGTCACCGAGGCGATCGTCGAGCACACCCATCCGACCCGGCTGGTCGACAGCTTCCGCCGCCAGTTCGATGTCGGCTGGACGCGCGAGGCCTGGCGGCACCTGCTGCTCGCGAACGGCTCCGACGAGCGGCGCGGCGTGCTGTTCGTGCGCGGTCTCTTTGCCGAGCTCGCGCGCGAAGCACCGCACCTGTTGCCCTGGGCGCTGGCGGACGTGGCGGTGCGGTTTCTCGGCTACCGACTCGGTCGGCTCGCCTGGCATCTGCCGCCGGCTCTCGCCCGGCGGTGCTCGGGCCAGGATTTCTTCTGGCTCGGCCGGTCGCACGAGCTGGTCCGCGCCGCCGCCAGTGCGCCCTCGAATGCGGAGCCGCGCCCGTGCGGGTAGCGCTCCTGACCAACAACCTCTTGCCGCCGCGCGAGGGGATCGGCCGGCATCTGGTCGAGCTCGCCCGGCGCCTGCCCGCGTTCGGCATCGAGGCGCTGCTGGTCGGTCGGGCACCGGCCGGGAGTGCCGACGGTCTCGTCGAGATCGAGGGGGTACCGGCTCGCCGGATCGACTGGAAAGGGCCGCCGCCGTTCGGCCACGTGGCGGCTCAGCGAGCCCTCCACGATTGGCTCGAGGCCGGCGCCGACGGCGCCGAGCTCCTCCACGTCCATCTGCCGTTGCTGTTGCCGCTGCGAACGAAGCTACCCGTGGTGGTGACGGTCCACAGTCCGATGCTCGCCGACAGCGCGGCGATCACCGAGCGCGGGCTCGGGCCACTAGCACGCAAGGCCTATGCACGGCTCTTCAGCCGACACTGCGAGCAGGCCTGGCTCGATCGAGCCGACAGCCTCGTGGCCGTCTCGGCCGGCGTCCGCGACGAGCTCGTGGCCCTCTACGCGCTGCGCGGCCGCGAGCCCCTGGTCGCGAGCAACGGTGTCGATGCGCGCTTCTTCGCAGCAGCACCCGCCGTGCGGCGCGCGGCGATCGTCCTCTATGTCGGCCGGCTCGCGGTGCGCAAAGGGCTCGATCGGCTGCTCGACGCCTTCGCGGGCTTGCCCGAGCGGCTTTCGGCGCGCCTCGTGCTCTTGGGCGAGGGCCCGCTCGAGCGGGAGCTGCGCAAGCGCGCCGAGCTGCTCGGTATCGCCGAGCGGGTCCTGTTCGCGGGCTTCGTCGACCGGGTCACCTTGCGCGCCTGGCTCGCGCGGGCCGCGGTCGTCGTCAACCCGGCCGATTACGAGAGCGGCCCCTTGACCCTGCTCGAGGCGATGGCGGCCGGGACACCGGCCGTGACGACGCGCACGGGTCTCGTCCCCGAGCTCGGTGCGGACCCGCCCCTTTCGGTCGTCGAGCGGTCGGTCGACTCGCTGCGGGCCGGGATCGAGGCCGTCTTGGCCGACCCGCAAGCCGCCTTCGAGCGGGCGCGGCGGGCGCAGCTCTTGGTCCGAGCACGGTTCGATTGGCAGCGGGTCGCGCGCGAGCTCGCCAGCGTCTACGGCAACGTCGCGGCGCAGCCGCGGGCACGGGCGGCATGAGCCTGCCGCGCCCGGCGCCGGCCCCGGCCCGTCGCTTCGCGGTCGTCTGCTTCGGCCTCGAGCGCGATCGGGTTCGCCGCCAGCCCTGGCACGTGGCCATGGGCATCGCCCGCGGGCTCGCCGCGCACGGCCATGCGGTGATTCTCCTCACCGACGCCCGCGATCCGCCCGAGGAGCCGGCGGTGAGCATCCAGCGGGTCGCGCAGCTGGAAGCGAACCGAACAGCGAGCGTGGAGCTGCGCGCAGCGATCGCCGAGGCGGCGGTCGAGCGCGTCTTCTGGATCACCGGGGCGACGGCGCTCGCCCGCACGCGCCCGCTCGAGCTCGCGGCCCCGGTCACCTTCGTGATGGCGAGCCCGCGCGCCCGGCCGGGCGAGCTTCTGGCGCTCGGGCCCGCGGCACTCTGGCGCGAGCGGGCGGTGGTAGCGCTCCCGCTCGTCAACGCGCTGCTCCCGGGTTTCCAGCTCCGCCGCGGCTTCGCCCGCTCCGGTGCCGAGGATCTGCTCTATCTGAGCGAGACCGCCGCTCAGCGTTACGCCGCCCTGGGCCTGCCTCGTGGTCGGCTTCTTCGACCCCAGGTCGACGCGGCCCTCTGCACGAACCTGCCACCGCCTGCCGGCACGCCGCGCATCGCTTATCTCGGGCCGGCGCTCGCCGCACGCGGCGTCGATCTCGCGATCGATGCGTTCGAGCGGGCTCGGGCCCTCGGGCTCGACGGGTGTCTCGAGCTCTTGATCCGCCCCGACGGCGGGCCGCGTGCGCTCGCTTGGCTGCAGCGGCGGCTCGCCTCGAGCCCGGTGGCCGATGCGATCGAGCTCGAGACCCGGATGCTCGAGCCGGACGAGCTCCGCGCGCGGCTCGCCCGCTGCCACGCCTTTCTCCTGCCCTTCCGAGCGCCGATCTCGGAAGTGCCGCTGGTCGTGGCCGAAGCCGCCTTGACCGGCCGGCCGGTGATCGTCCTCGAAGCCCCCGGGGTCGGCGAATACGCCCGCGCGCTCGGCGGGATCGTCGCCGCGCGCCCCGAGGATCTGCCGGGCGCGCTCGTGCGCGCGCTGGCGGCACCCGGGCCACGGCCGGACCCCGCGGTCTGGACGCGCTGGGACCGCGCGGTCGCCCCCCTTCTGCAGCCGGCGGGCGTGCGGCGCCTGGGCGATCTGCGCCTGCTCGCGATCTGCGGCGTCGACGGCGCCGGCAAGACAACCGTGCTCGGGCGGCTGCGGGAACGGCTGGGGTCCCAGGGTCTCGCAACGCGACACCAGTGGAGCCGCTTCCGCAATTATCTCTCGAAGCCGCTCCTCGCCCTGGCACGGCTCACCGGCCACAACCGCAAGGAGCGGCATCAGGGCTTCACGATCGGCTATCACGACTTTCGCGGCACGGCCTACGCGCTTCCGTTTCTGGTTCTCCAGCTGCTCGACACGATCGTCGACACGATCCTCCGGTTTCGCCACGGTCGCGCTATCATCCTCTCCGATCGCTGCCTGCTCGATACGCTCGTCGACTGGTGCGTCGACACGGGCCTCGACGAGCTCGTGCTCGACCGGCTCGGTCCGCGCCTCTTGCGGCTCCTGCCCGCGCCGGCGGCCGCGGTCGTGCTCGTCCGCCATCCCGGGCTGATCGCAGCGGGCCGTCCCGATGCGGTTGCCGACAAGAATTTCGCCCGCCGCCGCGCCCTCTATCTGCGCCTGGCCGCGCGCTACCGGCTGCCGATCATCGAGAACGACGGCCCGATCGAGCAAACGGTCGAGGCGATCTTGGAGGCCGTGCGCGCCGGACGGGCCGAGCTCGCGAGGCTTCGATGATCTACGTCTTCTACAACAACGATCCGTTGGGTCAGGATCTGGGCGGCGGGGCCGAGCATTTTCGCGGGCTTTTTCGAGCACTCGCGGCTTCCGGCGAGTCCTTCCGCATGGTCGGCTGCCGGTTGCAAGACCAGCGCTCCGATCCCCGCGTGGTCTATATTTCCGAGGGCTCGAACTTCTTGCGATTCTGGCTAGCCTTGTGGCTCTGGTTCTGGCGCAACCGCAGCCGATTCGGACCCGAGGACGTTCTTCATTTCCATCGCAACTACGCGGCTTGGCCCAAGCTCGTCTTCGCCCGCGGCCGCGACCGCGGGCGGGTGGTCGTGAGCTATCACAACGTCACGGGCCGCGTGCTCGAGGGCAAGCTCGGCCGCCTCGCGCGGCCGTTGCGCGCCCTCATGCTGCTCTTCGAACGACGGGTGGTCGAGAAGGCCGATGCGATCGTCTGCGTGAGCGACCGCGACCGACGCGTTCTCGCCCGGCAGGTCGCCGAACCCCCCTTCGCGCGCGCCCAGGTGATCCCCGCCGGCTTCGATCAGCGATTGTTCGAAGGCCGTCCAGCAGTCCCACCCGGCCCGGAACTCGCCTTCAAGCTGCTCGTCTTGGGTCGCATCAGCCATCAGAAGAACGTGCCGCTCGCGATCTCGGTGCTCGAGCGGCTGGTCGAGCAGGGTTTCCCCTACACCTTGACCATCGCCGGTGACGGCGAGGACGCGCGTGCCCTGGTTCGCCGCATCGCCGCGAGTCCGGCCGCCGATCGGATCAGCTGGATCGGCCGGCAACCCCACGATCGGGTACCCGAGCTCTTCGCGCGCCACGGGATCCTGCTCGTCACGAGCCGCTACGAGGCGTCGCCGACGGTCGTCAAGGAAGCGCTGCGCGCGTGCCGCCCGGTCGTCACGACCGATGTCGGTGACGTCCGCGACTGGCTCGAGGAGGGCCGTACCGGCTTCGTCTGCCCGGCCGAGATCGGCCGGCTCGCCGCGGCCGTCCGCGCCGCCTCGGCGCTGATCGAGCGCGGCGCCTACCGCTGCCCGTCGCTCGAGGCGCTCGACGAAGCGGCGATCATGCGCCGGGTTCTCGAGCTCTACCGTCGGCTCGCGCACGGTTGAAGAGCCTCCCGCTCGAGGCCCGGCGGACCGCGCTCGTACGACTCGCGGCCCTGGGCGGGGCGCGGGCGGCAGCCGCGGGGCTCGGTTTCCTCGCCACGCTCCAGCTCGCCCCCGCCGCCGGACCCGAGACGCTCGGCACCTGGGCGATGCTGCTCGCCGTCCAGGGCTGGGCGCTGCATCTCTCGGAGTGCGGCCTGCGCTCGGTCGTCACGGCCGAGGGGGCGCGAACCGCCGGCGGACCCCGCCGGCTCCTCCCGGTCTATCTCGGGACCCGGCTCGCGCTCGCGAGCGCCGTGTTGCTCGCGACGCTCGTGGGCACGGCGGCCCTCGCCCCGGGGTTCGTGGCACCGATGGGGCTCGTCCTCGCGAGCCTGTTGCTGATCGCGCTGCAACTCGACTGGCTCGCGCTGGTCGGCGATCGGCCGCTGACCGCGGGTGTTCTTCTGCTCGTCCGGCCCGCCGCCTGGTGTGCTCTGCTCTTCCTGGCCGGCACGCCGATCGGCCTCGAGCGGCTCGCCGCGCTCTTCGCGCTCGCCTGGGCACTCGCGGCGCTCGCCTCCTGGCCGCTCTTGGCGAGCCGCGCACCCGGGCGGGCCGAAGGCGATCCGCCGCTGCCGCCCGGCCGCATGCTGCGGCTGGGTTTTCCGTTGATGCTCGTCACCCTCGGCAACCAAGCGGTGCTCGCGGCCGACATTCTGCTCGTGGGGCTCGTCATGGGCGCGGACCGGGCAGGTGCGTTCTACCTCGCCTCGGCGCTGATCGTGGCCGGGCTCGTCCTCGCGAATGCCATGAACCAGATCGCGATCGCCCGCATGGGCCGGTTGCGCGAGGAGCCTTCGCTGTTTCGGGCCGAGCTCGGCCGGCAACTGCGCACGGCCTGTGGCGCCGGCCTCGGCATCGCGCTCGCCGGTGCGGCGATCGGTCCGTTCGCGATCCCCGTCCTGTTCGGGCCCTCGTTCGAGCAGGCGGTACCCGTCTTCGCGAGCCTCCTGCCTTGGCTCGTGCTGCAGCACCCGAGCGCCGTCCTGCAAGGTGCCGTCGTCGCGGCCGGCGGCCAGCGCGCGCTGCTCTATGCGAACGGCCTGCTCCTGCTGGTCGCCGCACCGGTCCTGCTCGCGGGCCTCGTCACCGGCTCGATCGAGCTTTGTGCCCTGTCGCGTTCGGCCGGCGAGCTCGGCCGTCTTCTGGTGCTCCATTGCACCGTCGGCCGACGCGTTGCCGCGGCGCAGCACGAAGCGATTGCCGGCCGCCCGCGGATCGCCACATTGGTCGCGGCGCCCGGATCGACCCACAGCCGGGGCCGCGATGCGGAAAGGGCATGATCGCCACGACACGACGCCTCGTGCGAGCCGCGCTCGTGCTCGTGCTGGCCGTCGTGGCGGGCGCCACCGGTCGGGCGGGCGAGGCCGAGGACCGGGCGGCCGAGGAGGAGTCGGTCGCGCAGTTCGTGCTCGCCAACACGCTCGCCACCTTCTCGACCGAGCTCGCCCGCGCGCTGATCGGCGAGCTCAAGCTCGAGCCGCCTGGCCTGTTGTTCGAGGCGGTCGACGAGCTCGCGCTCCTCCTGTTGCTGCCGACCGAGCCCGACCCGGTCCGCGACGAGCTCGTACGCAGCGCGGTCGACGGCTGGGCCATGGCGGCCGACCGGCGCGGCGAGCCCGAGGAGCCGGTCTACTGGGTGACCCAGGGTGTCGACGAGCAGCGGTTCGCCCGACTCGTCTGCCTCCTGGTCGGAAGCGATCCCGAGGCGTTCGAGGAGCTCGCCCGCGAGCTCGGCATCGAGGGCGAGGCGATCGCGCGTTGCACCGAGGATTACGAGCGTACGCTCGCGACCTGGACCGCCCTCCTCGAACCCTATGGACGGGCCAGCAAGAAGCGCACGCGCGGCGGGACGATCCGGATCGTCTACGACGACGTGCCCGAGTTCCGGGATCTTCGCGAGCTCGTGCGCGAGTCGGGCGTGCTCGAGGCGGCCGCCTCGGAGGTCGTCTCGAGCTTCGTGCTGCCGCGCACGCTCACCGTCCGTTTCCAGAGCTGCGGCGAAGAGAACGCGCGTTGGCAGCCGGCCGAGCGACGGATCGTGATCTGCTGGGAACTGCTGCGCGCCTTCGAGCGGCTCGCGCGCGAGGATGCGGCGGCCGCGGGCGAAACGCCGGGCGAGGAAGAGCCGGCTCAGAAATGAGCCGCGCGAGCGACCTCGACCTCGCTCATCAACACCACGCCCACATAGTCTTGCAACAAGTCCAAGACCGCGGGCATGGTCCGATGCGCGATCTCCTCGCTCGTCACCACGAGGATGAGCACCGTGTCGAGCGCGTCGGTCGCCCCTTCCGGCAAGCGCGTTCCGGTGTGACCGCGGCCGCCGATGCAGGGCAGCATCGTCCACCCCGTGATCCCCGGCTCGCGATCCAAAAGCTCCAGGACCGCCGGGGCGCGCCGCTTCTCGACGACGATCTCGAGCCGCTTGCGCTTGTAGGTCTGCAAGATCGCCTCCCTCAGCCGACCAGGCGCTCGGCCACCGCCGCGTAGAGCGGGATGCCGAGCACGAGGTTGAACGGAAAGGTGATGCCGAGGGCCAAGGAAAGCGAGAGGGAGGGATTGGCGCGCGGCAGTGCCAAGCGCATCGCGGCCGGAACCGCGATGTAGGAGGCCGAGGCGGCGAGCGTGGCGAGGAGCACCGTCCCGCCGAGCGAAAGGTCGAGCACGAGGGCGACGAGCATGCCGGTCGTGGCCCCGACGAGCGGCATCGACACCCCGAACAGCAAGAGGCCCGGGCCCATGGCCGCGAAGCCGGCGAACCGACGGGCGACGAGCAGGCCCATGTCGAGCAGGAAGAAGCAGAGCACACCTTGGAAGCCGCTCGCGACCACGGGCTCGAGCCGGCGCATGCCGTCGGCCCCGGTGAGAAACCCGATCGCGAAGCTCCCGAGCAGCAGCACGACCGAGCCGTTGGCGAGGATCTCGTGGACGAGCTCGCCCCGCCGGCGCGCATCGAGCCCGGCGGTCTCGCCGGTACGCGCGAGGAAGAGCCCCGTGAGGATCGCCGGGGTCTCCATCACCGCGACCACGGCCGCCATGAAGCCCTCGTAGGGGATGCCGCGGGTCTGCAGAAAGCTCGTCGCGGCCACGTAGGTGACGATGCTGACCGAACCGTAATGCGCCGCGATCGCGCCCGCGTCGACCCGGCTCACGCTCGTGAACAGGCGCAACAGGGCGAAGGCCGGCAACGGCAAGAAGAGGCTCAAGCCGGCGGCTGCCAGAAGGAGCGGGACCAACGCGAGGAGCTCGCCGTTGGCGGCGAGCTCGACCCCGCCTTTGAAGCCGATCGAGAAGATCAGGTAGAGGGCCAAGGCGCGCGCGACGGCTTCCGGAATCTCGAGATCGGAGCGGACGATCCCGGCCAGGAGGCCCAAGAGAAAGCAGAGGACGGGCGGGGAGAGCAGATTGGCGAGAGCGGCGTCCAACGCAGGCGGCTCCGAGGCGGCGGGAAGGATCGACGGGCCCGAACGTCGCACTGGGCGAAGGGCGCTCGAACGGCTAGCAGGGCGGAAGCGAGGTGGCGATCATGACCGCGTACGACCGGGATTTCGTGGCCGCGACCGTGGCGCGCATGCTGTGGGAGGTGGAGGCGGTGGCCTTCCGCCCCGACCCGCCCTTCCTCTTCACCTCGGGCTGGGCGAGCCCGGTCTACATCGACGTCCGCAAGCTGATCTCCTACCCGCGGCTGCGCCGCTCGCTCCTCGATCTGGCCGAGAAGACGATTCTGCACGCGGTCGGGCACGAGCGGATCGATGTGGTGGCGGGCGGCGAGACCGCGGGGATCCCCTATGCCGCCTGGCTCGCCGAGCGGCTGATGCTGCCGATGCAATACGTTCGCAAGCAACCCAAAGGGTTCGGTCGCAACGCCCGGATCGAGGGCGCGGTCAAGGAGGGCTGGCGCACCCTTCTGGTCGAGGATCTGGCGACCGACGGGCGCAGCAAGGTCGGATTCGTGGGTGCTCTGCGCGATGCCGGGCAGTCCTGCGAGCACGCCTTCGTCGTGTTTTATTACGACGTCTTCCCGCACGCGCGCGCGACGATCGAGAAGCTCGGCATTTCCTTGCATTATTTGTGCACCTGGCGCGACGTGCTCGCGGTCGCGCGCGGCGAAGAGCGCTTTTCGCCGGCGGTGCTGGGCGAGGTCGAAGCGTTCCTCGCCGATCCGGTCGGCTGGTCCGGCCGCCACGGCGGCCTCGACCACGTGCCGGATTGAAGCAGCCCCGGACCGAGCGAACCGGCGTCGTCCCTGCAGAGGGACCGGGCAGGGTGGCGGGCGGGGCTTCGCCCGTCCGTGCGACGCTCGCGGCCCGAGGCGCCGTCGCTCCGCGCGCGCCTCGGGGTCGTCGACGGCTCGGCCCGAAGCGCGCCGGGCGGGACGGGGCTCCTGGAGCGCCGAGCCGGCTCCGAAACGCGCGAAGCGCCCTCGCGAGGGCACCGGCTCAGGGCCGGAAACCGAAACGATGATCCTTGGGGAAACCGCGCGGCGCCATCCGCCCCGTACCGCCCCGCTTGCCCCGGAAGCCCGCGAGGTCGCGATGCTGGCGGAGCTGCTCGCCGCTGCGCCAGGCGATCCCCTGCTCGGCCGTGGTCGTGACCAGATCGGCGAGTTCGGCCCCGTTGAGGCGCATCAAGATGACCCCTCTGCCCCGGGCCTGCTCCGGGAGTTCGGCCAGCGGGAAGACCAGAACCTTGTGGTTGGTGCCGGCGACCGCCACGAGCTCGCCCTCGACCGGCGCGGCCACCAGGAGCGCATCGCCCTCGGCGAGGTTGACGACCTGGCGGCCGGCGCGGGTCTGGGCCGCAATGGCCGCCTCAGGGGCGATGAAGCCCAGGCCCTTTCTGGTCGCCAGCACGAGCTTGCCCTCGGGTCGGAGGATGCGGGCGGCGACGATCGGCACCGCCTTGGCGAGGTCGAGAAAGAGCGAGAGCGGCTCGCCGGTGCCGCGGCCGCCGGGCAGCTTGTCGACCGGGAGCGTGTAGGCCTTGCCGTCGGCGGTGAGGATGAGGAGCTTGTCGGTGCTCTGGCCTTCGAGCGTGAAGCGCGGCCCGTCGCCCTCCTTGTAGCGGACCTCGGTGCCCGGCTCGAGCTTGCCCTTGAGCGTGCGGACCCAGCCTTTTTCGGAGAGCAGAACGGTGACCGGATAGCGCTCGACCGGGACCTCGAGGAGCTCGGGTGCCAGCGCGGGCGGCTCGGCGAAGCCCGTCCGTCGCGCGCCCAGGACGCCCCCGCCGAAGCGCTTCTTGGCCTCGAGCATCTCGGCCCGCAGCTTCTTGCGCCGAGCGCCTTCGTCGGCCAGGAGATGTTCGAGCTCGGCGCGCTCGTGGCGAAGCTCTTGGGCCTCTTTGCGTAAGCCCTCTTCCTCGAGCCGGCGGAGGTTGCGCAGGCGCAGATTCAAGATCGCTTCGGCCTGCCGGTCGTTGAGCGCGAAGGCCGCCATCAACGCGGGTTTGGGCTCGTCCTCCTCGCGGATGATCCGGATCACCCGATCGATATCGAGGAAGATCTTCAGATAGCCGTCGAGCAGCTCGAGCCGGTCGGCGATCTGGCGGAGCCGGAAGCGGCTCTTGCGCTCCAGCACCTCCATCCGATGCGCGAGATAGCCCTCGAGAAGCTCGGCCAGCCCCATCACGCGCGGCACACCGCGGGCATCGAGGACGTTCATGTTGATCGCGAGACGGACCTCGAGCTCGGCGAGCTTGAAGAGCTGCTCCATGAGCGCTTCGGGCGGAACCGATCGGCTCTTGGGTACGAGCACGAGGCGGACCTCGTCGGTCGATTCGTCGCGGAGATCGGCCAGGAGCGGCAGGCGCTTGGCGGCCAGGAGCTCGGCCAGCCGCTCGACCAGCCGGCTCTTCTGGACCTGCCAGGGGATCTCGGTGACGACGATCTGGTACTGGCCGTAAGGCAGGTCCTCGCGCTGCCATCGCGCGCGCAGACGCAAGGAGCCGCGCCCGGTGCGGTAGGCCTCGGCGAGGCTCGCGGCCGGCTCGACGATGATGCCGCCCGTGGGCAGATCGGGGCCTCGCACGAAGCGGAGGAGCTCTTCGGCCGAGGGCCGCGGCGCGTCGGTGGGTCGGCCGAGCATCCAGGCGAGCGCGTCCAGGAGCTCGCCCGCATTGTGGGGCGGGATCGAGGTCGCCATGCCGACGGCGATCCCGGTCGCGCCGTTGGCGAGCAGGTTGGGGAAGGCCGCCGGGAGGACGACGGGCTCCTGCTCGCTGCCGTCGTAGGTCGGCCGGAAATCGACCGTCTCCTGGTCGATGCCGTCGAGCAGCGCCATGGCGACGGGCGTGAGCCGGGCTTCGGTGTAGCGCATGGCGGCGGCACCGTCGCCGTCGATGTTGCCGAAATTCCCCTGGCCCTCGACCAGCGGGTAGCGCTGGGCGAAGTGCTGCGCCAAGCGGACGAGTGCGTCGTAGACCGCGACGTCGCCGTGCGGGTGGAACTTGCCGATGACGTCGCCCACCACCCGCGCGCACTTCTTGAAACCCGAGGCGGGGTCGAGGCGGAGCTGCAGCATCGCCCACAAGAGCCGCCGCTGGACCGGCTTCAAGCCGTCGCGCAGGTCGGGGAGCGAGCGGGCGGTGATGGTCGAAAGCGCGTAGGCGAGGTAGCGCTCGCCGAGCGCTTGCGAGAAGTCGATCGGCTCGATCCGCTCGGCGACGTCGCCGCGGCTCATCTATCGCTCTCCGCTCCGGGGGTCAGCAGCGCCAGCAGCCGCTCGCGGGCGATCGGCATCGGCCGCTCGGCGGGTGCCAGGATATGCCGGGCGATGAAGTGGCCGGCAAGGCGCAACCCTTGCGCGATCTGCTCGCGGTCGGCCGGCCCGCGGCCCGCAAGGAAGGGGGGAAGCGGCAACAGCCGCGCCGCCCAGGGCTCGCCGGCGCCCCGGCTCACCGCCCGGCCGGTCCGCGGCGAGACCCAGGTGAGGTCCTCGCTCGTGCCGGTCACGGCGCAGCGCGCGAGCTCGAGGCCGAAGCCGAGCTCGGCCAGAAGCAACAGCTCGAAGCGGACGAGGGTCTCCGGCCAGTCGGGGGCGTTGGCGGCGAGCCGGCCGAGCAACGAGACCAGGGCCGCGTAGAGCGTGGGATGCGGCTCGCGCTCGGCGAGCGCCGCGTCCAGAAGGCTCGTC
>JANWZN010000179.1 GCA_025054575.1 Geminicoccaceae bacterium | reverse complement strand
GCTCTTCCGATCTCGTGCGCGTCCTCGTCGTCGGCGCCGGGATCCTCGGGCTTTCCACCTCTTGGGCGCTCGTGCGCGGCGGCCATCGGCCGATCCTGATCGAGCGCGGGCCGATCCCCGACCCGCGCGCCTCCTCCCTCGACCACCACCGGGCGATCCGGGTCACCTACGGCGCCGAGCACGGCTACGCGATCATGGCGCTCGAGGCTTTCGCCGCCTGGGAGCGGCTGTGGGCCGATCTCGGCGCCCGGCACCTGGTCGAGACCGGCCAGCTCGTCTTGGGCCCGCCGGAGGAGCCCTGGATCGCTCGGTCGCTGGCCTCGCTCGACCGGCTGGGGCTGCCGTTCGAGGCCCTCGACCGTGCCACCTTGGCCCGCCGCTTCCCGCACATCCGGATCGCCTCCGATCACCGAGCCTGGTTCGTGGCCAAGGCCGGCGCGCTTCTGGCCGAGCGGATCTGCACCGATCTCGCCCGCTGGCTGCGGGCGCAGAAGGTCGAGCTCGTCGAGCGGGCGCCGGTCGTCGAGCTTCTGGCCGAGCGGCCGGCCGTGCGGCTCGGCGACGGTCGGCTCTTCGAGGGCGATGCCCTGCTCGTGGCGGCCGGTGCCTGGACGACCCGGCTCGTCCCCGCGCTCGCGGACCGGCTGCAGCCCTCGCGCCAGACGGTGGTCTATGTCCGCCCGCCGGCCGAATTCGAAGCGGCCTGGCGGCACGGGCCGGTGCTCACCCACAAAGACGGGCGCTCCGGCCTCCTGTTCTACGCCCTTCCGGCCGTGGACGGCATCGCCGCCAAGCTCGGCGACCACCAGTTCACCAAGGGCGGCGATCCCGATGCCGATCGCGTGCCGCGCCCCGAGGAGGTCGCGGCGATCCTGGCGCTCGCCCGCTCGACCCTGGCAGAAGCCGACCGCTACGAGATCCTCGAGCCACGGACCTGCTTTTACACCGTGACCGAGGACGAGCGGTTCGTGGCCGAGCCGATCGGGCGCGCGCTCGTGGTCAGTGCCTGCTCCGGGCACGGCTTCAAGTTCGGGGCGCTGTTGGGCGAGCGGACCGCCGCGGCGCTCACCGGTGCGCTCGATCTCGAGGCCTATCGAGGTTGGATCGAGGGTCGCGCGGTCGCGTGATCGGGCTCAGCCACCGGGCTCGCCGGCCCGTTCGACGTAGGGCGTGATGTCGCCGACCCGCCAGGCCTCCTCGCTCGCGACGAGGTCGAGCAGGTAGCGACCGTAGGCGGTCTTGGCGAGTGGGGCGGCCAGCCGCTCGACCTGCGCCCGGTCGATCCAGCCCTGGAGATAGGCGATCTCCTCCGGGCAGGCGATCTGGAAGCCCTGCCGTTTTTGCAGCGTGCGAACGAATTCGCCCGCCTCGAGGAGGCTGTCGTGGGTGCCGGCGTCGAACCAGGCGTAGCCGCGGCCGAGCCGCTCGACCGTGAGCCTGCCGGCCTCGAGATAGGCGCGGTTGACGTCGGTGATCTCGAGCTCGCCGCGAGCGGAGGGCCGCAACCGCTCGGCGATCGCGACGGCGGTGGGGTCATAGAAGTAGAGCCCGGTGACGGCGTAGTTGGAGCGTGGCTGCGCCGGCTTCTCCTCGATCTCGAGCGGGCGACCGTCGCGGTCGAGCACGACCACGCCGTAGCGCTCCGGATCGGCGACCCGGTAGCCGAATACCGTGGCGCCCACGCGGCGCTCGACCGCGAGCTTGAGCACGACCCGCAGATAGTGGCCGAAAAAAATGTTGTCGCCCAGGATCAGGCAGCAATGCGCGCCGTCGAGAAACGGTGCGCCGATCAGCAACGCCTGGGCGAGCCCCTCGGGCTTCGGCTGGAACGCATAAGAGAAAGCGAGCCCCCATTGGCTGCCGTCGCCCAGCAGGCGCTCGAACTGGCCGCGGTCTTCGGGCGTGGTGATCACCAGAATCTCGCGGATGCCGGCCAGCATCAGCACCGAGAGCGGATAATAGACGAGCGGCTTGTCGTAGACCGGCAAGAGCTGCTTGCAGACCGCGCGGGTCACGGGATAGAGCCGGGTGCCGCTCCCGCCCGCGAGCAGAATCCCCTTCCAGCGTGGGCTCATGGCCGTCCCTCCGCGGCCGTGCCGAGGCCGAGCCGACGACCGTCGTAGCGCCTTCGGGTCTCGGCGAGCCAGGCGCGGTTCTCGAGGTACCAGCGCACCGTCTCGCGCAGGCCCTCTTCGAGCGAGCGCGACGGTCGCCATCCGAGTTCGCGCTCGAGCCGCGAGGGGTCGATGGCGTAGCGCCGGTCGTGGCCCGGCCGGTCGGCCACGAAGCGCACGAGGCGGGCGTGCGGCCGGTGCGGCGAGTCGGGCAGGAGCTCGTCGAGGATCGCGCAGAGCGTGTGCACGAGCGCGAGGTTGGTCCGCTCGGCGCGTGCGCCCACGAGATAGGTCCGGCCGACCTCTCCCCGGGTCAAGATCGCGAGGAGCGCGGCGGCGTGGTCCTCGACGTGGAGCCAGTCGCGCACTTGATCGCCGCGGCCGTAGAGGGGGATCGGCTCGCCCGCGAGCGCCTTGGCGAGTGCCAACGGGATCAGCTTCTCGGGGAACTGCCAGGGTCCGTAATTGTTGGACGCGTTGGAGAGGAGGACCGGCAACCCGAAGGTGTGGCCGAAGGCGCGCACGAAATGGTCGGAAGCGGCCTTGCTCGCGGCGTAGGGCGAGCGGGGATCGTAGGCCGTGGTCTCGCGGAAGGGCGGATCGTCCGGCCCGAGCGCCCCGAACACCTCGTCGGTCGAGACGTGGTGGAAGCGGAAGCGGGCCCGCTCGGGCTCGGCGAGCCGCCGCCAGTGGGCGAGCGCCGCCTCGAGCAGGCGGAAGGTGCCGACGACGTTGGTCGCGAGGAACGCCTCGGGGCCGTCGATCGAGCGATCGACGTGGCTCTCGGCCGCCAGATGCAGCACCGCCTGCGGCCGCTCCTCCTCGAACAGCCGGGCCAACAGCCGGGCGTCCGCGATGTCGCCCACGACGAGCCGATAGCGAGGATCGGCCGCGGTCTCCCCGAGCGCGCGCGGCTCGGCGGCGTAGCCGAGTTTGTCGAGGTTGACGACCGACCAGTCGGTCGTGCGCAGGATCCGGCGGACGACCGCGGAGCCGATGAAGCCACAGCCCCCGGTGACCAGCAGCTTCAACGGGTCGCTCCGCTGTAAGAGAAAGGCGGCGGATCGAGCTCGCGCAGGCGCGGCAGGCGCCGATCCTTCTCGGAGAGGATCGGTGTGCGCGTGGGCCAAGGGATCGCGAGCTCCGGATCGTCCCAGGCGATCCCGGCATCGCGGGCCGGGTCGTAATAGGCGTCGACCTTGTAGAGCACGAGGGTGGCCGGCTCGAGCGTGAGGTAACCGTGGGCGAAGCCCTCGGGCACGAAGAGCCACGCACCGTCCTCGGCCGAGAGCTCGACCGCGACGTGGTGCTTGAAGGTCGGCGAGCCCACCCGCAGATCGACCGCGACGTCGAGGATTCGCCCGGCGAGCACGCCCACGAGCTTGCTCTGGGCCGAGGGAGGGCTCTGGAAATGCAGCCCGCGCAGCGTGCCGGCGGCCGCCGAACGGGCGAGATTGTCCTGCACGAAATCGAGATCGAGCCCGGCCTCGGCGAAGCGGCGGCGGTTCCACAGCTCGCAGAAGAAGCCGCGGGCGTCGCCGTGCCGCACCGGGCGGATCAGCCGCACCTCGGGGATCGCGGTCGCACTCACCTGCACGGCTCGCGAGCCCCGGGTGCGCGAGCGGCGAGCGCGCGTTCCCGCACGATGCGCCACAGTTCGAGCGGCCGGGAGGCCGGCAGCTCGACGTCGTCGAAGGTGAGAACCTGTCCCGGCTCGATCCGTCGGCGCACGACCAGATCGCGGGCGAGCCCGATCGGCAGGTGATCCGGGCGATCGGCGATCCGCACGCACATACCGCGCAGCGCGAAGCTGCCGATCCCGTTGGCGATTCGGCTGCCGGACTCGAGCCGGCGCTTGGCGACCGCGGCGACCGACAGGTGCGGGCAAGCGCCGTTGTCGAGCAGGGGAGGGGCGCCCCGCCGCCAGCGCTCGAGCGTCTTGAACAGCTCGAGGTGGACCAGGACGTGGGGTCGGACGAGCGTGTAGAAGGGGCCGTCGCCCATTTTCAGATAGCGGAGCGCCTCGCGCTGCTCCTCGCGATGGTGCGCGACCAGGAACACCCCGTGCGGGAGCTTGCGCGAGAGCACGTAATCGGTGATCGGACGGCCCAACGCCATCGCGGCCTCGCCCAACATCCGCGCGGCTTCGGCGAGGTCGTCGGTGGCGGGCCCCAAGAGCTCTTCCTGTGCGATGTCGGCGCCGAAGCGGTTGCCCACGAGGCACTGCTCGACCTGCAGCTTGGTCCCGTCGGTGAAGGCCGTGACCATCGGCAAGGAGATCCCCTGCCGGGCGGCCCAGTACTCCATCTCCTCGGGGCTCGGGTCGCGGTTCAAAAAGCCTTTCATGTTGCCGAGCACGAGCGGCGCGAAGCCCATGCTCACCGCCTCTTCGTAGAGGGCGGCGGTGCTGCCCGGCTGATCGCCCTCGCCTTCGCTCAGATAGCCGCGACCGACGAAGAACGAGCCGGTGGTGACGTGGAATTCGGCATCGAGGGTCAGCACCGGCCGGCCGGCCGCCAGTGCCCGGTCGATCACCTCGGTGGCGCGGAACACGTCGCCCGTGCACTCGACGAGGACTTGGGCGCGCTCGATCAAGGCATCGATCGAGTCGACCAGGGTCCCGTCGGGAAAGCCGGCAACGCTCGCCCGCGGCCGTCGCGTGAGGACGGCCACCAGACGCCAGTCCGGCCGATGGGCGAGCTCGAGCGCCAGGTGCCGGGCGACGAAGCCCGTGCCCGCGATGCCGATCCGCGTCGGTCGTTCCACGGCTGCGATCGTCGCCCCCGGGCCGCACGGCCGGCCGCTGCCGGCCGCACGATCCGACCATGACAAAAACGCAACGGCTCTGCCAGACGGCGGCGCCGGCGCTCGTCCCTCGGTATGTCAGCGCTTCAGCTTGCGGGCGATCTCGGCGACGTGACGGCCCTGGAAGCGCGCCATGGCGAGCTCCTTTTCCGAGGGCTGGCGCTGCCCCTGACCGCCGGCGATGGTGGTCGCACCATAGGGCGAGCCGCCCGTGATCTCGTCGAGGGTGAGTTGCTCCCGGCAGGAGTAGGGCAGGCCGACATAGATCATGCCGTGGTGCAGGAAGAGCGGCAGCGCGGTCACGATCGTGGTCTCGTTGCCGCCGTGCTGGCTGGCGCTCGCGGTGAACATCGAGGCCACTTTGCCGATCAGGGCGCCTTGCGCCCAGAGGCTGCCGGTCTGGTCCCAAAAGGCGCGCATCTGCGAGGCCATGCCGCCGTAGCGGGTCGGGCAGCCGACGAGGATCGCGTCGTAATCGGGCAGCTCCTGCGGGGTCGCGACCGGCGCCTTCTGGTCGAGCTTGAAATGGAACTGTTTGGCGACGTCCTCGGGCACGGTCTCGGGCACCCGCTTGACCGTAACCTCGACCCCGTCGAGGGAGCCCGCCCCCTCGGCCACTGCCCAGGCCATCGTCTCGACATGGCCGTAGGTGCTGTAA
>JANWZN010000178.1 GCA_025054575.1 Geminicoccaceae bacterium | reverse complement strand
GCCTCGGGCCCGACCGTGCCCGATCCCACGACCTTCGCCGAGGCGCGCGCGATCCTCGTCAAGTACGGGATCAGCGAACCGGCGGTCGTCGTCGAGCATCTCGCGCGCGCCGCGGAGGAGACGCCCAAGCCGGGCGATCCGCGCCTCTCGCGAGCCGAATTCCGGCTGATCGCGACACCGCAGCGCTCGCTCGAGGCGGCGGCCGAGATCGCCGATCGCGCCGGGTTCCGGCCCGTCATCTTGAGCGATGCGATCGAGGGCGAGGCGCGCGAGGTGGCCCGCGTCCTGGCCGCGATCGCGCGGCAGGTCGCGCGACGGGGTCAGCCGGTGCGCCCCCCTTGCGTGCTGCTCTCGGGTGGAGAGACCACCGTGACGGTGCGCGGCGACGGCAAGGGCGGCCGCAACGTCGAGTTCCTGCTGGCGCTCGCCCTCGCCCTGCGCGGCGCGCCCGGGATCTGGGCACTGGCCGCCGACACCGACGGGATCGACGGGGCGGAACCGGTCGCGGGTGCATTGTTGCGCCCCGACTCGCTCGCCCGGGCCGAGCGGCTCGGGCTCGACGCCAAGGCGATGCTCGCGCGCAACGACGCCCACCCCTTCTTCGCGGCCCTGGGCGACCAGATCGTGAGCGGACCCACGCTCACCAACGTCAACGACTTCCGTGCGATCCTCGTGGCCGAGGGAGGCTCGGGGTGAGAGCGCGGACGGCTGGCCCCCGGCGAGGGCCGGGCTGGTCGCGGCTCGGCAGCGGCGCCATCTTGAGGGCCGGCCGGGGGCACGCGCGCCCCGGGCATCGGTGTCGAGGCGCAGCATGACGGGCATCGCCTTTCCCGCCCCCGATCCGCGAATCCTCGCGAGAAAAGCCGAGATCGTGGCGGCCCTTCGGCGTCTGGTGAGCGATCCCGAGGACGTCATCGACGATCCGGTCGAGTTGGCACCTTACGAGACCGACGCGTTCACCGCCTACCGCCGACTGCCGCTCGCCGTCGTGCTGCCGCGCTCGACCGCGGAAGCGAGCCGGGTCCTCGCCTATCTCGCCCGCGAAGGGGTCAAGGTCGTGCCGCGCGGCGCCGGCACCTCGCTCGCGGGCGGCGCCATTCCGCTCGAGGATTCGGTGGTGATCGGTGTCGCCCGCATGAACCGGGTGCTGGCCATCGATCCCCTCAACCGCACCGCGCGGGTCGAGGCTGGCATCACCAACCTCGCGATCACCAACGCCGTGGCCGAACACGGCTTCTTCTACGCCCCCGACCCGTCCTCGCAGCTCGCCTGCACGCTCGCCGGCAACATCGCGATGAACTCGGGCGGGGCGCATTGCCTGAAATACGGGGTGACGACCAACAATCTTCTGGGCGTCACCCTGGTGCTGGTCGACGGCAGTGTGGTCGAGCTCGGCGGCGAAGCACTCGACGCCCCGGGTTACGATCTCGTGGGCCTCGTGTGCGGCAGCGAAGGCCAGCTCGGCATCGTCACCGAAGCCGTGGTCCGCATCCTGCCCCAGCCCGAGGGCGCCCGGCCGGTGCTCCTGGCCTTCCCGAGCTCGGAGGCCGCGGGTGCGTGCGTCGCCGAGATCATCGCCGCTGGGATCCTGCCGGTCGCGATCGAGTTCATGGACAATCCCGCGATCCGGATCTGCGAGGCCTTCGCCAAGGCCGGCTACCCGGTCGAGGCCGCGGCGATGCTGATCGTCGAGGTCGAGGGCTCGGATCGCGAGATCGACGCCGAGCTCGCCCGGATCACGCAGATCGCCCGCCGCCACGGGGTGACCACCATCAAAGAGAGCCGCTCGGCGACCGAGACGGCGCAGATCTGGAAGGGCCGCAAGTCCGCCTTCGGCGCCACCGGGCGGATCGCCGATTATATCTGCATGGACGGCACGATCCCGACCGGGCGGCTGCCCGAGGTGCTGCGCCGGATGGAGGAGATCGTGCGCGGCTACGGGCTGCGCGTCGCCAACGTCTTCCACGCGGGCGACGGCAATCTGCATCCCCTGATCCTCTACGACGTCAACGACCCCGAGCAGGCCGCGCGTGCCGAGGCCGCCGGCGCCGACATCTTGAAGCTCTGTGTCGAGGTCGGCGGCTGCCTCACGGGCGAGCACGGCGTCGGCATCGAGAAACGCGATCTCATGCGGCATCAGTTCACCGATGCCGAGCTCGCGTTGCAGGCGTCCGTCCGGCGGGTCTTCGACCCGACCGAGATCCTCAACCCCGGCAAGGTCTTCCCGCTCGATCTGCGGGCCGCCGCATGAGGCTCGAGCCGGCGGGCGAGGCGGAGGCCTGCGCGCAGATCCGGACACTCGCGCGCGAGCGCATGCCCGTCCGCATCGAGGGCGGCGGCACCCGCCAGGCGATCGGTCGGCCGATCCAGACCGCGGCCACCCTCTCGAGCCACAAGCTCGCCGGCATCACCCTCTACGAGCCGGCCGAGATGGTCGTGGCCGCGCGCGCCGGCACACCGCTCGCCGAACTCGACGCCGCGCTCGCCGCCAAGGGCCAGATGCTGCCCTTCGAGCCGCCCGACTATCGCGCCCTGCTCGGCAGCGCAGGCGAGCCCACCGTGGGTGGCGTGGTCGCGGGCAATCTCTCCGGCCCGCGCCGGATCGCGGCCGGCGCCTGCCGCGACGCTCTGATCGGGCTCCGCTTCGTCGACGGCCGGGGCGAGCTCATGCGGACCGGCGGTCGCGTGATGAAGAACGTGACCGGGCTCGATCTCGCCAAGCTCCTCTGCGGCTCGTGGGGCACGCTCGCCTTCCTCGTCGAGGCGACCTTCAAGGTCCTGCCCCGCCCCGAAGCCGAGCTCACCCTGCTCTTCGAGGGCCTCCCCGAGGATCGCGCCATCGCCCTCTTGTGCGCGGCCATGGGCACGCCCTACCCGCCCAGTGCCGCCGCGCATCTGCCGGCCGGGGTCGGCGGGACGCGCCCGCGCACCCTCCTCCGGCTCGAGGGCTTCGCCGAGGCGATCGGCTATCGGGCCGACCGCCTGGCCGAGCGGCTCTTCGAGTACGGCCGCTGCGAGCGGCTCGAGGGGGCTGCGAGTGCCGCCCTCTGGCGTGCGATCCGCGATGTCGAGCCCCTGGCCGAGCCGCGCGAGCGGGCGATCTGGCGGCTTTCGCTGCCACCGAGGCGGGGTGCGGAAGCGGTCGCGCGGATCCGGGCGGAGCGCGCCTGCGAGGTGCTCTACGACTGGTCGGGCGGGCTCGTCTGGCTCGCCACCGAGGAGGAAGAGGATGCCGGCTGCGGGCTCGTGCGGTCGACCGCGGCGGCCCTCGGCGGCCATGCGATGCTGGTGCGCGGCTCGCGCGAGCTGCGCCTGCGGATCCCACCGTTCCACCCGCCGGCCGAGCGGGTGAGAGCCCTCGAGGCCCAGCTCCAGAAGACCTTCGACCCGCTCGGGCTCTTCGATCCGGGCCTGCGCGCCGCCGGGATCTAGCCGCCCGTGCAGACCAGCTTTCGCCCCGAGCTTCTCCGCGATCCCGAGATCCGCGACAGCGAGCGGATCGTGCGGACCTGCGTGCATTGCGGGTTCTGCACCGCCACCTGCCCGACCTATGTGCTGTTGGGCGACGAGCTCGACAGCCCGCGCGGCCGGATCTACCTGATCAAGAAGATGCTCGAGGAGGGTCGGCCGGCCGACGAGAAGACGGTCCGCCACATCGATCGCTGTCTTTCTTGCCTTTCCTGCATGACGACCTGTCCCTCGGGCGTGCACTACATGCACCTGGTCGATCACGCCCGAGCCTGGATCGAGACGACCTGGCGCCGACCGCTTCCCGACCGGCTGTTGCGCGCCGTTCTGGCAGCGGTGTTGCCCCATCCGCGCCGCTTTCGCTTGGCCCTCCTGGCCGCGGCCCTGGTCCGGCCGATTCGCGGGCTTCTGCCGCGCACAGGAACGCTCGGACGGTTCCGGTCGATGCTCGAGCTGGCACCGGCGGGCGGCCCGCCCTCCCCCTCGCCGCTCGAGCGAGCGCAGGTCCTGCCGGCCGAAGGAACGAGGCGCGCCCGGGTCGCCTATCTCGTCGGGTGCGCGCAGCCCGTGCTGGCGCCCGACATCGGCGAGGCCACGATCCGGCTCCTGCGCCGTACAGGAGTCGAGGTGGTGCTGGCACCGGGTGCCGGCTGTTGCGGCGCGCTCGTGCACCACATGGGCAAGGAGGAGCCGGCGCTCGCCGCGGCTCGGGCCAATATCGAGGCCTGGCTCGCGCTCGAGCGCGACGGCCCGCTCGATGCCGTGGTGATCGACGCCTCGGGCTGCGGCACCACGGTCAAGGACTATGGCTGGATGTTCCGCAACGATCCGGCGATGGCCGAAAAAGCGGCGCGGATCGCCGCCCGCGCGGTCGACGTGAGCGAGCTCGTCGATCGCTTGGGCCTGCCGGCCTCCTCCCGCGATCTCGACCTCGAGGTCGTCTACCATTCGGCCTGCTCGATGCAGCACGGCCAGAAGATCACGGATCTCCCCAAGCGGCTCCTGGCGGCCGCGGGCTTCACCGTGCGCGAGCCCAAGGAGGCGCATCTCTGCTGCGGCTCGGCCGGGACCTACAACATCCTCCAGCCCGAGATCGCCTCCCGCCTCAAGGAGCGAAAGGTGAAGAACCTCGAGCGCACCGGTGCCGCCGTGATCGCGACCGGCAACATCGGCTGCATCGCCCAGCTGCGCAGCGGCACCCGCCTGCCGGTCGTGCACACGGTCCAGCTCCTCGACTGGGCCACGGGCGGGCCCGCCCCGGCACCGCTCGCCTCGCTTCTGGCCGAGGCGCCATGAACCCCGAGCTCGCGGCCTGGGCCTCGCTGTTCTTCGAGTTCGGGCTGATCTTCGTCCTGCCGCTCGCCTTCGCCATCCGCGAGCTGATCCTACTGAAGCGAGAGGATCGGTTGCGGGCACAGGGGATCGCGCCGCCCGAGCCCGCCTGGTACCGGATCGCCGTCTCCCAACAGCGGCGGCTCGCCGAGCGCCGGGCGCAGGAACGGGCGCGATCCTCGCCGGATCCACGCCGAAGCGGGCGAGGCTCGCTCCCACGACCCCGTCCTCGAGGCCGATGGCCGGGCTCCGCCTCCAGGCCAGCGGGATCACCCGAATCACGCCCGGCCGAGCGGACCGGTGCTGATCGGTCCACCCGCCGCCCGCGTAGAGTCGCGTGTCGGAACGGAGGGCCCGATGTTCGAGAGCGGGATGGCGTTCGTGCTGTTCAAGGCGGTGATCGGCTTCGGCCTGCCGCTCGCCTTCGCGGTGCAGCAGCTCTGGTCCTTGCGCCGCGACGAACGCGCGGCCCGGGCGCAGCGCGCGGCCGAGATCGTGCCGATGCCGGCCGTGCACCCGGCCACCGAGCTCCCGGGCGAGCCCGACCGTCGGGCCGCCTGATCGGGTTCACCACCCGCTTGCGCCCTCGGGCGCCGGGTGCTCGCCTGTAGCCGCCCACGAGGGAGGTGGCGATGTCGGAGGGTACCGCCTTTCTGTTGCTCAAGGGCTGGCTCACCTTCGCGATGCTGGCCTTCGCGATCAACGAGTTGCGGATCCTGCGCCGGGACGAACGGGCGGCGCGGGCAAACGCGGCGGCGATCGTGCCGATCCCGACCGCGCCGC
>JANWZN010000177.1 GCA_025054575.1 Geminicoccaceae bacterium | reverse complement strand
TGGGCGATCAAGGCCTTCATTCCGCTCTCGATGGTCCTTCTGTTGCTCGCCAGCGTGGCGATCCTCTTGCGCAACCTGCTCTTCCTCTTCGGACCGGCCGAGGTCCGGGCCCGGCTCGCCGATCTCCACCGCGCGAGCCATCCACCGATCGGCACCTGAGGGGCAGCCGTGTACATCGAGGACCTCCTGCCGCTTCTGATGTTCGCGGCCCTCGTGCTGCTCCTGTTCAGCGGCCTGCCGGTCGCGGCCGTGATCGGCGGGGTCGGCCTTGCCTTCGGCTTCGTCGGCTATCTCTTCGGTGTGTTCGCACCGATCGAGTTCTTCAACATCCCGGTGCGGATCTGGGGAACGGCGGCCGAGAACCCGGTTCTGGTCGCCGTACCCATGTTCATCTTCATGGGCACGATGCTCGAACAGTCGGGCGTGGCCGAGGATCTCTTGCGCACGCTCGGGATCGTCTTGCGGCGGGTGCGCGGCGGGCTCGCCATGGCGGTCACGCTCATGGGCACGATCCTGGCGGCCGCCACCGGGATCATCGGCGCCTCGGTCGTCATGATGACGCTCCTGGCGCTGCCGACGATGCAGGCGGCGGGCTACAGCAATCGGCTGTCGACCGGCACGATCGCCGCCGCCGGCACGCTCGGTATCCTGATCCCGCCCTCGATCATGCTCGTCATCATGGGCGATCTGTTGCAGCTCTCGGTCGGTGACCTGTTCTTCGCGGCGTTCTTTCCGGGTTTTCTGCTGTCGAGCCTGTATCTCCTCTACATTCTCGTCGTGACCCGACTGAACCCGGCGATCGCGCCCTTGCCGCCCGCCGACGGCGGCCCGGGGACGCCCTGGGCCTATCTCGGCATGCTGGCCAAGAGCCTGTTCCCGCCCGCCTTCCTCGTCTTCCTCGTGCTCGGCTCGATGTTCTTCGGCTGGGCGACGCCGACCGAGGCGGCTGCGGTCGGTGCCGCCGGGGCGACGCTTCTGTGCGTGCTCAACGGACGCTTCAGTCCGGGTCTCCTGCACAGCGTCTGCCGCAGTGCGACGCTCACCACCGCCATGGTCTTCTTCGTGATCATCGGGGCCACGACCTTCTCCTACGTCTTCCGCTCGCTCGGCGGCGATCACGTGGTGAGCGATCTCATCCAGGACCTGGGTCTGGGGCCTTGGGGTATTCTTCTTTTGATCATGGCGATCGTCTTTCTCCTGGGCTTCTTCTTCGATTGGCTCGAGATCACGCTCATTGTGCTGCCGGTCGCCTACCCGATCGTGCGCATGCTCGATCTCGGTGAGCACGTCGCGCGACCCGAGCTCGTGCTCTGGTTCGCGATCCTGGTCGCGATCAATTTCCAGAACAGCTTCTTGACCCCGCCCTTCGGCTTCGCCCTGTTCTATCTCAAAGGCACGGCCGGAAACCGGGTGCGGATCGAGGAGGTCTACCGCGGCATCGTGCCGTTCGTGCTGCTGCAGCTGATCGGCCTTCTTTTGGTGATCGCCTTTCCCGACATCGCACTCTGGCTGCCGCGCGCGATGCAGCAATAGGAGGCTCGTGGTGGAGCACTTTCTCGACCAGAAGCTGCTCTTCGGCCTCGACGGCGCGCAGGTCCTGGTCTGGCCGATCGTGCTCCTGCTGTTCGCACTCGCGCTCTGGCTCGGTGCGCGCGATCCGCACGGCCGCGGTTGAGCCGGGCCGGCCGGGCGCTACGTCATGGCGAGCCGGCTTTCCCGCGAGGTCTCGCCATGCTCCCCTCCGCCCCACCGCTCGGTGGCCTTCACCACCTGACCGCGATCACCGCCGACGGCGCCTGCAACAAGCGGTTCTACATCGAGGTCTTGGGCTTGCGGCTCGTCAAGAGCACGGTCAACCAGGACGATCCGACCACCCGCCATCTGTTCTACGCCGATGCGGTCGGCAGCCCCGGCACGGACGTGACCTTCTTCGTCTGGCCGATGCCGCCCGAGCGGCGCGGCAACCACGCCGTAGCGCTCACCGGCTTTCGGGTCGGCAGCGAGGCGGATCTCGCCTGGTGGGAGGAGCGCCTGCGCGGCCTCGGGATCGCGGTTCGCCGGACCCGCGAGCCGGGCGACCGGCCCGGGCTGCGGTTCGAGGATCCGGAGGGCCAGCGGCTCCTGCTCGTGGTCGAGGACGTGCCCGGCCCGGCCGTGCCGTGGGCCGCGAGCCCGGTGCCGCCCGAGCGGCAGCTGCGCGGCCTCGGCCCGGTCACGCTCGACCTGCCCCGGGCCGCGCCGACCGCCCGCTTTCTCGAGGAGCGGCTGGGCTTCCGGCCGCTCGGCGAGGCGGCCGATCCGGAGCTGCCCGAGGCTGGCCTGCTTCGCTTCGCGGTCGGTCCCGGCGGGGCCGCGGGCGAGGTCCGGCTGCGGATCCGCCGCGACCTCGGGCCCGCCCGGCAGGGCGCCGGCGGCGTCCACCACCTGGCCTTCCGGGTGTCCGACCGGGCGGCGCTGGCCGCTTGGGCAATGCGGCTCGACGCGGCGGGTGTGCGCCATTCGGGCGAGATCGACCGGTTCTGGTTCCGCTCGCTCTATCTCCGAGAGCCCGGCGGGGTGCTCGTCGAGCTCGCGACCGACGGTCCCGGCTTCGCGGTCGACGAGCCGGTCGAACGGCTCGGCGATCGGCTCGTCCTGCCGCCGTTCCTCGAGCCGCGGCGCCAGGCGATCGAGGCGGCTCTGCCGCCCCTCTGAGACGCCCGCTCGACGCCCGAGCGCATCCTCGTGACCGCCCGCGCCGGTTGCTTCACGGCCCTCCGGGCGGGCAGTGGTGCAACGCTTTCTTAACGATCGCCGCGTTAGAAGGGGGTTGGCGGTGCTCGCGCGCGGCCTCGCGGCGCGAGCGCCGCCGGGGGCGGCTCGCGGCCGCGCAGCGGAGGAGGCACTCGGTGCCGATGGAGCTCGACGAGGAGATCCGCGCGGTGCTCGCCGGCAGTGGCAGGCTCGCGGTCGACGTGGCGGCGGTCGACCGCGACGACGATCTCTTCGCGCTCGGTCTCGATTCCCACGGCGCGGTCGAGCTCATGGTGGCGCTCGAGGAGCGGTTAGGGGTCGAGTTCCCGGATCGGCTGCTGACACGCGCTACCTTCCGCTCGATCGCGGCACTGGCCGCGGCGCTCGCCGAGCTGCTGCCGGTAGGGGCTCGGCCGTGACGCCGGTCGGTTCGGCCAGCGCGCGCCGTGCGGGCCCGGCGAACGGGCCGTCGCCCGGTCGCCGATCGTCGGCGGGGCCTTCGGGCGGGCCGGCCACGGCCGCGGCTGAGATGCGCGATCGATCGGAGGAGAATGCTGTGGGCGAGGGGCGAGAGGCGACGGGCGGCGGCGGTGCCGCGGCCGCCTCGGCGAGCGACCTGCTCGAGGCGCTGGTCGACGCCGGCCATCTGATCCCGACCGGGACGCCCGGGCTCTACGGGCGCGGTGCGGCCTTCGATGCGCTGCTCGACCGCCTGGAAGCGCTCTTCGACCGGCTCACGGCGGACGATCGCGCCGAGCGGCTGCGATTCCCGCCGGCGATCGGCCGCGCCCTGTTCGAGCGGAGCGGCTATCTCGACAGCTTTCCGCATCTGGCCGGAACGGTGCACGCCTTCGACGGCGACGAGCGCGGTCATCGCGAACTCCTGGCCGCGCTGCGCGCCGGCCGCGACTGGACCGGGCGGCAGGCGCCGACCGGGCTCGTTCTCACCCCCGCCGCCTGCTATCCGGTCTACCCGATCTTCGCGGCGCGCGGGCCGCTGCCGGCGACGGGCGGGATCGCCGACGTCGCCTCTTGGTGCTTCCGCCACGAACCGTCGACCGAGCCGACCCGCCTCCAGCTCTTCCGGATGCGCGAGCAGGTGCGGCTCGGCCGTCCCGAGCAGGTTCTCGATTTCCGCCAGCGCTGGATCGAGCGCGCCCGGCAGCTGGTCGACATGCTCGACCTGCCGGCCCGGCTCGAGCTCGCGCACGACCCATTCTTCGGTCGCGGCGGCCAGATCATGGCGGCGAGCCAGCGCGATCAGCGCCTCAAATTCGAACTCGTGGTACCGATCGCCGACCCGCAACGCCCGACCGCCTGCATGTCGTTCAATTATCATCAGGACCACTTCGCTCGAAGCTTCGGCATCCGCGACTTCGAGGGGGCACCCGCGCACACCGCCTGCGTGGGCTTCGGCGTCGAGCGGCTCGCCATGGCCCTCCTGCGCCATCACGGCCTCGACCCCACATGCTGGCCCGCGCGCATCCGCGCTGCGCTCGAGGGCGCGAGCCCGTGACGCGGTCGCTCGCAACGACGCTTTTCGAGCGCCGAAGGCCGGCACGGCCTCGGCGCGAAGCGTGCCCGGCAGCGATCGACCCGAAGCGGTCCGTGGCCGGCCCCGGCCGGACCGCCAGGGGTGCGATCCTCCCAGAGGATCGAGCGGACCTCGTCCGGACGGCTCCTCGGTCGCCGCCGACCCCACCTCGGCGCGGTGCGCGCGGCGCGCCTCGGCCGGTTCCGAGCGGTGCGGCTCCGGGATCCGGGATCCCGAGCCCGCTGGGCCGGCCCTGGGCGAGCGCGCCTCGCGCCGCGGCGGCCGCAGCCGACGACGTAGCGGCGACAGGCGCGGATCGCGCTCTAGTCGGTCCGAAGCGGCGGCGGGGTCGTGGTGCGCACGGCGGCGGAACGGTCGGCCCGGCCCTCCTCCCTCGAAGCGGCGGGTACGACCGGCCCGGCCGGCAGCGAGCCGAGGCCTGCGGCAAGCGGCAGTCGGCACCGGGACCTCCGCCGTGATCCCGCTCGCCGTGGCCGGCTGCCGCGCCTGGTTCCACCCGGCGAGGGGTGGTCGCGCCGTGCTGATCTGCCCGCCTTGGGGCTTCGAGGCGCTGTGCGCCCAGCGCGGGCTCAAGATCCTCGCGGACCTGCTCGCGGCGCGCGGGCTGCCCTGCCTGCGCCTGGATTACCCGGGGACCGCGGAGTCGCTCGACCCCGAGCCGGGCAGCGATCTGCTCGAGGCTTGGCTCGGCGCGATCGAAGCGGCGGCGCGCGCGCCGCCGCGGCTCGCGGGAGCATCCGAGCTCGCGCTGATCGGCACGCGGCTCGGTGCGCTGCTGGCAGCCGAAGCCGCGCACCGGCTCGCCAACGTGGCAACCCTGGTGCTGCTCGCACCACCTTCATCGGGCAGAGCCTATGTTCGCGAGCTCGAGGCCTGGGCTCGGCTCGCCGGCGGCGGGCCCGGCGATCATGGTTCCGGCCGCACCGAGGAGGGCGGCTTGCTGATCGGCGGCTTCGTCCTCGACACCCGGACGGTCGACCGCATGCGGCGCCTCGATCCGCTCGGGCGGCCACCGCCGGTTGCCCGTGCGCTGGTCCTCGAGCGCCCCGACGCCCGCCGCGCCGCGGTTGCTTGCGCCGTCTGGAAGGACGCGGGGATCGCGCTCGAGCGGGCACCGTTCACCGGCCTCGAGGATTGGTTGCGCGATCCGCTCTACTCCGACGTGCCGCGGCCGGTGTTCGGGGACCTCGTCGAGCGGCTCGCCGCCGACCCGAGGATGGTGCCGCGAGGCCCGGCACCGCCGCTGCCGTTCGCGGCCGATGCCCGGCTCACCGGTCCGACCTTCATCGAGGAGCCGGTCCGCTTCGGCGCCGAA